>NZ_JADBPZ010000005.1:0-196339 GCF_014893445.1 Enterobacter cloacae complex sp. P29RS | reverse complement strand
CCTAACCCCTAACCCCTCTCCCCAAGGGGCAAGGGGGATTTTATTCCCTCTCCCTTTGGGAGAGGGCCAGGGTGAGGGGTATTTTTTTTATTTTCATTCCTCCCACCTCTCCCGCTTTTTTTCTTCCTCTCTGCTGCGATAATTACCCTAATGGCTTTGCAGAGGAAAACGCTATGGATTACGAATTTTTGCGCGACATCACCGGCGTGGTGAAAGTGCGAATGTCGATGGGGCACGAAGCCGTTGGACACTGGTTTAACGAAGAGGTGAAAGAGAACCTCGCGCTGCTGGATGAAGTCGAACAGGCAGCGGAAACGGTGAAAGGCAGTGAACGCTCCTGGCAACGCGCCGGACACGAATACACCCTGTGGATGGATGGCGAAGAGGTGATGGTGCGTGCCAACCAGCTTGAGTTCTCGGGTGATGAGATGGAAGAGGGGATGAGCTACTACGACGAAGAAAGCCTGTCGCTGTGCGGTCTGGAAGATCACCCCGTCAGCCTTCTCGGTGTACTGAGAGAGCTGGTCGAAGTTCAGATAGCGATAGGTATCCACCGCCGTCTTATCTACCTGAGCCACAAAGGTCTGGTACTCTTCCGGCGTTGGCAGTTTGCCAATCAGCGCCGCAACCGCTGCCAGCTCCGCAGAAGCCAGGTAGACGTTCGCCCCGGTACCCAAACGGTTCGGGAAGTTACGGGTGGAGGTGGAAACCACTGTCGCACCGTCGGCCACGCGCGCCTGGTTGCCCATGCACAGGGAGCAGCCCGGAATTTCAATACGCGCCCCGCTCTTACCGAACACGCTGTAGTAGCCCTCTTCGGTCAGCTGCGCCGCATCCATACGGGTTGGCGGCGCCACCCACAGACGGGTCGGCAGCTGGCCTTTGTGAGTATCCAGCAGCTTACCGGCAGCACGGAAGTGGCCGATGTTGGTCATACAGGAGCCGATGAACACTTCGTCGATCTTATCGCCCTGTACGTCAGAGAGCAGACGCGCATCGTCCGGATCGTTTGGCGCACACAGGATTGGCTCTTTGATATCCGCCAGATCGATGTCGATCACCGCCGCGTACTCTGCGTCAGCGTCAGCTTCCAGCAGCTGCGGATCCGCCAGCCATTTTTCCATGCCCTGAATACGACGCTCCAGCGTACGGCGGTCGCCGTAGCCTTCCGCAATCATCCACTTGAGCAGCACGATGTTGGAGGTCAGATACTCAATAATCGGCTCTTTGTTCAGCTTGATGGTACAGCCCGCCGCAGAACGCTCGGCAGAGGCATCGGTCAGCTCGAACGCCTGCTCAACTTTCAGATCCGGCAGACCTTCAATTTCCAGAATGCGGCCAGAGAAGATGTTTTTCTTGCCCTTCTTCTCAACGGTCAGCAGACCCTGTTTGATGGCATACAGCGGGATTGCGTGCACCAGATCGCGCAGAGTGATGCCCGGCTGCATTTTGCCTTTGAAGCGCACCAGCACGGATTCAGGCATGTCGAGAGGCATCACGCCGGTCGCTGCGGCAAACGCCACCAGACCGGAGCCCGCAGGGAAGGAGATACCAATCGGGAAACGGGTATGGGAGTCACCGCCGGTACCCACGGTATCCGGCAGCAGCATGCGGTTAAGCCAGGAGTGGATAACGCCGTCGCCCGGACGCAGGGAGACACCGCCACGGTTCATAATGAAGTCAGGCAGCGTGTGGTGCGTAGTGACGTCAACCGGCTTCGGATATGCCGCAGTGTGGCAGAAGGACTGCATGACCAGGTCAGATGAGAAGCCCAGGCACGCCAGGTCTTTCAGTTCATCACGGGTCATTGGACCGGTGGTGTCCTGAGAGCCCACGGAGGTCATTTTCGGCTCGCAGTACGCGCCAGGACGGATACCAGCGACGCCGCAGGCGCGACCGACCATTTTCTGTGCCAGTGAGAAGCCGCGATTGCTTTCCGCCACGTCTTTCGCCTGACGGAACACGTCACTGTGCGGCAGACCCAGCGCTTCACGCGCTTTGGTGGTCAGGCCACGGCCAATGATCAGCGGAATACGGCCACCGGCACGCACTTCGTCGATCAGCACGTCGGTTTTCAGCTCGAAGCTTGCCAACAGTTCGTTGGTTTCGTGGTTGCGCACTTCGCCTTTATACGGGTAAACGTCAATCACGTCGCCCATGTTCAGGTTGCTCACGTCCACTTCAATTGGCAGAGCGCCCGCATCTTCCATGGTGTTGAAGAAGATTGGCGCAATTTTGCCGCCGAGGCACAGGCCGCCGCCGCGCTTGTTCGGCACGTGCGGAATGTCGTCGCCCATGAACCACAGCACGGAGTTGGTGGCGGATTTACGGGAAGAACCGGTACCAACCACATCACCGACGTAGGCCAGCGGGAAACCTTTCTCCTGAAGCGCTTCGATCTGTTTAATCGGGCCAACGCTACCCGGCTGATCCGGCTCGATGCCTTCACGGGCGTTTTTCAGCATCGCCAGGGCGTGCAGGGGGATATCAGGACGAGACCACGCGTCCGGAGCCGGAGAGAGGTCATCGGTGTTGGTTTCACCGGTAACCTTAAAGACGGTCACGGTAATTTTTTCAGCAAGCGCAGGGCGGTTCAGGAACCATTCGGCATCGGCCCAGGACTGCATAACCTGCTTCGCGTAAACGTTGCCTGCTTTGGCTTTTTCTTCTACATCGTAGAAGTTATCGAACATCAGCAGCGTTGAAGAGAGCGCTTTGGCAGCAATCGGTGCCAGCTTTTCGTTGTCCAGCGCGTCAATCAGCGGATGAATGTTATAGCCGCCCTGCATGGTGCCGAGCAGTTCAATGGCTTTTTCAGGAGTAACCAGTGGGGAGGTGGCTTCGCCTTTGGCGATAGCAGCAAGGAATCCGGCTTTTACGTAGGCAGCTTCATCTACGCCAGGCGGTACGCGGTTGATCAGCAGATCTAACAGGAATTCTTCTTCGCCCTCAGGCGGGTTCTTCAGCAGCTCGACGAGCGCGGCCATTTGGGTTGCATCTAAAGGTTTGGGTACAATTCCCTCGGCGGCACGTTCTGCTACGTGCTTACGGTATTCTTCTAGCACGACGGTTCTCCTCGCTCTCATTGTCATATGCGGCGGGCGTTCTCTTCACGCTCCTGTGAGACAGCAGTTTGTAGGGTAAATGCCCGATACCGCGTCGGGCAGCATAGCAGGATTTCTGCACAGTGTTAATCTGTTTACAAAAAAGCAACATTAAATTATTTGCTGAATCGTTAAGCATGGTGTAGCGGGGAGACGAGGCGAATCTTATCCTCTTTCCCGTCGCCTTTTCAGCTATCCGATATAATTGTGTAATAAATACTCACACTCTTTATCCGGACGCTCCGGTTGGTTTCCCAACAATAGTCAAAACTGTAAAACACGAGTGAATGATACTCGCGGCAACAGCAACGCCTCACGGCACTGCACTCGTCTCGTTGGAGTCAATCTATGAAGTTGCCTTTTAAGCCACATCTTCTTGTTCTGCTTTGCAGTGCGGGGCTGTTTGCCGCCTCGGGTGTCATGTACGTTAAAAGTCGCGCAACGGAACCTGCTACGCCTGCTCCGGTTACACAACAACCTGGCGCACCGGTAGCCCAGCCTGCGCCCGTCGCTGCCCCGGTCTACACTGCGGCGCAAATCGACCAATGGGTTGCCCCTGTCGCGCTTTACCCGGATGCCCTGCTGTCGCAAATCTTGATGGCGTCGACCTACCCGTCAAATGTTATTCAGGCCGCGCAGTGGTCGAAAGACAATCCTAAAATGCAGGGTGATGCCGCCCTGCAGGCGGTAGCCACCCAGCCGTGGGATCCCAGCGTAAAATCCCTGGTTGCGTTTCCTCAGCTGATGTCGTTGATGGGCGAAAATCCGCCATGGGTACAAAATCTGGGAGACGCCTTCCTTGCACAGCCGAAAGATGTGATGGATTCCGTACAGCGGCTGCGCCTGCTGGCCCAACAAACGGGTGCGCTGCAATCCACACCGCAGCAGACGGTCACCACCGTCACGAAACCTGCATCGACAAAAACCACGACAACCGCAACGCCTACCAGCCCAACGGTGATCAAAATTGAATCCGCCGATCCACAGGTGGTTTACGTCCCTACGTATAACCCGAATACGGTTTATGGTACCTGGCCTAACACCGCTTACCCGCCGGTCTATCTTCCGCCCTCACCCGGCGAGCAATTCACGGACAGTCTGGTTAAAGGATTAGGTTTTAGCCTCGGGGTCGCTACAACCTACGCCATTTTCAGCAATATTGACTGGGATGATGACGACTGGGATCACCATCATCACGATGATGACTGGGACAATCACGGCGGTTATAACCGCAACGGTGATAACAACATCAATATCAACGTGGATAATTTCAACAGAATCAGCGGGCAGCACCTGAACGGTAATAACCACACCTGGCAGCACAATCCTGCCTATCGTGAAGGCGTGCCTTACCCGAATAACCAGCTGGCTAACCGCTTCCACTCTACACATACAGCCACCGGGCTAAGCGCGACGCAGCAAAAACCAGTCAATCGCGACAGCCAGCGCCAGGCCGCTCTCAGCCAGATGGAACAATCAACGGGTAAAACCCTCCCACACTCAGTACATACAGCCACGCGGGATGCTCAACGTCTGGCCTCAACGCAACAGTTGAAGCAGATCTCGCAGCGAAATAACTATCGTGGATATGACACCAGGCCGCAGGCCGTAAAACGGACGAGCACGCCGCAGCGTGTACATCATCAGACTGACATGCACAGACAGGAGAAGCGGGTTTCACAGACGGTACAGCAGCCAGCCAGGCTGCATCGGGCCAATGCCCTGAGCGGCAACGACAGCCGCTCCGCGAACTGGCAAGCCCAGCAGCAGCGCGGGGCGCAAAGCCGGCAGCTCGCTACTCGTCAACATCAGCCGCGCCAGCTCACTGGCGAACGCGCTGAACGCCATGAATTCCGTCATCGTTAAGGGAGCCGACATGAAACGTCAATTACTCAGTGGAATGGTGTTGTTCATGGTCTCGGCGACCGTCATGGCACAGCAATCGTTCAGTTCGCCAGAACAGGCGACCAGTGCGCTGGCAAGCGCCATCAGCGAGCAAAATGAAAGTGCGATGAACAATTTGCTCGGTGAAAACTGGCGCGATTTTCTGCCGCCCGAAGGCGTTGATCCTGATGCGGTCGATCGCTTCCTGCGCGACTGGAACGTTCATCATAAAACCGTCATCAGTGGCAACTTGGCGCACCTGGTGGTGGGCGATAACGGCTGGCAGCTACCGATCCCGGTGGTCAAAACGGCATCTGGCTGGCAGTTTGATATGCAGGAAGCCGCAGAAGAGATCCTGACCCGCGAAATCGGGCGCAACGAACTCGCAGCCATCGAAGCGCTTCACGCCTATGTTGATGCCCAGCAGAGCTATTTTGCGATGAACCAAAAGTACGCGCAGAAGATAGTCAGTTCTGAAGGTAAAAAGGATGGACTGTACTGGCCCGTCGCTCCCGGTGAAACGCCCAGCCCACTGGGTCCGGCGTTCAGTCCTCCACAGTCGGGGGCGGGTTACCATGGTTACCGATTCCGCATCCTGCCGGATGAGAAAGGATTTGCAATGATCGCCTGGCCGGTGAACTACGGTCAGACGGGGGTAATGAGCTTTGTAATTAACCAGGATGACGCGGTTTATCAGGCAGATCTCGGCAACGATTCGGCGCAGAAAGCGCAGGCTCTTAGTGAATACCAGCCGGATAAGACCTGGCAGCCTGTCACACCCTGAACGCAGCGCATAAAAAAAGCGGCCTGAGGCCGCTTTTTTCATCTGAAGAAACTTATTTCTTCTTCGCTTTCGCGTTTGGCAGGTCAGTAATGCTACCTTCAAACACTTCTGCCGCCAGGCCCACGGACTCATGCAGAGTCGGGTGTGCGTGGATGGTCAGCGCGATGTCTTCTGCGTCGCAGCCCATTTCGATAGCCAGACCGATTTCACCCAGCAGCTCGCCGCCATTGGTACCGACAATCGCACCACCGATGACGCGGTGAGTCTCTTTGTCGAAGATCAGTTTGGTCATACCGTCTGCGCAGTCGGACGCGATAGCACGGCCAGAAGCAGCCCACGGGAAGGTGGCAGTTTCGTAGCTGATGCCTTTCTCTTTCGCTTCTTTCTCAGTCAGACCAACCCATGCAACTTCTGGCTCGGTATACGCGATAGATGGGATCACTTTCGGATCGAAGTAATGCTTCATGCCGGCGATAACTTCAGCGGCAACATGACCTTCGTGAACACCTTTGTGCGCCAGCATTGGCTGACCGACGATATCGCCGATAGCAAAGATGTGCGGCACGTTGGTACGCAGCTGTTTGTCAACGCGGATGAAGCCACGGTCGTCCACTTCCACGCCAGCTTTGCCCGCGTCGAGATTTTTACCGTTCGGCACACGGCCGATAGCCACCAGCACGGCGTCGTAACGCTGTGGTTCGGATGGGGCTTTTTTGCCTTCCATGGAAACGTAAATACCGTCTTCTTTCGCTTCAACGGCAGTCACTTTGGTTTCCAGCATCAGGTTGAATTTCTTGCTGATGCGTTTGGTGAAGACTTTAACGATATCTTTGTCGGCTGCCGGGATAACCTGGTCGAACATTTCAACCACGTCGATCTCTGAACCCAGCGCATGGTACACAGTACCCATTTCCAGACCGATGATACCGCCGCCCATAACCAGCAGACGCTTAGGAACGGTTTTCAGCTCCAGCGCATCGGTGGAATCCCACACGCGTGGATCTTCATGTGGAATGAATGGCAGTTCGATTGGGCGAGAGCCTGCCGCGATGATCGCGTTGTCGAAGTTGATCACGGTTTTGCCGTTTTCGCCTTCCACTTCCAGGGTGTTCGCACCGGTGAATTTACCCAGACCGTTTACCACTTTCACTTTACGGCCTTTGGCCATACCCGCCAGACCGCCGGTCAGCTGAGTGATAACTTTCTCTTTCCAGGTACGAATTTTGTCGATATCGGTTTTCGGCTCGCCGAAGACGATACCGTGTTCAGCCAGCGCTTTGGCTTCTTCGATTACTTTCGCTACGTGCAGCAGCGCTTTAGAAGGGATACAGCCGACGTTCAGACAAACACCGCCGAGGGTGCTGTAACGTTCTACGATGACGGTTTCCAGACCTAAATCCGCGGCGCGAAATGCTGCGGAGTAACCTGCCGGGCCTGCCCCAAGTACTACGACCTGAGTTTTGATTTCTGTGCTCATCATGACCTCTTAATGTATACCCGTCGTCCACCGGGTCGTTCTATCCGCCCGTATTTTACAAAATTGTTAACAATTTTGAAACAACAAACGGCTCACGAATTATCGCTTTCACCAATAACCTCAAAAACCCCATGAGATTATCAGAAAAAAGCCGGCCGACTGGCCGGCTTTTCGATTACATCACCAGGCGGCGAATGTCGCTCAGGGTGTTGTTGATGATGGTGATGAAACGCGCACCATCAGCCCCGTCGATTACGCGGTGGTCGAAGGACAGAGAGATTGGCATCATCAGACGCGGCACGAACTCTTTGCCATTCCACACCGGCTCCATCGCGGACTTGGACACACCGAGGATAGCCACTTCCGGCGCGTTTACAATCGGCGCGAAGTGGGTGGTACCCAGGCCGCCGATGCTGGAGATAGTGAAGCAGCCGCCCTGCATTTCGCCGGCAGTTAGCTTACCATCACGCGCTTTTTTGGAGATGGTGGTCAGTTCACGGGACAGCTCGGTAATGCTCTTCTTGTTCACGTCTTTGAAGACCGGAACCACCAGACCATTTGGCGTATCAACCGCAACACCGATGTTGATGTATTTCTTCAGCGTCAGCTTCTGGCCGTCTTCGGACAGGGAGCTGTTGAAGCGTGGCATCTGCTCCAGAGCAGCGGCAACGGCTTTCATGATGAAGACCACTGGGGTGAATTTCACGTCCAGCTTACGCTTCTCGGCTTCGGCGTTCTGCTGTTTACGGAACGCTTCCAGATCGGTGATATCGGTCTTATCGAAGTGCGTAACGTGCGGGATCATCACCCAGTTACGGCTCAGGTTAGCACCAGAGATTTTCTGGATACGGCCCAGCTCCACTTCTTCGATTTCACCGAACTTGCTGAAGTCCACTTTCGGCCATGGCAGCATGCCCGGGATACCGCCGCCAGCGGCTGCCGCAGGTGCAGCTTCGGCGCGTTTCACCGCGTCTTTCACGTAAGCCTGAACGTCTTCACGCAGGATACGACCTTTACGGCCGGTGCCCTTCACTTTCGCCAGGTTCACACCGAATTCGCGCGCCAGGCGACGAATCAGCGGAGTCGCGTGGACGTAAGCGTCGTTTTCAGCGAACTCAGATTTTTCTGCTTTAGCAGCAGCAGGTTTAGCAGCCTGAGCCGGTGCAGCAGCAGGTGCCGGAGCAGCCGCGGCAGCCGGAGCGGCGGCAGGCGCTGCGCCTTCCACTTCGAAGACCATGATCAGAGAGCCGGTAGACACTTTGTCGCCGGTGCTGATTTTGATCTCTTTAACGGTACCGGCGAACGGCGCAGGCACTTCCATAGAAGCTTTGTCGCCTTCAACGGTGATCAGTGACTGTTCAGCGGCAACTTTGTCGCCCACTTTCACCATCACTTCGGTCACTTCAACTTCGTCACCGCCGATATCCGGTACGTTAACGTCTTTCGCGCCGCCAGCAGCCGCTGGTGCAGCGGCCGGAGCCGGAGCAGCAGCCTGAGCAGGCGCAGCGGCAGGTGCTGCACCCGCCACTTCGAAGACCATGATCAGCGAGCCGGTAGACACTTTGTCGCCGGTGTTGATCTTGATCTCTTTAACGGTACCGGCGAACGGTGCTGGCACTTCCATAGAGGCTTTGTCGCCTTCTACGGTGATCAGTGACTGCTCAGCCGCAACGGTGTCGCCCACTTTCACCAGGATTTCGGTAACTTCAACTTCGTCACCGCCGATGTCAGGCACATTTACTTCTTTCGCTGCCGCGGCCGCTGCTGGAGCAGCAGCAGGAGCGGCTTCTTTCTTCTCTTCCTGCGCAGGTGCAGCAGCTGCTGCACCGTCGGCGGAATCGAAAATCATGATCAGTTTGCCAGTCTCGGTTTTATCGCCAACAGAGACTTTGATCTCTTTAACGATGCCAGCCTGAGGAGACGGGACTTCCATAGAGGCTTTGTCGCCTTCTACGGTGATCAGCGACTGTTCAGCTTCAACTTTGTCGCCTACTTTGACCAGGATCTCGGTGATTTCAACTTCATCAGCCCCGATGTCCGGTACATTGATTTCGATAGCCATTATTCTTTTACCTCTTACGCCAGACGCGGGTTAACTTTATCTGCATCGATGTTGAATTTGGTGATTGCGTCCGCAACCACTTTCTTATCGATTTCGCCACGTTTAGCCAGTTCGCCCAGTGCTGCTACTACCACGTAGGAAGCATCAACTTCGAAGTGGTGACGCAGGTTTTCGCGGCTGTCAGAACGACCGAAGCCGTCAGTACCCAGTACGCGATAATCATCAGCTGGAACGTAAGTACGAACCTGCTCAGCGAACAGTTTCATATAGTCAGTAGACGCCACCGCTGGCGCGTCGTTCATCACCTGAGCGATGTACGGAACGCGTGGGGTTTCCATTGGGTGCAGCATGTTCCAGCGCTCACAATCCTGGCCATCACGCGCCAGTTCAGTGAAGGAGGTCACAGAGTACACATCGGAACCCACACCGTAGTCTTTCGCCAGGATCTGCGCTGCTTCACGAACGTGACGCAGGATAGAACCGGAG
This sequence comes from Enterobacter cloacae complex sp. P29RS, assembly GCF_014893445.1. Lineage (NCBI taxonomy): Bacteria > Pseudomonadati > Pseudomonadota > Gammaproteobacteria > Enterobacterales > Enterobacteriaceae > Enterobacter > Enterobacter cloacae complex sp. P29RS. The sequence continues at coordinate 186,542 of NZ_JADBPZ010000005.1, read as the reverse complement.
CCCAGCAGCTGAACTTTACCTTTGCTACCTTCGATGGTTTCGAGTTTGTAGATACCTTTACGGATACCTTCCTCGGCACCTGCTGGCATTGCCGGCATGTGGTAGTTTTCGTTCAGGGTGGTGATGTAGTAGTAAACGTTCTCTTGCGCTTCACCGTACATGCGCTGCAGACCGTCATGCATGATGACTGCCACTTCATACGCGTAAGACGGGTCGTAAGAGATACAGTTAGGGATAGTCAGAGACTGAATGTGGCTGTGACCATCTTCGTGCTGCAGACCTTCACCGTTCAGGGTCGTACGACCAGAAGTACCACCGATCAGGAAGCCGCGAGCCTGCTGGTCGCCTGCCTGCCAGCACAGATCACCGATACGCTGGAACCCGAACATGGAGTAGTAGATGTAGAACGGGATCATCGGCAGGTTGTTGGTGCTGTAAGAGGTCGCAGCAGCCAGCCAGGATGCGCCTGCGCCCAGCTCGTTGATACCTTCCTGCAGGATCTGACCTTTCTCGTCTTCTTTGTAGTATGCAACCTGCTCACGGTCCTGCGGGGTGTACTGCTGGCCGTTCGGGCTGTAGATACCGATCTGACGGAACAGACCTTCCATACCGAAAGTACGCGCTTCGTCGGCGATGATTGGAACCAGACGATCTTTGATTGACTTGTTCTTCAGCATCACGTTCAGGGCACGAACGAAAGCGATAGTGGTAGAGATCTCTTTGTTCTGCTCTTCCAGCAGCTGAGAGAAGTCTTCCAGGGCTGGCAGTTCCAGCTTCTCGGTGAAGTTAGGCTGACGAGCAGGCAGGTAGCCTTTCAGCGCCTGACGACGTTCGTGCAGGTACTTGTGCTCTTCAGACCCTTCCGGGAAGGTGATGTAAGACAGGTTTTCTACCTGCTCATCGGTCACTGGAACGTTGAAACGGTCGCGGATATAACGCACGCCGTCCATGTTCATTTTCTTAACCTGGTGAGCGATGTTTTTACCTTCTGCGGTATCACCCATGCCGTAACCTTTGATGGTGTGGGCCAGGATCACAGTCGCTTTACCTTTGGTTTCCTGCGCTTTTTTCAGTGCAGCGTAAACTTTCTTCGGATCGTGACCACCGCGGTTCAGCGCCCAGATCTGCTCGTCAGTCCAGTCTGCAACCAGGGCTGCGGTTTCAGGATATTTGCCGAAGAAGTGCTCACGAACGTAGGCACCGTCTTTGGATTTGAAGGTCTGGTAGTCGCCGTCAACGGTTTCGTTCATCAGCTGGATCAGTTTACCGCTGGTGTCTTTACGCAGCAGCTCATCCCAACGACCGCCCCACATGACTTTGATCACGTTCCAGCCTGCACCCGCGAAGATGCCTTCCAGTTCGTTAATGATCTTGCCGTTACCGGTTACCGGACCATCCAGACGTTGCAGGTTACAGTTGATGATGAAGCACAGGTTGTCCAGCTTCTCACGGGTCGCGATGGTGATCGCGCCTTTAGATTCTGGCTCATCCATTTCACCGTCGCCCAGGAAGGCGTAAACGGTCTGCTCAGAGGTGTCTTTCAGACCACGGTGTTCCAGGTACTTCAGGAATTTAGCCTGATAGATTGCACCAATTGGACCCAGACCCATAGATACGGTCGGGAACTGCCAGAACTCAGGCATCAGTTTAGGGTGCGGATAAGAAGACAGACCCTTACCGTGAACTTCCTGACGGAAGTTGTTCATCTGCTCTTCAGTCAGACGACCTTCCAGGAAAGCACGTGCATAGATGCCCGGAGAGATGTGGCCCTGGAAGTACACCAGATCGCCGCCGTCTTTCTCGTTGGCTGCACGGAAGAAGTGGTTGAAGCACACTTCGTAAACGGTCGCAGAGGACTGGAAGGACGCCATGTGGCCACCCAGTTCCAGATCTTTCTTGGATGCGCGCAGAACGGTCATGATAGCGTTCCAGCGGATAGCAGAACGGATACGGCGTTCCAGATCCAGATTGCCCGGGTATTCCGGTTCGTCTTCGACGGCAATCGTGTTTACGTAGTTGCTAGCCCCTGCACCTGAAGCCACTTTCACGCCGCCTTTGCGCGCTTCTGAAAGCAGCTGATCAATCAGATACTGAGCACGCTCAACACCTTCTTCACGGATGACCGATTCGATCGCCTGTAGCCAGTCGCGAGTTTCGATCGGATCCACGTCATTTTGGAGACGTTCTGACATGGGGGTATTCCTTATCTATCTAATACGTTGATTTGTCTGGAACCTGTCCCATTGTGCTCTCGGTTAAGAACACAATAAGACAGGTTCTGCGTTTAGTTGCCGCGCTCTAAAAGTACCTGGCGCTTAATCCTTTCGTTGCTGTATGCGGCGCAATGAACGCTCGCGACGCGATTGTTCACGGCTGCGGTCCAGCAAGATTTCCTCAATGAAAGCCAGATGGCGGTGCGACGCTTCACGCGCCTGCTCCGGTTCCCCGGCCATTATCGCCTCGAATACTCGGGTGCGATGGTTGCTTACCAGCGGGAGCATCTCCCGACGGGCATACAACAATTCAAAATTCTGACGAACGTTCTGGGCCAGCATGGGCTCCATGCAGCGTAGCAGATGGAGGAGCACCACGTTGTGCGCTGCTTCGGTGACGGCAATTTGATACTGGACAACGGCGCTGGATTCGGCGTCTAAGTCGCCGGACTGCTGTGCCCGTTCAATGGCCTGATGCAGCTCGCGAATACGTACGCGGTCTTCATCAGTGCTGCGAAGGGCGGCGTAATAGGCCGCGATACCTTCCAGCGCGTGACGGGTCTCAAGCAGATCAAACTGGGATTCTGGGTGGTCAGAGAGAAGTTCTACCAGCGGGTCGCTGAAGCTCTGCCACAGGCTGTTTTGCACAAAGGTTCCGCCACCCTGACGACGGAGCAACAGGCCCTTTGCTTCGAGACGTTGAATCGCCTCACGCAGAGAGGGGCGTGAAACGTCGAACTGTTTTGCCAGCTCGCGTTCTGGCGGGAGTTTCTCGCCCGGGCGCAGTGTCCCTTCGAGAATCAAAAACTCCAGCTGCTGCTCAATCACATCGGAAAGTTTTGGTTGGCGAATTTTGCTGTAGGCCATATTCCCTGTCTTACGCCTTTTTGCCCGGAGTCAATTGGTCTTACCAATTTCATGTTCGTATCGCTAAAGTAACAAAGTATTCACCTTCTGTCCATATTGGTTTTGATTGAAATCAGGAAACCCGGCACATTTTAACAACCTTACAGAACTAACGTTTCAGGAATGTAACTTTGCACAAATGAAATGGTTACTCCCAAAGGGGCAGTTTTAACCATATTTAAACGAGGGATTTTGCAATCTGAAGCGATTCAACAAGGCAAAATATGAAAATTCGTCCACTTATGACGCATTTCTATTCTATAGGTTGGGGTATGAGGGTTTAACGTACCGATTTACAATTGGTTTCTTTTTATTCAAGTCGTCATCATCCCTTCATAAAGCAGGTGCATTCGCTGGCACTTACCACTATTCTGGCGCTAACGGAAGCCATCTCCGCTTTTTTCGGTATCGTTAACCGTAAAGAAATAAATACAGAATATGGACTTTCATAATTACACACGCACAGCGTGAACATAACAACCACACACGAGGTTTCAAATGGAAGCTCAACAGCATGGCGATCAGCTAAAGCGCGGCCTTAAAAACCGCCATATTCAGCTCATCGCCCTGGGCGGTGCTATTGGTACTGGCCTGTTTCTGGGCAGTGCGTCCGTTATCCAGTCGGCCGGTCCGGGCATTATTCTGGGTTACGCGATTGCAGGTTTCATTGCGTTTTTGATTATGCGCCAGTTAGGGGAAATGGTCGTTGAGGAGCCGGTTGCAGGCTCTTTTAGCCACTTTGCCTATAAATACTGGGGCAGCTTTGCGGGCTTCGCCTCTGGATGGAACTACTGGGTTCTTTACGTGCTGGTTGCTATGGCGGAACTCACCGCCGTCGGTAAATACATTCAATTCTGGTACCCGGAGATCCCCACCTGGGCGTCTGCGGCAGTCTTCTTCGTGCTGATCAACGCCATTAACCTGACCAACGTGAAAGTGTTTGGAGAAATGGAGTTCTGGTTCGCCATTATCAAAGTAATTGCCGTTGTAGCGATGATCATTTTTGGCGGCTGGCTGCTCTTCAGCGGCAACGGTGGCCCGCAGGCAACCGTGCGCAACCTCTGGGAACAGGGCGGGTTCCTGCCGCACGGCATGACCGGCCTGGTAATGATGATGGCGATCATTATGTTCTCCTTCGGCGGTCTGGAGCTGGTGGGCATCACCGCCGCGGAAGCCGACAACCCGGAGCAGAGCATCCCGAAAGCCACAAATCAGGTTATCTACCGTATTCTGATCTTCTACGTGGGCTCCCTGGCGGTCCTGCTCTCCCTGCTGCCATGGACACGCGTCACGGCGGATACCAGCCCGTTTGTGCTGATCTTCCACGAGCTGGGCGACACCTTCGTGGCGAACGCGCTTAACGTCGTAGTGCTGACCGCCGCGCTCTCTGTTTATAACAGCTGCGTTTACTGCAACAGCCGTATGCTGTTCGGCCTGGCGCAACAGGGCAACGCACCGAAAGCGCTGCTTACCGTTGATAAACGTGGCGTACCGGTTAACACCATTATCGTGTCGGCGGTCGTGACGGCGCTTTGCGTTCTGATTAACTACCTGGCACCGGAATCGGCCTTCGGCCTGCTGATGGCGTTGGTGGTTTCCGCGCTGGTGATCAACTGGGCGATGATTAGCCTCGCGCACATCAAGTTCCGCCGCGCCAAGCAGCAGCAGGGCGTAACCACGCGCTTCCCTGCCCTGCTCTATCCGCTGGGGAACTGGGTTTGCCTGCTGTTCATGGCGGCCGTGCTGGTCATCATGCTCATCACGCCAGGCATGGCGATTTCCGTCTACCTCATCCCGGTGTGGATTGCGATCCTCGGCGTGGGCTATATGGTGAAACAGAAAAATGCCAAAACGGTGAAAGCGCACTAAGTGTTTTCTCGCTGTACCCGCGGTTGCGGGTACAGCGTCTTGTTACCTTCCTCACAAATTCACGCCAACAGCAAAATCCTCCATATCACCGCCCTTATATTGCAACGCATATATCCGTTTGCCAGCGAATAATTCTCTCCATACCGAAACCCGGAGATCTGTCGATGGATAACAACAAACTGTCAGTAAAAGAAAAGATCGGCTATGGCATGGGTGACGCCGGATGCAACATTATCTTTGGCGCCATCATGTTATTTGTTAACTATTTTTATACGGATATTTTTGGTCTGGCGCCTGCGCTGGTTGGGGTACTGCTGCTGTCCGTTCGCGTGATTGACGCCGTAACGGACCCAATCATGGGCGCGATTGCCGACCGTACCCGCAGCAAATATGGCCGATTTCGTCCATGGCTACTGTGGATTGCCTTCCCCTATGCGCTGTTCAGCATCCTGATGTTCACCACCCCAGAGTGGAGCTATAACAGCAAAGTTATCTATGCATTTGTCACCTACTTCCTGCTGTCGCTGACCTATACCGCCATCAACATTCCGTACTGCTCGCTCGGTGGCGTGATCACCAACGACCCAAAAGAGCGCGTAGCCTGCCAGTCCTATCGTTTTGTTATGGTCGGTATCGCCACGCTGCTGCTGTCGCTTACGCTCCTGCCAATGGCTGACTGGTTCGGTGGGGATAACAAAGCCAAAGGCTACCAGATGGCGATGACCGTGCTGGCGCTGATTGGTACTTGCATGTTCCTGTTCTGCTTCGCCACGGTGCGCGAGCGCGTTCGCCCGGCGGTACAAACCCATGACGAACTGAAAAACGACCTGAAGGATGTGTGGAAGAATGACCAGTGGGTGCGCATCCTGCTTCTGACGCTCTGCAACGTCTGCCCGGGCTTTATCCGCATGGCGGCCACCATGTATTACGTCACCTGGGTAATGGGGCAAAGCACCCATTTCGCCACGCTGTTTATCAGCCTGGGCGTTGTCGGCATGATGTTCGGCAGTATGCTGGCGAAAGTGCTGACCGACCGCTGGTGCAAGCTGAAGGTCTTCTTCTGGACCAACATCGCGCTGGCGATTTTCTCCTGCGCCTTCTACTTCTTCGACCCGAAAGCGACGACAACCATTGTTGTGCTTTACGTCCTGCTGAATATCCTGCACCAGATCCCATCCCCTCTGCACTGGTCACTGATGGCCGACGTGGACGACTACGGTGAATGGAAAACCGGGAAACGTATCACCGGGATAAGCTTCTCCGGCAACATCTTCTTCCTGAAGCTGGGTCTGGCGATTGCCGGGGCGATGGTTGGCTTCCTGCTCTCCTGGTACGGTTATGACGCGGGCGCAAAAGCGCAGAGCGCGGATGCCATCAACGGCATTGTGCTGCTCTTTACCGTCATTCCTGGCATTGGATATTTAATTACCGCGGGCGTTGTACGTCTGCTGAAAGTGGACCGTGAGACCATGAAGCAAATCCAGTCCGATCTGGAGAAGCGTCGCACCAACTATCGTGAACTGAGCGACTATCAGGAATTTAAAGCCGCTGAGACTAAATAAGGAAAGCCGAATGCAAACCTGGCCAAACCCGTTTATTGAACAACGCGCCGACCCGTATATCCTGCGTCACGAAGGACAATATTACTTTATCGCCTCCGTGCCGGAGTATGACCGGCTGGCGATCCGCCGCGCGGACTCGCTGGAAGATTTAGGCAATGCCGAAGAGGTAGTTGTCTGGCGCAAGCCCGACACCGGCCCGATGAGCCAGCTGATCTGGGCACCGGAACTGCATCATATCGACGGCAAGTGGTACATCTACTTTGCCGCCACACATACCCAGGCGCTCGACGAACTCGGGATGTTCCAGCATCGCATGTTCGCCATTGAATGCGCAGATCGCGATCCGCTCACCGGTACGTGGGTGGAAAAAGGGCAAATCAAAACCCCGTTTGACACCTTCGCGCTGGATGCCACTACCTTTGTGCATCAGGGCAAACGCTGGTATCTGTGGGCGCAAAAAGCCCCGGACATTTCCGGTAACTCCAATCTTTACCTGTGTGAAATGGAAAATCCGTGGACGCTGAAAGGCGAGCCGGTGATGCTCAGTAAACCGGAATATGACTGGGAGTGCCGCGGATTCTGGGTCAACGAAGGCCCGGCGGTGCTGTTCCATGGCGATAAGCTATTTATCAGCTATTCCGCCAGCGCCACCGACGAGAATTACTGCATGGGATTACTGTGGATAGACGTAGATGCCGATCCGCAAAACCCGGCTAACTGGCATAAATCCCCGCGCCCGGTGTTCGTCACCAGCTACGAAAACCGTCAGTATGGACCAGGCCATAACAGCTTTACGCAGACGCCGGAAGGCGACGATGTGCTGGTCTACCACGCGCGAAACTACACTGAAATTGAAGGCGATCCGCTTTACGATCCGAATCGCCACACTCGCCTGAAGCTCGTCCGCTGGGACGACAACGGGATGCCTGATTTCGGCATCCCGCCTGCGGATACGCTGTAACGGCTTCGGCGCGCTGGGTCAGACCAGCGTGCCGTAAATCGTCAGCAACGCCACAATCACCACCACCACAAACGACGTTTTTTTCGCCATCGAGACGGCAGCTTTAGGCGTTTCGACTTTATTCGTGTGCGGCTCGCGAGCCAGCGAGAATTGAGCCAGTCGGGTTAAGACCTGATACTGCGCGGTATGGCGGTCTGCAAGGGAGGCAAACCACGCTGGCAACGCCTTTTCACCGTGACCGATGAGGGCATAGACCACGCCGACCAGTCGCACCGGAAGCCAGTCGAGCACGTGCAGAATGGCATCAATGCCGGACTGGAGACGTTCATGCGGCGTAAGGTAGCGGGCAAGCCAGGTCTGCCAGGCGCGCAGAAAAGCATAGCCCATCAGCAGTACCGGTCCCCATGGACCGCCCACCACAAACCAGAACAGCGGCGCCAGGTAGTAACGGAAGTTAATCCACAGCAGCGCGTTTTGTAGCTCGCGCAGAAATTCGCGTTCATCGCAGTCCGGCGGTACGCCGTGGATCATCGTCAGCTCGCTCGCCATCGCGCCGCGCGCGTGGACATCATCCCGGGAAGCAGCTTTCAGATACGCGTGATAGTGCAAACGCACCTTGCCCGCGCCAATACACAACACGCCCAGCAGTATCCATACCACCAGCAGCGGCACGTTGAAAAAGAGGCCGTAAAGTGAGCGTAGCAACAGGAACGTAATCACCATCACACCTGCCGTCATAAGCAGCGTGCGTAGCATGGAAAAATGCCTGATCCGGCGGAATAACACTTCCAGCCGATGATCCAGATGCCAGTGCTCGCCGAGCTTAAACAGGCGTTCGGCGATCATAACCAGCAGCATGGTAAACAACGTCATGTTATCTCCTTATCTGACGACGTGGTAAGCATGGCGTGAAACCGGGACCAGTCAAACGCCGGGCCGGGGTCGGTTTTTCTTTCGGGGGCGATGTCGCTGTGCCCCGTAATATTGTCTGCAATGGCGGGATAAAGCCCCACTAAAGTTTGCGTCACAGCAACCAGTTTCTGATATTGCGCATCGGTGTAAGGCGTGGTGTCCGTTCCTTCCAGTTCAATTCCAATGGAGAAATCATTGCACCGCTCGCGCCCCTGATACATCGACACGCCGGCATGCCAGGCTCGCTTATCAAAAGGAACATACTGAACCACTTCGCCATCACGGCGGATCAGGCAGTGCGCCGATACGCGCAAATGCGCAATCTCAGCAAAGTAAGGATGAGCATCGGGATCTATCGTTCCTGTGAATAACGCGTCGATCCACGGACCGCCAAACTCACCTGGCGGGAGACTTATGTTGTGAACCACCAGCAGTGTGGGCTTTTCATCCTCCGGGCGGCAATCGTGGTGCGGCGACGGTACATGTCGCGCGTCCACCAGCCATCCGTTTTCTAACAACATGCTGGAACTCCTTATCTATGGTGCTGTTACTCGGTTCAGAGTAGCATGTTTCAATATTATGATTCGTTACCAATTTGGAGTTTTATCATGCCGCCTCGCCGCTATAACCCCGACCACCGACGTGACGCGCTTCTGGAACGTATTAATAGTGATATCCCGGCAAGCGTTGCCCATGCCCTGAGAGAAGACCTCGGCGGTGACGTCAGCGCCGATAACGATATTACCGCCCAATTGTTGCCAAAAGAGACACGGTCGCACGCGGTAGTCATCACCCGCGAAGCGGGGGTTTTCTGCGGCAAACGCTGGGTTGAGGAGGTCTTTACCCAGCTGGCGGGCGACGAGGTGCAGATAACATGGCACGTTGAGGACGGTGATGCGGTCACGGCAAATCAGCCACTGTTCGAGCTGGACGGCCCGTCCCGCGTCTTGCTGACCGGTGAACGCACCGCGCTCAATTTTGTGCAAACGCTCTCTGGCGTTGCCAGTGAAGTACGCCGCTACGTTGACCTGCTGGCAGGCACCCGCACGCAGCTGCTGGATACCCGTAAAACCCTGCCGGGCCTGCGCACCGCGCTGAAATACGCCGTGCTCTGCGGTGGCGGCGCCAACCATCGTCTGGGGCTATCCGATGCCTTCCTGATCAAAGAGAACCACATTATTGCCTCTGGCTCGGTACGTCAGGCCGTGGAAAAAGCCTTCTGGCTGCATCCGGATGTGCCGGTCGAAGTGGAAGTGGAAACGCTGGATGAGCTGGACGAGGCCATTAAAGCGGGGGCTGACATCATCATGCTCGATAACTTCGACACGGAGCAGATGCGTGAAGCGGTCAAACGCACAAACGGCCAGGCGCAACTTGAGGTGTCCGGCAACGTGACGTTCGACACCCTCCGCGAATTTGCTGAAACCGGCGTCGATTATATCTCCGTTGGCGCCCTGACCAAGCACGTACGTGCCCTGGACCTCTCGATGCGCTTCAAATAACTGATCTTCCCCTCTCCGCCCGGAGAGGGGAAATACGAAACCGCTCGCAATTACGCTGTCCTTCTCTGCAACACTGAATCATTTCCCTGAAAGTCCTTTCACGTTCGCGCTTTTGCCCCTCGTTTCTGCGCGCCGGTACTGCCACAGTAGCGCCACTTAACGTAAGGAGCAGATATGAACAGACAACAAGGATTTACCCTGATTGAGCTAATGGTGGTCATTGGCATTATTGCCATCCTGAGCGCGATTGGCATCCCGGCCTATCAGAACTACCTGCGAAAAGCAGCGCTCACCGATATGCTGCAAACGTTCATTCCCTACCGCACCGCTATTGAGCTTTGCGCCCTGGATCGTGGTGGTGTGGATCGCTGCGACGCAGGAACCAATGGCATCCCCTCCCCGACTACCACGCGTTACGTTTCAGCGATGAGCGTGGCGAAGGGGGTCGTATCGTTAACAGGGCAGGAAAGCCTTAACGGACTTGAAGTGCTCATGACACCGATCTGGAGCGACGGTAACGGTATGACGGGCTGGACGCGTGCCTGCAACATTGCGTCCGACACGGCGCTCAGACAAGCCTGTGAAGATGTTTTCCGCTTCGACAACAACTGACAGGAGTGGACAATGAACACCGAACAGCTTATGACGCTCTGTCAGCGCCATCACGCACTGCTACTCGCAAGCGACACCGAGATGATCAGCATTGCGGTGGTGGGTAATCCTGCCTCTGAGCTGATGGAAGCGTTACGCTTCGCCACGCAGAAACGTATTGATATTGAGTGCTGGACGGCCGAACGGATGGAAAAACGGCTTCAGTCCCTCTCATCATCACACCTGCCGGGAATAGTGCCAAACTCAGCCGCTGACGTGCTCAGTACAACGTTGCAGCAGGCAGTGAACCAGCGGGCTTCTGACATCCATATTGAACCGACTGAGCACGGCTACCAGATCCGTTTGCGAATCGACGGTGTTCTCTACCCGCAACCGCCGGTTTCCGCCGCCCTCGGTACGACGCTTGCCGCACGCCTGAAGGTGCTGGGCCAACTGGATATTGCGGAGCGCCGCCTGCCGCAGGACGGTCAGTTTACGGTGGAGCTGGCAAGCGTCCCCGTCTCTTTTCGTATCGCAACCCTTCCCTGTAGCGGTGGAGAAAAAATCGTGCTTCGTCTGCTTCACCAGGTACAGCAGGCACTGGAGCTTGAACTGCTGGGGATGAGTGCAGACCAGCAGGCCCGTTTTGCCGGGGCGCTTAACAGCCCTCAGGGGTTGATTCTGGTCACCGGCCCGACCGGTAGCGGGAAAACGGTGACGCTGTACAGTGCGTTACAGGCGCGAAATACCCCTGACGTTAATATTTGCAGCGTGGAAGATCCCGTTGAAATCCCGCTTGCAGGCTTAAACCAGACGCAGATTAATCCGCGCGCGGGGCTGACCTTCCAGAGCGTGCTGCGTGCCCTGCTCAGGCAGGATCCTGACATCATTATGGTGGGTGAAATTCGTGACGGCGAAACGGCAGAAATTGCCATTAAGGCGGCGCAAACCGGGCATCTGGTGCTGTCCACCCTTCATACTAATTCGACGACTGAAACGCTGGTACGGTTGCAACAGATGGGCGTCGCGCGCTGGATGATCTCTTCGGCGCTCTCGATGGTGATTGCCCAGCGGCTGGTGCGTCGTTTATGCCCGTACTGCCGACAGGAAGCCAGCCGCCACACCGAATTACCTCGCACGCTGTGGCCCCGGCCGCTTCCTCGCTGGCAACCCACCGGTTGCGAGCGCTGCTACCACGGTTTTTATGGTCGCGTAGCCATTTTTGAAGTGCTCGTCATCGACGACACGCTGCGGCAGGCCATCGCCAGCGGAGCAAGCACGGAGGTGATTGGGTCAAGCGCTCGTCAGGCGGGAATGACATCTTTGTTTGAGCACGGCTGCATGGCCGTGGAGCAAGGGCTGACCACGCTCGAAGAGCTGTTGCGCGTCCTGGGAATGCCCGATGGCTGCTAATTCGCTCTGGCGCTGGCGTGCCCTGACCACCGAGGGGGAGGTGCAAACCGGCACCCTCTGGGCCATCGACCGTAACGCAGCTTACACGGCTCTGGTGCTTAAACAGCTGCACCCGCTGGCGCTAAAACGCTGCCAGCAGCGACACCGATGGCAGGTGCAACACTGCTACGATATTTTTCGCCAGCTCGCCACGCTGCTACAGGCCGGACTTACGCTGTCCCAAAGCCTGCACATGCTGGCGGAACAGCATCCTTTGAAGCACTGGCAGGCGCTGCTGCACAGTCTTGCTGATGACCTGAGCGAAGGTTGCGCCCTGTCAGAGGCCATGAAGAAATGGCCAGAGGTGTTTAGCCCCCTTTATGTCTCGATGGTGAAGACGGGTGAGCTGACGGGTAAGCTCGAAGCCTGCTGCCGTCAGCTTGCGCTGCAGCAAAAATCCCAGCAGCAGCTCAGTGCAAAGGTGAAGAAAGCGCTGCGCTATCCGCTGATCATCCTGACGCTGGCCGTTTTCGTGGTGCTGGCGATGGTCACGCTGGTGTTGCCTGAGTTTGCTGCAATCTACAAAACGTTCAACACCCCGCTCCCTTTGCTCACGCAGGCAGTCATGGGGCTGGCGGCCCTGGTTCAGGCGCATATCCTCACTCTTTTGGCCCTGCTCGTGGCAATGGTTGTCATCGCCTGTAAGCTGCGGCGGCATCCGCGCTGGCAGTATGTCTTATTACACGTACCGGTGATGGGCACGCTGATGCGTGGGCAAAAACTGGGGCAAATTTTTACCGTGCTGTCATTAACCCAGCAGGCCGGGATTGCCTTTTTACAAGGACTGGAGAGTGTGGAGGAAACCGTTGAGAGTGGCTACTGGCAGGAGAAACTCCGTGAGATACGCAGCGATATCGAACAGGGGATGCCCGTGTGGTCCTCCTTCCAGAAGTCCTCTGTTTTTACACCACTGTGTATTCAGCTCATTCGCACTGGAGAAGTGTCGGGTTCACTGGATGTGATGCTGATGAATCTGGCCCGCCATCATACGGAACAGACATTCCAGCAGGCAGACAATCTGGCGGCGCTTCTTGAGCCTTTGCTACTGGTCGTGACAGGTCTGATTATTGGCACGCTGGTGGTGGCGATGTATCTGCCAATTTTCCATCTGGGGGATGCAATGAGCGCGGGGTAATGCTGGCGCACGGACGCGCGCCAGCCGTAGCCGTCAGAGGCTATTAAATACGCGGTTTTCCTGCTCCTGAACGCGGATAAACGTCGTGCGTTTCGTCAGCTCTTTCAGGCGGGAAGCCCCCACGTAGGTGCAGGCAGAACGCAGACCGCCGAGGATATCGCGCGCCGTGTTTTCGACCGGGCCACGCAGTGGCAGCTTAACGGTTTTGCCTTCCGCCGCACGGTATTTCGCGACACCACCCACGTGACGGGTCATCGCAGATTCAGAGCTCATTCCGTAGAACAGCATGAATTTCTCACCGTTCTCTTCCACCACGGTACCACCGCTCTCTTCGTGGCCGGCCAGCATGCCACCGAGCATCACGAAGTCCGCGCCGCCGCCGAAGGCTTTCGCCACATCGCCTGGCATGGTGCAGCCACCGTCGCTGATGATCTGGCCGCCCAGACCGTGCGCGGCGTCAGCGCATTCAATTACCGCAGACAGCTGCGGATAACCCACACCGGTTTTCACGCGCGTGGTGCAAACGGACCCCGGGCCAATGCCTACTTTCACAATGTCGGCCCCGGAGAGGATCAGCTCTTCACACATTTCACCGGTCACCACGTTGCCCGCGATGATGGTTTTGGTTGGCCAGGCTTCACGCGCCTTGCTGACGAACTGGACGAAATGCTCGGAATAACCATTTGCCACGTCAATGCAGACAAAATTCAGCGCCGGATTGGCGTTCAGGATCTGTTTGGTTTTCTCGAAATCTGCATCAGACGTACCGGTCGAGACCATCACATGCTTCACCACGTCAGCCGAGGCGGAGGCGACAAACGCATTCCACTCCTCAGGGCTGTAGTGTTTATGTACCGCAGTAAGGATGTCGAATTGCGCCAGCGCGGTCGCCATCTCGAAGGTCCCGACGGTGTCCATGTTGGCCGCGATAATCGGCACGCCAGACCACGTCTGACCGGAATGCTTAAAGGTGAATTGACGTTCGAGTTCAACGTCTGAGCGACTTTTCAGTGTAGAGCGTTTAGGGCGGATAAGAACGTCTTTGAAACCTAACTTCAGATCTTCTTCGATACGCATGTGCGGATTCCTGGGGTTAGAGGCAAATATATTAAAAGCACAACTCCAGTGACGCTATCATACGCACTAATACCTGCTCCGCAAGACTGCGAAATTCTCTTTTTTTACGCTACAATCCTATAAATTTACCTGGTAAAAAGCGGGTAAAGAGAGCTAAACATTGGCTGTTGTAAGTTTGAATTTTAAGCAACTGATTTTAAAACTGAATAATTCCCAGGATCTGATTTAATGGGGTATATCGTCGCATTAACCGGCGGCATCGGTAGTGGTAAAAGCACCGTTGCGCACGCGTTTGCTCGTCTCGGCATCACGATTATCGACGCCGATATCATTGCCCGTCAGGTGGTAGAACCCAATACACCCGCCTTAAACGCCATCGAAGCGCATTTTGGTCGCCGTGTGATACAGGCTGACAGCACCCTGAATCGTCGGCAGCTGCGTGAGTGCATATTTTCCGATCCGGCGGAAAAAGCCTGGCTTAATGCCCTGCTCCACCCCATTATCCACCATGAAACTCAGCGTCAGATTGCCGCAGCCAGTTCGCCCTATGTGTTGTGGGTGATCCCGTTACTGGTGGAAAATCAGCTACAGAATAAGGCGGACAGAACGCTGGTGATTGACGTTTCCCGCGAAACGCAAATCCAGAGAACCATGGCGCGTGACCATGTTTCACGCGAGCATGCTGAACAAATTCTTGCCGCACAGGCCACGCGCGAAGCGCGCCTCGCCGTTGCGGATGATGTTATTGATAATAACGGCGCACCAGATGCCATTGCATCGGATGTTGCTCGTCTGCACGCGCAGTATCTGACCTTCGCCGCGCAGGCCGTTGCACAGGAAAAACCATAATGTCGACTCATATCCTTTTTGAGCATCCGCTTAACGAAAAAATGCGTACCTGGCTACGCATAGAATTTCTTATTCAACAACTTTCACAACATCTGCCCGTCAACGATCATGCCACCGCGCTGCATTTTTTCCGCAACGTGGGCGATCTGCTGGATGTGATTGAACGCGGCGATGTCCGCACTGAGCTGTTGAAAGAGCTGGAGCGCCAGCAGCGTAAATTACAGGCCTGGGCCGAAGTACCGGGTGTAGATAAAAGTCGAATTGACGCTTTACGCCAGCAGCTAAAAAACAGCAGCGCGACGCTGATGGCCGCGCCGCGCGTTGGACAATTTTTACGCGAGGACCGTCTGATTGCGCTGGTGCGTCAGCGTCTGAGCATACCGGGCGGTTGCTGTAGCTTTGACCTTCCAACGCTGCATATGTGGCTGCACATGCCGCAGGAACAGCGCGATCGCCAGGTAAACAGCTGGATGGGCAGTCTGGAGCCGATGAATCAAACGTTATCCCTGATCCTCGATCTTGTGCGTAACTCTGCCCCGTTCCGCAAGCAGACCAGTCTCAACGGTTTTTATCAGGATAACGGCGACGACGCCGATCTTCTGCGTTTGAATCTCTCTCTTGGCGAGCAGCTTTACCCGCAAATTTCCGGACATAAAAGCCGTTTCGCGATCCGCTTTATGCCGCTGGACAGTGAGCATGGCACCGTGCCGGAACGCCTCGATTTTGAACTGGCCTGTTGTTAAGGAGTGCCGATGTCTGACGTAACCACCGTAAACTGCCCAACCTGTGGGAAAACTGTCGTCTGGGGAGAAGTGAGTCCATTTCGCCCATTCTGCTGCAAACGCTGTCAACTTATTGACCTGGGCGAATGGGCGGCGGAAGAGAAACGCATTCCGAGCGAAGGCGATCTCTCGGATAGCGATGACTGGAGCGAAAACCAGCAGTAACATTTAAAGCCTGCTGGCGCTTCGCTTAGCAGGCCTACGGTTGTGCGACCAGCCGGAGGATCACAGGCTCATTGGCAGGCGGGAATTTTTCCGCATCACTGGCCTGAAGCTCAATCCAGTTACCCGGCTGCCCCTCTTTTCCCCATGGCTCACCTTCCCAGTTTTCCACCAGCCAGAACCACAGCGTGATGTGCCTGTCCGGAAACTGGTACTCCAGCTTATCGAACAGCGTTGCGCCATGCGGGGTGATCCCCACCTCTTCCTGAAGCTCACGCACCAGCGCCTGCTCCGGCGTTTCACCTGATTCGATTTTTCCGCCGGGGAATTCCCATTTGTTGGCCATATGCGCATCGGCGGCACGTTGGGTAATGAAGATCTGGTTTTGCGGGTTGCGAATGATCCCGACAGCAATTTGCAGTGTTTTCATCATGTCACGTCCATAAAAAAGGCGCAGATATCTGCGCCTTTTCGGTTTGTTATGTTCTTAGCTCAGGCGGCCGTGGCACGCCTTGTATTTTTTGCCGGAACCGCATGGGCACGGATCGTTACGACCGACTTTACGATCGCCCGTTTGCGCTGCGATTGCTGCTGCGGCTTCGCTCTCATCGGTCTGATGGCTCAGCTGCTGCATCTGTGCCAGACGCTCAGCTTCTTCACGACGCTGCTGCTCCATCGCTTCCACTTCTTCCGGCATACGCACCTGAACTTTGCTCAGAGTGCTGATGACTTCATACTTCAGCGACTCCAGCATGGCAGCAAACATGGAGAAGGATTCACGCTTGTACTCCTGCTTCGGATCTTTCTGCGCATAACCACGCAGGTGGATACCCTGACGCAGGTAGTCCATCGCCGCCAGGTGCTCTTTCCACAGGGAGTCCAGGGTCTGCAACATTACGCCTTTCTCGAAGTGACGCATCATCTCAGCGCCAACCACTTCTTCCTTACGCTTATAGACGTCCAGCGCGGTTTCGTAGATACGCTCGCGCAGGGTCTCTTCGTGCAGCTCAGGCTCTTTGTCCAGCCACTCTTTGATTGGCAGTTCGAGGTCGAAGTCGTTTTTCAGACGTTCCTGCAGGCCTTCGATATCCCACATCTCTTCCAGAGACTGCGGTGGAATGTGCGCGTCGATAGTGGCTTTGAACACATCTTCGCGAATGCTGTTGATGGTTTCGCTCACGTCGGACACGTCCAGCAGTTCGTTACGCTGGGTATAGATCGCACGACGCTGGTCGTTGGCAACGTCATCATATTCCAGCAGTTGCTTACGAATGTCGAAGTTGCGGCTTTCTACTTTACGCTGGGCGTTGGCAATCGCTTTGGTAACCCACGGGTGCTCGATCGCTTCGCCAGGTTTCATGCCCAGTTTACGCATCATGCCGGACACACGGTCAGAGGCGAAAATACGCATCAGCGCATCTTCCATGGACAGATAGAAGCGGGAAGAACCGGCATCACCCTGACGGCCCGCACGACCGCGCAGCTGGTTATCGATACGACGAGATTCATGACGCTCGGTACCAATGATGTGCAGACCACCGGATGCCAGCACCGCGTCGTGACGCACCTGCCAGTCGGCTTTGATCTGCGCGATTTGCTCCGGGGTTGGGTTTTCCAGCTCGGCCACTTCGGCCTGCCAGCTACCGCCGAGCATAATATCGGTACCACGACCCGCCATGTTGGTAGCGATGGTTACGGCAGCCGGGTAACCCGCCTGCGCAACGATATCTGCTTCTTTAGCGTGGAACTTGGCGTTCAGCACGTTGTGCTTGATGCCCGCCTTGGTCAGCTCGTTAGACACCACTTCAGATTTCTCGATGGAGATGGTCCCCACCAGAACCGGCTGGCCCTTCGCGGTACGATCGCGAATATCTTCGATGATCGCCTGGATTTTTTCCGCTTCGGTCATGTATACCAGGTCCGGCATATCCTTACGGATCATTGGACGGTTGGTTGGTACTACCACGGTATCCAGCTTATAGATGGAGCTAAACTCAAACGCTTCGGTATCTGCGGTACCGGTCATCCCCGCCAGCTTCTCGTACAGACGGAAGTAGTTCTGGAAGGTGATAGAGGCCAGCGTCTGGTTTTCGTTCTGAATATCCACGCCTTCTTTCGCTTCCACGGCCTGGTGCAGACCATCGGACCAGCGACGTCCCTGCATGGTACGACCGGTGTGTTCATCGACGATGATGACTTCACCGTCTTTAACGATATAGTCAACGTCGCGGGTGAACAGGGCGTGCGCGCGCAGTGCAGCCGTTACGTGGTGCATCAGCATGATGTTGCTCGGGGAGTACAGAGACTCGCCCTCTTCCATAATGCCTTCAGCCACCAGCAGCTCTTCGATTTTCACCAGGCCGCGTTCGGTCAGGTTGACCTGACGCGCTTTTTCATCCACGGAGAAGTGACCTTCACCCTGGAAAGTATCGGAGTCTTCTTTCTCCTGACGCAGCAGGTGTGGAATGATTTTGTCGACTTTACGGTACATCTCGGAGCTGTCTTCGGCCGGGCCGGAGATGATCAGCGGGGTACGCGCTTCATCGATCAGAATGGAGTCAACCTCATCCACCAGCGCATAGTGCAGTTTACGCTGGACGCGCTCTTCAGGGCTGAACGCCATGTTGTCACGCAGGTAGTCGAAGCCGTATTCGTTGTTGGTGCCGTAGGTGATGTCCGCGTTGTAGGCTTCACGCTTCGCAGGTGCCGGCAGGCCGGACATGTTAATGCCCACGGTCATGCCGAGGAATTCGAACAGTGGACGGTTATTTTCGGCGTCGCGTTGCGCCAGATAGTCGTTGACGGTAACAACGTGAACGCCCTTACCCGTCAGCGCATTCAGGTAAGCCGGCAGCGTTGCAGTCAGGGTTTTACCTTCACCGGTACGCATTTCCGCGATGCAGCGCTCGTTGAGCACCATCCCGCCCAGCAGCTGCACGTCGAAGTGACGCATGCCGAACACGCGTTTACTGGCCTCACGTACTACGGCAAAGGCTTCCGGGATCAGGCTTTCTAAGGTTTCGCCTTTCTCCAGACGCGCACGGAACTCCGCGGTTTTTGCTTTCAGTTCATCATCAGAGAGCTTCTCCATCGCCGGTTCCATACCGTTGATGACGTTCACAGCTTTGCGCATGCGGCGCAGGGTACGATCGTTACGACTACCAAAAACTTTGGTTAATAATTTGATTAGCATAATAAATTCTCAAACGCCCCAGTCGGGCAGATAAATTAAGGTATTGAAAAAGGGTTAATTTAGCTGAGGCGTTGAGGCCCGGCACGGATGCCGTGAACCTGGCTAATCCAGGCCGAAACAGAGAAGGATGCGGGGGAAACAAAAGCAGTTTGCGCCGTCTGACTCACGGTCACAGGCGGCTGGTTGTCCTGCGTCAGAAGCGCATTGAGCGTATCGAGCAGAGCAAGGTGCTGAGCCTGGACCGGCAGCGTTTCTTCAGCAACAGGCATCGTCTGCGGCGCCATCGCGAACGACAGATGGCGAATAACCGTGCGAATCGCGTGTTGCTGCCAGTAATCAACGGAGAAATTGGGACGACGACTGGCTTCAAGCCATGCGAGATTAGTGAAGTTAACCCGCGTGGTGAGATCGTGCTTGGTCGTCGTGGAACGTGCTGGGGTTGCCGCGTCTGCGCTGTTGCTGAGCACAGGCAAGCCGAGACTCGCCGCGACCATCCCCAATAAGAGATGCGGCCAGAAGTAACGTCTGCCAAATTGTCGCCAGCGCGTCAGTATTCCGCTCACTTGCTCCACCACGTTCGCCCGCCAGTGCAGGCTGAGTTCAGTTATTCTTTTTTAGCGCCCAGATATTACCACTAAAGCCAATACACGACAGCAGGAATGACACCTTGCAGCAGGTAAAAACGGTCATTAATGCAGCGAACACACCGTTATTTGGCACCCAACACAGGCCAGGGGTGAGAGAGACAAATCCAGAAAGGGCAGAAATAAAAACGACTGGCTTCCCTGGTCGGAGAGAGTACCAGGTGAACCAGTCGCTTTTCTTACGAAACGGCTTTAACCGTTACGCCAGGACCATAGTCGGGGCTTTGAACGCCAGCGGCAGTTCAGCTTCGTCTTCGAAGGTCACATATTCCCAGGCTTCCTGTTTTGCCAGGACGGCCTGCAACAGTTTGTTGTTCAGTGCATGACCGGATTTAAACGCGGTAAAGGCACCAATGATGTTGTGACCACACATGAAGAGGTCGCCGATCGCGTCCAGCATTTTGTGACGAACAAATTCATCTTCAAAACGCAGACCGTCTTCGTTCAGTACGCGATAATCGTCAACAACGATGGCACAATCGAAGCTGCCGCCCAGGCACAGGCCGCGGGATTGCAGATATTCGATATCACGCATAAAGCCGAAGGTACGTGCTCGGCTGATCTGACGCATGAACGCATCCGCAGAGAAGTTCATCGCATAGCGCTGGGTGCTGGAGTCAATCGCCGGATGGTTAAAATCGATGGTGAAGTCCAACGAGAAACCATTGTACGGTTTGAATTCAGCCCATTTGTCGCCATCTTCGACGCGAACGGTCTCTTTAATGCGAACAAATTTCTTCGCGCAGTTCAGTTCTTCGATGCCGGCATCCAGCAACAAATAAACGAACGGAGCAGCACTCCCGTCCATGATCGGGATTTCTGGCGCATCGACTTCAACCATAATGTTGTCGATACCCAGACCCGCCAGGGCGGCGTTCAGGTGCTCTACGGTAGAAATCCGCACGTCATGCTCGTTCACCAGACAAGTACAGAGCATAGTATCACGCACAGATTTGGCATCGGCCGGAAAATCTACCGGTGGATTCAAGTCGGTGCGACGATAGATGACCCCGGTATTGGCCGGCGCAGGGCGTAACGTCAGTGTGACTTTCTTGCCGGTATGTAAACCGACACCCGTCGCCTGAACGATACGTTTAAGTGTCCTTTGTTTGATCATCGTATAATCTCGCCAAATTAACTATCCAACCGAGAGTGTATATCACTAACGGTGGGCCAGTTTAGCACAAAGAGCGCAAATCCCCAAATTCCAGCCAATTCTTAGTCAGCTTGCTTACGCAGGAACGCCGGGATATCCAGATAATCTGGCTCTTTTGCCGTTTGTGGAGTCGGGTCGTTCACCACTTTCGCAGCCGGTTTTTGCTCCTGAGTCAGAGGCGACATACCGTGCTGCTGGTAACGATCCATCACCGGCTGCTGAGTCTGTTTGTTGGTCACGAGGGTGATCTCAGGACGCTTGTCCATACCGATACCGGTGGCCACAACAGTCACACGCAGTTCGTCGTTCATTTCCGGGTCAAGGGACGTACCGATAACAACGGTAGCGTTGTCAGAGGCGAATGCACGGATGGTGTTACCCACGGTTTCGAACTCATCCAGACGCAGGTCAAAGCCAGCGGTAATGTTGACCAGCACGCCGCGCGCGCCAGACAGATCGATATCTTCCAGCAGTGGAGAAGAGATCGCCATTTCAGCGGCTTCTTCCGCACGGTCTTCACCGCTCGCCACGCCAGAGCCCATCATCGCGTAGCCCATCTCGGACATCACTGTGCGAACGTCTGCAAAGTCAACGTTCATCAGGCCAGGACGGGTAATCAGTTCAGCGATACCCTGAACCGCGCCTTTCAGCACGTCGTTTGCCGCGCCAAAGGCGTCCAGCAGAGAGATACCGCGACCCAGCACTTTCAGCAGCTTGTCGTTCGGAATGGTAATCAGAGAGTCCACGTGCTTGGACAGCTCGGTGATACCCTGCTCCGCGAAAGCCATACGCTTCTTACCTTCAAAGTTGAAAGGCTTGGTCACGACAGCAACGGTCAGAATACCTAAATCTTTAGCGACTTCCGCCACAACGGGTGCTGCACCGGTACCTGTACCGCCGCCCATACCCGCTGCGATGAAGACCATGTCTGCACCGTCCAGTGCAGCGCGCAGCGCTTCACGATCTTCTTCAGCCGCGTTGCGGCCCACTTCCGGGTTAGCCCCTGCTCCCAGACCTTTGGTGATGCCACCACCGATCTGAATCGTCTGGCCAACAGCCGTTTTACGCAGCGCCTGCGCATCGGTGTTCACCGCGAAGAATTCAACACCTTCGATGCGCTCGCGCACCATGTGCTCTACGGCGTTACCGCCGCCGCCACCGACGCCGATGACTTTAATCACCGCGTCGTTGGTTAATTCCATAGGTTCAAACATAATCTCTCTCTCCGTTGTGCCTGTCGCCCGAGACCGCTAATTCTCTCCGGTCTCTTAAAAAATTAAAATTCTTTTCGCAACCAGGTGTTAAGTCGTTTGACCCACGACCCCACCGAGACGCGTTTTTCCACCTCTGCCTCACCACTTAAATGGGATTCTTTCCCGTAGTGCAGCAGGCCCACCGCCGTTGAATAGTACGGCTCCTGAGCATAATCCGTTAAACCGGTGATATTCAGCGGCGCACCAATACGCACCTGCGTATGGAACACGCGCTGAGCGCAGGCCGCAAGACCTTCAATTTGCGCTGCCCCGCCGGTTAATACAATCCCCGCTGCGAGATGATGTTTCACACCCTGCTGGCGAAGCTGTTCCTGTAACTGCAAAATCTCTTCGTTGACCAGGTTGAGCAGCTCGGTATAACGCGGCTCAATTACCTCTGCCAGCGTCTGGCGTTGCAAACTGCGCGGCGGTCGACCGCCTACGCTCGGTACTTCAACGCTCTCGTCTTTGCCGACGATAGAGCCCAGCGCGCAACCGTGGCGCACTTTAATCGCCTCTGCATCGCTCGGTGGCGTACCAAAGGCGTAAGCGATATCGCTGGTCACCACATTCCCGGCGTACGGGATCACTTTGGTGTGGCGCAACGCACCGCCGGTATAGACAGCCATGTCCATTGTACCACCACCAATATCGACCACACAGACGCCCAGTTCACGTTCGTCTTCGGTCAGCACGGAATAGCTCGCGGCAAGTCCGGCGAAAATTAGTTGGTCAACTTTCAGGCCACAACGTTCAACGGCTTTTACAATGTTCTTCGCCATATCGTTGTGACATGTGATCAGGTGCACTTTTGCCTGCATACGTACGCCCGACAGACCGACCGGATTCTTGATACCTTCCTGGTAGTCGATCGCGTATTCTTGCGGGATCACATGCAGCACACGGTGCTCGTCGCGAACACGCACGGATTTCGCCGTGTGGACAACGTTCTCAACGTCTTCCTGCGTCACTTCTTCTTCAGAAATCGGCACCATACCGATTTCATTCTGGCAACTGATGTGCTTACCAGAAAGGGCCAGATAGACAGAGGAAATCTGGCAATCTGCCATCAATTCAGCCTGGTCGATGGCGCGCTGAACGCATTTCACCACCGACTCAAGGTCGTTTACCCCACCTTTATCCATACCACGGGAAGGGCAACTGCCCACGCCAATGATATTGACCATACCGTCGGGCAGAACTTCCCCTACCAAAGCGGCAACCTTCGCGGTGCCAATCTCCAGTCCTACTACCAATTTTCTGTCCGTCGACTTGATCATTGTTGTTCTGCCTGTACCTGTGCCTGATTTTGTTGCTGATTAGGTTCCTCGACCGGAGCCGGCTCCCAACCGACTGCTGCGCCTGAGTCATAGCGCAAATCAACGTAGCTTATCCGTTTGCCATCCGTCTGCGCCTGCTGCTGTAAAACCGGGTAAAGTTCTACAAAACGCGCCAGACGTTTCATTGTGTCGCCACGGCCAAGATTGAGCTTAATGCCATTCGTTAAGGTCAGCTGCCAGGAACGGCGCGCCGTCATCGCAGCATCTTTTAACGTAAAGCGATCCTTAGCCAGCACCTGCCCCATCTCACGAAAACCCTGCAATACTTCGTTTTCGCTGCCTTCCGGGCCATACAACATCGGTAAATTCTGCTTGTTGACACGATCGCTCGGGACGCTAAACGAATTTCCGTCTACGTCAACCATATGCTGATCATTCCAACGCGCAATCGGCACATATTCAACCAGATGAATCTTCAATTCATCAGGCCATTGCTTTCTGACACTCGCCTGTTTTATCCACGGCAGACGTTCAATCTGGCTCTGGATAATGTTGACGTCCTGCGTCATAAAGGTGCCAGGCGACCCTAGCGCCAGAATTGACTGGCGAATGTCATCGTTACGCGTGTAGTGACGCTCTCCGGTCACTACCAGCTTCGACAGCGGCAACCGCTGTGCGTCTTCCATCCAGCCCAGCACCATCCAGCCGCTGATAAACACGGTGCACAGCACCCCGAGCAGGAAGATAATCCCTGCAAGACGCGTTCCATTACTCCGGCGCGAAGAAGAATATTCTTCTTCGTCATCGCGGTTGCGCGTGTTCAACGCAGCCTGAGACATATCAGCCCGCCTGGTCCAGAATACGTACGACTAATTGCGAGAAGCTCATTCCCGCCTGACGCGCCGCCATCGGCACAAGGCTATGGCTGGTCATACCCGGAGACGTGTTTGCTTCCAGCAGATAAAATTGCCCATCACCGTCAAGCATCACATCAATTCGTCCCCAGCCTCGGCATCCCAAAACATTCCAGGCTTTAAGCACCAGAGACTGTAATTCCGCTTCACGTTGTGCTTCAAGACCAGCTGGGCAGAAATATTGCGTCTCATCAGAGAGATACTTCGCCTCATAATCATAGAAGACTCCGGCGGGTTGGATGCGAATTGACGGTAAAATTTCTTCACCAAGCATCGCGACGGTAAATTCCGGCCCGCTAAGCCATTTTTCAATCAGAACTTCTTCATCATGTTGAAATGCCAGAGCTAAAGCGTCAGCCAAATCTACAGCTTTATCAACTTTGGACATTCCCACGCTCGACCCTTCACGGCTAGGCTTCACAATAACCGGTAAGCCCAGTGACGCAATGCGTGTATTAACGCTGTCCGACAAGCCCAATTCAAATTCACGGCGCGTCAGTGCAACCCATGGCGCAACGGGCAGACCCGCCCCCTGCCACAGCAGTTTGCTGCGCAGTTTATCCATGGAGATAGCGGATGCCATCACGCCACTGCCGGTGTACGGCATACCGATCTGCTCCAGCAGCCCCTGCAACGTGCCGTCTTCACCGCCGCGGCCATGCAACGCGATAAAGGCTTTATCGAAGCCCATCGCTTTCAGCTGCGTAACGTCCACCTCTTTCGGATCAACCGGATGCGCGTCCACGCCACCTTCACGCAGGCCCGCCAGCACGGCAGCGCCCGAATTCAGAGAAACCTCGCGTTCGGCGGAAGTGCCGCCAAACAGGACCGCAATCTTATCAGCCATGACGCTCGTCCTCCTGAGTTTGCGGCTTCAGTTTGATTTCAGCTAAGGTACGGGCGATTTTGCCGATATTTCCCGCACCCTGAATCAGGATCAGATCGTTACCCGTCAGGACCGGGGCAAGCATTTCAGCTACCTGCACCGGGTCGGGGACCAGGATAGGGTCCACTTTACCGCGTCCGCGGATGGTACGACATAAAGACCGACTGTCCGCGCCCGGAATCGGCGCTTCGCCCGCGGCATAAACATCCAGCATCAGCAGGGTATCGACCTGCGAAAGGACGTTGGCAAAATCGTCATACAGATCGCGGGTACGTGTGTAACGGTGCGGCTGGAAGATCATGACCAGATTCTTTTCCGGCCAACCCGCGCGTGCCGCTTTGATGGTTGCGTCAACCTCCGTCGGATGGTGACCATAGTCGTCGACCAGCATCGCAGAACCGGGCTTACCGTTTACCGGCTCCAGTGGGAACTCACCCAGGAAGTCGAAGCGACGGCCCGTTCCCTGGAAGCTTTCCAGCGCGCGCAGGATCGCCTCATCATCAATGCCTTCTTCCGTTGCAACAGCCACCGCCGCCGCAGCATTCAGGGCATTGTGACGTCCCGGCGCGTTCAGGGTGACATGCAGGAGCTCTTTATCCTGGCGTGCCAGGGTGAAATGTCCCTGCGCACCAATCTGCTTATAATCTTCCACGCGTACATCAGCGTCTTCGCTGAAGCCGTAGGTGGTAATTTGACGCCCGACGCGCGGCAGCAGCTCGCGGATCACCGGGTCGTCCACGCACATCACCGCACGGCCATAGAACGGCAGGTTGTGCAGGAAGTTAATAAAGGTCTGCTTTAAGTTCTCGAAGTCGCCCTGGTAGGTATCCATATGGTCAGCTTCGATATTGGTGACGATAGCCACCATCGGCTGCAAATGCAGGAACGACGCGTCGCTTTCATCCGCTTCCGCAATCAGATAACGGCTGTGGCCCAGACGCGCATGCACGCCAGCGGCTTTCACCAGACCACCGTTAACGAACGTTGGGTCGAGACCCGCTTCCGCATAAATGCTGGAGACCATCGCTGTTGTTGTGGTTTTACCGTGCGTACCGGCCACCGCAATGCCGTGACGGAAACGCATCAGTTCCGCCAGCATTTCCGCGCGACGGATCACCGGAATGCGCGCCTCATGCGCCGCAACGATTTCCGGGTTATCCGCGGAGATCGCGCTGGACACTACAACCACGCTCGCATCGCTCACGTTTTCCGGGCGATGATTGAAATAGATAGTCGCCCCCAGCGACGCCAGCTGCTGCGTAACAGGGTTTGGCGCCAGGTCAGACCCGCTGATCTGATAGCCTTCGTTAGCTAACACTTCGGCAATACCGCCCATGCCAGCACCACCGATGCCGACAAAGTGAATGTGCCGGACGCGACGCATCTCGGGCACGATAGAACGCAGTTTTGCCAGTTGTTGTGTATTCATTCTCTAAACGCCATCGACTACTTCAAAAAAATCGTGCAGCGCAACACGCGCTGCGAGAATTATGCCTGGGCTGCCAGGCTCACTTCTTTTGCCACCCGTTCCGTTGCATCCGGGATAGCGGTCGCGCGTGCGCGTTGCGCCATCTCCAGTAATACATCCCGGTTCCAGCCCGCCAGGGTAGTGGCGACCGCATCAGCGGTAAATTGTGGCTGCTCAAAAATTTTTGCGGCACCCGCTTTCTCAAGCGGCAGCGCATTCCAGTACTGCTGTCGGTCTTTGTGCTGGAACGGCACAAAAAGCGCTGGCAAACCGGCGGCGGCGATTTCGCTCACCGTCAGCGCGCCCGAGCGACAGACCACGACATCGGCCCAGGCATAGGCTGCGGCCATATCATCAATAAATTCAGTCACTTTATGCTGCGGCTGACCTTCCTGCGCGTAAGCCTGCTCAACGCTCTGCTGAGCGCCCTTCCCGCTCTGGTGCCAGATGGTCACCGCATCACCCAGTTTTGCCGCAACCTGTGGCATCGTCTGGTTTAAAATACGTGCGCCCTGGGAACCGCCGACAACCAGCACGCGCACCGGCCCTTCTCGGCCCGCCAGACGTGCATCTGGCAGCGGCAGCGCCAGCACGTCCACACGCACCGGGTTCCCTACGACATCCGCTTTCGGGAATGCCCCGGGGAAGGCCTGCATAACTTTGGTGGCGATTTTTGCCAGCCATTTGTTGGTCAACCCGGCAATACCGTTCTGCTCATGCAGAACAACAGGGATGCCCAGTGACCACGCCGCCAGTCCTCCCGGACCGGAAACGTAGCCGCCCATGCCCAGAACGACGTCAGGCTTAAAGCGCTTCATAATGTCGCGCGCCTGACGCCAGGCATTGAAAATGCGCACCGGCGCCAGCAGCAGCGCCTTGATCCCTTTGCCACGAAGGCCAGAAATACGAATAAAGTCGATCTCGATACCGTGTTTAGGTACAAGGTCGGCTTCCATGCGGTCTGCGGTTCCCAGCCAGCGTACCTGCCAGCCCTGTTCCATTAAATGGTGCGCAACCGCCAGTCCCGGGAACACGTGTCCGCCGGTCCCGCCTGCCATCACCATTAACCGCTTCGGTTGATTCATCGTGAACCTCGTGTAAACGCCTGAGCTTTCTCCAGACGCGTTTCATAATCTATGCGTAACAAAAACATGATGGCCGTCGACATGATCAACAGACTCGAACCACCATAACTGATCAACGGCAACGTCAGACCTTTGGTCGGCAGCATACCCGCTGCGGCCCCAACGTTTACCAGTGCCTGGAAGCTAAACCAGATACCAATTGAGCAGGCCAGGAAACCGGAGAAGCGGTGATCGATCTCCAGCGCTTTACGGCCAATCGACATGGCGCGGAAAGCGACGAAGAATACCATTAATAGCGCCAATACCACACCGATATAACCCAGTTCTTCCCCAATAATGGAGAAGATAAAGTCGGTATGCGCCTCCGGTAAATACTCCAGTTTTTGCACCGAGTTGCCCAGGCCTTGGCCCCAGACTTCGCCGCGGCCAAACGCCATCAGCGACTGTGTCAGCTGATAACCGCTGCCGAACGGATCTTCCCATGGGTTCCAGAACGAGGTCACACGGCGGATACGGTATGGTTCGGCGAGGATCAGCAGCACCACCGCCGAAATCCCCATCCCGATGATGGCAATGAACTGCCACAGTTTTGCTCCCGCCAGGAACAGCATCGCCAGCGTAGTGACAAACAGTACGACTACCGTACCGAGGTCGGGCTGCGCCAGCAGCAGGATCGCAAGCACCAGAATCACGCCCATCGGTTTTAAGAAGCCGCGCAGGTTGTTACGAACTTCGTCGACTTTACGCACCAGGTAGTTTGCCAGGTAGCAGAACAACGAAAGCTTGGTGAACTCTGCAGGCTGAATACGCAGCGGACCAAAGGCGATCCAGCGTGATGCCCCGTTAACGGAGCTCCCGACGACCAGAACGATCAACAGCATGATGATTGAGGCGATAAGCATGGCCGTACTGTGCCGCTGCCAGAACGACATCGGCAGGCGTAAGGTGATCATCGCCAGGCAGAACGCGAGAATGATGTACAGCCCGTCACGCTTGGCAAACAGGAACGGATCGTTTGCCAGACGCTGTCCGACAGGCATCGACGCCGAGGTGACCATAATAAAGCCGGTCGCAGCCAGCCCCAGCGTGAGCCAGAACAGCGTGCGGTCGTACATAATCAGGCTGTCGGAATCTTTATCCCGTGAAGCCATCACCCAGCCTTTCAGCGCCGTAAACAGCCATACCAGGATACCAAACCCTGGCAGACGCGGCATTTTCAGGCGAGGGAGAGATAAACGCATCAGCCTAACTCCTTCGCCAGGCGGGTAAAGACATCGCCCCGCTGTTCGAAATTCTTAAATTGATCGAGGCTGGCACAGGCTGGCGAGAGCAGCACCATATCGCCGGGCTTCACGCGGGGGGCGATAAGGCGCATCGCCTGTTCCATGGTCTCGGTTTGTTCGGCGACCTCATGACGCAACGCCGCAAGCTCGCTGCCATCGCGGCCAAAGCAATAAAGGCGCACGTTATCACCGTTGAGGTACTGCTTCAGCGAGGAGAAATCGGCTGATTTACCGTCGCCGCCCAGCAGCAGATGCAGTGTGCCTTCAACGTGCAGACCGTTCAATGCCGCCTCGGTGCTACCCACATTGGTCGCTTTGGAATCGTTAATCCAGCGTACGCCGTTGTGTTCCAGCGCCAGCTGAAAACGGTGAGCCAGGCCGGTAAAGGTGGTCA
Organism: Enterobacter cloacae complex sp. P29RS; assembly: GCF_014893445.1. Taxonomy (NCBI): domain Bacteria; kingdom Pseudomonadati; phylum Pseudomonadota; class Gammaproteobacteria; order Enterobacterales; family Enterobacteriaceae; genus Enterobacter; species Enterobacter cloacae complex sp. P29RS. The sequence goes on along the minus strand of NZ_JADBPZ010000005.1, from coordinate 157,013 downwards.
GCGCCTTCAGGCTTGAAGATCGCGGCAGGCCAACGGCATCCGCTAGCGCCAGCGCCGCCAGCGCGTTGGTGTAGTTATGCTGGCCGGAGAGCATCATCTCTTTCACGTTCAGCACCTTCTCACCTTTCACCCGCAGCCAGGTTTCGCCCTGCTGGCGGTTAAGGTGATAGTCACCCATGTTAATACCGAAGCTAATGCAGCGATCGTCTGCGCCACGCACCGGCATGGTGAGTGCATCATCGGCATTCACCACGCAGACTTTGGCATTTTCATAGACACGCAGCTTGGCCGCGCGGTACTGCTGCAAGCCGAACGGGTATCTGTCCATATGATCTTCGGTGACATTAAGGATCGTCGCCGCCGCCGCATGCAGGCTTGAAGTGGTTTCCAGCTGGAAGCTGGAAAGCTCAAGTACAAACAGCTCACACCCTTTATCGAGCAGCATCAACGCGGGCAGGCCAATATTACCGCCCACGCCGACATTTTTGCCCGCCGCTTTCGCCATCTCACCCACCAGGGTGGTGACGGTGCTTTTACCGTTTGAACCGGTAATGGCAACGATCGGGGCCTGCGCCTCCCGGCAGAACAGTTCGATATCGCCAACAATCTCAACGCCTGCATCCGCCGCGGCACTCAGCGAAGGATGCGCCAGCGCCATGCCCGGGCTGGCAACAATCAGATCGGCGACCAGCAGCCACTCATCATTCAGACCACCCAGGTGGCGTTCAACCTGCTCCGGCAGCTTGTCCAGACCCGGCGGAGAGACGCGCGTATCCATCACGCGCGGCGTCACGCCACGCGCAAGGAAAAAGTCCACGCAGGAGAGGCCGGTAAGGCCCAACCCGATGATAACGACTTTTTTGCCCTGGTAATCTGCCATGATTAACGTACCTTCAGCGTTGCCAGGCCAATCAGCACCAGCATCAGCGAAATAATCCAGAAGCGCACAATGACGCGCGGCTCCGGCCAGCCTTTCAGTTCATAGTGGTGGTGAATCGGTGCCATACGGAAGATGCGCTGGCCGCGCAGCTTGAAGGAACCGACCTGCAAAATCACCGACAGGGTCTCAACCACAAACACACCGCCCATAATCACCAGCAGGAACTCCTGACGCAGCAGCACGGCGATAATGCCCAGCGCGCCGCCCAGTGCCAGTGAACCGACGTCGCCCATAAAGACCTGCGCCGGATAGGTGTTGAACCACAGGAAGCCCAGCCCCGCGCCGACAATCGCCGTACAGACGATCACCAGCTCACCAGCGTGTCGCAGGTACGGGATGTGCAGGTAGTTTGCAAAGTTCATGTTACCGGTCGCCCACGCCACTAGCGCGAAACCGCCCGCGACAAACACGGTTGGCATGATGGCCAGGCCGTCCAGACCATCGGTCAGGTTGACGGCGTTGCCGGTGCCGACGATCACAAAGTAAGCCAGCAGAATGTAGAATAGCCCCAGCTGCGGCATCACGTCTTTGAAGAACGGCACCACCAGCTCGGTGGCCGGGGTGTCTTTTCCTGCCAGGTAAAGCGCGAAGGCCACACCCAGCGCAATTACCGACATCCAGAAATACTTCCAGCGCGCGATCAAACCTTTGGTGTCTTTGCGCACGACTTTGCGGTAGTCATCAACAAAACCGATGATCCCGTAGCCAACCAGAACAGTCAGCACGCACCAGACGTAGGGGTTAGACGGATAAGCCCACAGCAGAACGGACACCACAATCGCGGTCAGGATCATGATCCCGCCCATGGTCGGCGTACCGCGCTTGCTGAAATGCGATTCCGGACCATCGTTGCGTACAACCTGGCCGAAAGAGAGTTTTTGCAAACGGGCAATCATGCGCGGGCCCATCCACAACGAGATGAACAGCGCAGTCAGCAGGCTGACGATGGCGCGAAACGTCAGATAGGAAAAGACGTTAAAGCCTGAATAATATTTGACCAAATGTTCGGCCAGCCAAACTAACATGTCCCGTTCTCCTGTAATGCGTGCACAACCTCTTCCATGGCGGCACTACGTGAACCTTTAACTAAAACAGTCACAATCTGTTTTTCTGTAATCAATGCCTTCAGGCGTTCGATCAGTGCAGATTTATCGGCAAAATGTTCGCCAACTTCACTGGCATCGGAAATGGCCTTGCTCAGCGTGCCTGCGCTCAGTACGCGGTCAAGCCCGGCAGCTTTCGCCGCTTCGCCAACCTGTACGTGGCAGGCTTCGCTTTCATCACCCAGCTCGGCCATATCGCCAACAACCATCACGCGATAGCCCGGCATCTCAGACAAGACCTGCACGGCCGCCGTCATGGAGCCGACGTTAGCGTTGTAGGAGTCATCCAGCAGGAGTTTGTTTTCAGCCAGCTGGATCGGGAACAGACGCCCCGGCACGGCTTTTAAATTTGCCAGACCAGTTTTTATCGCAGCATGTGAGGCACCTACCGCCATTGAGAGCGCTGCCGCAGCAAGCGCATTGGCGATGTTATGACGACCCGGCAACGGCAGCAGCACGTCGATGTCGCCCGTTGGGGTCATGAGGGTGAACTCGGTGCCGTGTGACGTCACATGAATGTTGGTCGCCGAAAAATCACTGTTTGCCGCATTCGGGGAGAAGCGCCAGGTTTTGCGTGAACCAATGATGCTCTGCCAGTTCAGCCAGTCATTGTTATCGGCATTCATAATGGCGATGCCGTCATCCGGCAGGCCGGTATAAATTTCACCTTTCGCTTTCGCCACACCGGCCAGCGAACCAAAACCTTCAAGATGTGCCGCCGCCAGGTTATTCACCAGCGCCGCTTCCGGACGCGTCAGGCTCACGGTCCAGGCGATTTCGCCCTGATGGTTAGCCCCTAACTCAATCACCGCATATTCATGCTCGTGGGTCAGGCGCAGCAGCGTCATCGGTACACCGACGTCATTATTAAGGTTGCCCGCCGTATAAAGCGTGTTTCCGCACTGGCTAAGGATCGCCGCCGTCATCTCTTTAACGGAGGTTTTGCCCGACGAGCCCGTCAGCGCCACGACGCGTGTTGGCACCTGCTGGCGAACCCATGCCGCCAGCTCACCAAACGCCAGGCGCGTATCTTTCACCACAATCTGCGGCAAATCGATATCGAGCTTACGGTTGACCAGCAGCGCACCCGCGCCGTTATCTTTAGCCTGTTGCGCAAAATCGTGGGCGTCAAAACGTTCACCCTTCAGCGCCACAAACAGGCAGCCCGCCGTCACCTTACGGGTGTCGGTGGTCACAGCCTCGATGGTCTGATCCTGACCATGCAGCATCCCCTGCAATACCGCAGCGGCCTGGCTTAACGTAATGCTAATCATGCCACCACTCCCAGCAGACGCGCTGCCGTCACGCGGTCGGAGTAATCCAGACGACGATTGCCGACGATCTGATAATCTTCATGACCTTTACCGGCCAGCAGAACCACATCGTTCTCCTGCGCCTGCATAATGGCGTTAGTCACGGCCTCCGCACGGCCTTCGACCACGCGCGCACGACCCGCATCCAGCATGCCCGCCAGAATGTCGTTGATAATGGCCCTCGGTTCTTCGGTACGCGGGTTGTCATCGGTCACCACGGGAATATCCGCGAACTGCTCAGCGATGGCGCCCATCAGCGGACGTTTGCCCTTGTCGCGATCGCCACCGCAGCCAAACACGCACCAGAGCTTGCCAGCGCAGTGCAGACGCGCCGCTTCCAGCGCTTTTTCCAGCGCATCCGGCGTGTGGGCGTAATCCACGACCACCGTCGGCTTGCCCGGCGCGCTAAACACTTCCATGCGGCCACAGACCGGTTGCAAACGCTCAGCCGTTTTCAGCAGATCCGCCATCGGGTAATCCAGCGCCAGCAGCGTCGCCAGCGCCAGCAGCAGGTTACTGACGTTGAAAGCCCCCATCAGGCGGCTTTCAATTTCACCTTCGCCCCAGGTGGAAGCAAAGCGGATCGTCGCCCCGCTATCGTGGTAGTTCACTTCGACTGCCTTCAGCCAGCGGCCACGACAGTTCGGATTAATGCGATCTTCCATCGACACCGCCACCGCATCTGGCAGTTTTTCCAGCCAGCGGCGACCGACTTCGTCGTCGGCGTTAATGATCGCCTGCCCGTGGTAGTGAGTGGAATAAAGCAGCCATTTCGCCGCTTCGTAGTGCTCCATATCACCATGATAATCAAGGTGATCGCGGCTCAGGTTTGTAAAGACAGAGGCGGCAAATTTCAGTGCCGCCACGCGATGTTGTACCAGACCATGGGAGGAGACCTCCATAGCCGCGAAGGTCGCCCCCTGCTCTGCAAGGCCTGCCAGCACACGCTGCACGTCAACCGCCGAGCCTGTAGTGTTTTCCGTCGGGCTTACTTTGCCCAGAATACCGTTCCCCACCGTGCCCATGACGGCACCGGTTTCACCCAGCAGCTGAGCCCATTGCGCCATCAGCTGAGTGGTGGTGGTTTTTCCGTTGGTTCCTGTCACGCCAACCAGCTTTAACTGGTCGGAAGGTTCGTTGTAAAAACGTCCTGCCAGCGCGGAGAGACGCTCATTCAGCTGGCTGAGATAGATGACCGGCACGCCGTGCATTTCACGGATCTCACCGTCTGTTGCCTCATCTTTGGCCTCAGCAATAATGGCAGCAACACCTTGCGCAATCGCCTGCGGGATATAACGACGCCCGTCCGCCTGATGACCTACCACTGCCACAAAAAGATCGCCAGAAGCCGCTACGCGGCTATCCAGTACCATCTCTCGCAGTGCTCGCGCAGGTAGCATAGGCACCCACGGAGCAAGAAGGTCGCGCAAATTACGATCTGCCACCTGTTCCCTCGCCTTGATTAATTACAAATTCACTTTTTTCGCCCGTCGCCAGCGCATCCGGTTCAATGTTCATGGTGCGCAACACGCCGCCCATAATAGCCCCGAACACAGGCGCGGAGACGGCGCCGCCGTAGTATTTACCCGCCTGCGGATCGTTGATGACGACCACCAGCGCAAAACGCGGATTGCTTGCAGGCGCTACGCCTGCGGTATAGGCAATGTATTTGTTGATATAGCGGCCGTCCGGCCCCACTTTTTTCGCTGTACCGGTTTTGATGGCGATACGATAGCCCTTAATCGCAGCCTTCACGCCACCACCACCGGGCAGCGCGACGCTTTCCATCATATGTACGACGGTACGAACGATAGATTCCGGGAAAACACGTTCCCCCGGAACCGGTGGATCAACTTTGGTGATCGACAGCGGGCGATAAATGCCATAGCTGCCAATCGTTGCGTAGACTCGCGCTAACTGTAAGGGAGTTACCATTAGCCCGTAGCCGAAAGAGAAGGTGGCCCTCTCTATGTCAGACCACCGTTGTTTTTGAGGATATAAGCCACTGCGTTCTCCGACCAACCCCAAATTGGTCGCCTTTCCCAGCCCAAAACGTGAGTAAGTATCTACTAACGCTGAGGACGGCATCGCTAACGCCAGTTTTGACACACCGACGTTACTCGACTTCTGTAAGACCCCGGTCAGGGTCAGTTCGCTGTAACGTGCCACGTCTTTTATTTCGTGGCCGTTAATTCGATAAGGGATCGTATTCAGAACGGTATTTTCGTTGACGATGCCCCGCTGTAGAGCCGTCATCACCACCATAGGTTTTACGGTTGAACCGGGTTCAAACACATCGGTGATGGAGCGGTTACGCATCGCATCTTTTGCTGTACCGGCAAAATTATTCGGGTTGTATGAGGGACTACTGGCCATCGCCAGCACTTCACCTGTCGCCACATCCACCAGCACGGCACTGCCCGATTCCGCCTTGTTAAACGCGACGGCGTTGTTCAGCTCACGATAGACCAGCGCCTGCAAGCGCTCATCAATACTCAGGGCCAGGTTGTGCGCGGCCTGGCTGTCTGTCGAGGAAATATCTTCAATGACGCGACCATAGCGGTCTTTACGCACGATTCGCTCGCCAGGCTGGCCGGTAAGCCACTTGTCGAAGCTTTTTTCAACGCCTTCAATCCCCTGGCTATCCACGTTGGTGAAGCCAATCAGGTGCGCGGTGACTTCGCCGGAAGGATAATAACGGCGGGATTCTTCCCGCAGATGAATGCCGGGCAGCTTGAGTTTTTTAATGTAGTCAGCCATATCAGGGTTCACCTGACGGGCAAGATAGATGAAGCGCCCTTTCGGGTTGGCGTTAACGCGTGACGCCAGCTGATCCAGCGGCATTTTCAACGCGTCTGAGAGCGCCTTCCAGCGGTTATCAAGGGTGATCCCGCCTGCGTCATGCAGCTCTTTAGGATCGGCCCAGATCGCCTTCACCGGTACGCTCACCGCCAGCGGGCGGCCGGAGCGGTCGGTGATCATCCCACGAGAGGTAGAAACTTCCTGCACGCGCAGAGAACGCATATCACCCTGACGTACCAGCATGTCAGGCGCGATGATTTGTAGCCACGCCACGCGTCCCAGCAGGAAACCCAGCGCCAGTAAAATGCAGCCGCAAAGCAACGCAAAACGCCAACTGATAAAGTTGGCCTGTTCTTCCTGGCGTTTTGGTTTTAGCGTTTTTGCCGCTGCTTTCATGCGTCGCGTTTTCCCTTATTTTTGTACTACGATATTTTCCTGCGAAGGATCAACATGCTGTAATTGCAGTTTTTCCGTTGCGATCCGTTCAACCCGGCTGTGATCGCCGAGCGCGTTTTCTTCAAGGATCAGATTTCGCCATTCAATATCCAGCGCATCGCGTTCCAGTACCATCTGTTCGCGCTGCGCAGTTAACAAACGGGTATGGTGAGCGGTGGTTACCACCATGACTGCCGTCACAATGATGCAAATGAACAAGCAGAGTGGCAGCTTCCCAAACCGCAAAAGATCGTCGCCGATCACGCCAGGCAAGGCATGGCGCTCGTTGCTTCCTAACGATCCCTTAACTTTGCTTAGGGTCTCTGTCACTCTGCTGATCATGCGTTCGTCCTCTCTGCAATACGCAGCACTGAACTACGGGCACGTGGATTCTCTGCCACCTCTTCTTCGCCCGGCATCAACTTGCCTAATGCTCGCAACTGACGGCCTCCCAGCTTTCTGAGTTGTTCTTCCGTCATCGGCAGCCCAGCTGGAACCTGCGGACCGCGGCTCTGTTCACGCATAAAGCGCTTAACGATGCGATCTTCCAGCGAATGGAAGCTGATGATGGATAACCGCCCACCCGGGGCCAGCACGTCGAGCGAGCTTTTTAGCGCCAGCTCTATTTCCTCCAGTTCACTGTTTACCCAGATACGAACCGCCTGGAAGGTACGGGTCGCAGGATGTTTGTGCTTGTCCTTCACTGGCGTTGCCGCCGCGATGACTTCTGCCAGCTCTTTGGTACGGGTCATTGGCTCAACGCGGTTGCGCTCCACGATGGCGCGCGCAATACGTTTGCCAAAGCGTTCTTCGCCGAAGGTTTTGATCACCCAGGCAATATCCGCTTCGTCAGCAGTTTGTAACCACTCGGCGGCAGACTGGCCGCGGGTGGGGTCCATACGCATATCCAGCGGACCGTCGCGCATAAAGGAGAAGCCGCGTTCTGCATCATCAAGCTGTGGTGAAGAGACGCCAAGATCGAGGAGGATCCCGTCGATTTTGCCGGTCAGGCCGCGCTCGGCGACATAATCCGCAAGCGCAGAGAAAGGTCCATGCACGATGGAAAAGCGAGGGTCATCGATGGTTTGCGCAACGGCAATCGCCTGCGGATCGCGGTCAATTGCCAGCAGGCGCCCTTCCGCTCCAAGCTGAGAGAGGATCAAACGCGAGTGGCCACCGCGACCAAAAGTGCCATCAATATAGATGCCATCTGGACGAATATTCAGGCCGTTAACGGCCTCATCCAGCAGCACCGTTGTATGTTTATAATTTTCCATCATATTTATAGAGACAAGTCCTGCAGCCGTTCCGATAATGTTGCGGAATCAGACTGCTCAGCGTCGATATCTTCCTTGACCTGTTGATACCAGGTCGTTTCGTCCCACAGTTCAAACTTGTTGAACTGCCCGACCAGCATCACTTCTTTAGTCAGACCGGCATGTTGCCGCAACACAGGCGCAATCAATAATCGCCCGGCGCTATCCATCTGACATTCACTGGCATGTCCCAATAACAACCGCTGTACGCGGCGTTCCTGCGGGTTCATGCTCGACAGTCGCGACAGCTTTTGCTCAATGATTTCCCATTCAGGCAAAGGATAAAGCAGCAGGCAGGGGGAGTTGATGTCAATGGTGCAAACCAGTTGACCCGAAGCGTTCTCAATCAGCTGGTCACGGTATCGGGTTGGTACCGATAAACGCCCTTTGCTGTCGAGATTGACTAACGTTGCTCCACGGAACATGCCAGCCTCACCCCTCCTCACCACTTTAACCCACAAATTCCCACCTGAAGGAGTTTACGGAGCGAGGGAAAAGCTTGTCAAGCCAGGACTCTCTCTGTACGGACCCGAAAGCATCCTATTTACAGAGCAAGAGTGACCTGGCTAATAACTAAACAACTGGCGAGGCAAAATTAACGTTATGAATATTTGTAAGAAAAAAACCGAATATGCACACGAGCGTTAAGACTCACTCAATATCATCGCAGGGAAATATAAAGTGTCAGTTTGCGACGCGGGCAGCATTTTAAGGCATATCGCCGGGGGATAACAGCACCAGTTTAATCCCGAGGCAATATGGATTCGTTCGTGTGCATTGAGGCCTGGAGGGAGAGTGAAAAATGGCTGAATATTCATCGGCTGGCGCCTGTTTGTAACAAAACAATACAAAGAAATGTCAGTCAAAAATTTATAATTGTGCTTTTTAACACCAAAATGGATTCAGAAAAATAGCAGGCTATGAATCTTAGAGATAAATCCTAATTTTTATCCGGGAATTATTTATCGCAATAAATTCGCCGCAAAAGGGGCAGTTATACCGCCCCTGTGGAAATATTAATGGCGGCTCAAAATTCCGCGCCGATAGAGATTACGTTTGATACGCGTAAGCCCGGGTTTCGGCTTGCGGGGTTCATCCAGGCTTGCCAGAACAATCTCCAGCACGCGCTCGGCGACGTCGCGGTGACGCTGAGCCACCGCCAGCACTGGACATTGCAGGAAGTCGAGCAGTTCGTTATCACCGAAGGTAGCAATCGCCAGATCGGATGGCAGCTTGCCATCGCGACGTAACGTCACGTCCATCACTCCCTGCAACAGAGCAAACGAGGTGGTAAACAACGCCTGCGGCATCGGGTGCGTTTCCAGCCATTTCTCGAACAGCTGGGCAGCCGCTTCGCGCTCATAACTGTTGGCATAGAGATAATGAACGTCACGCGGATCGTCTTTCCATGCCGTACGGAACCCTTGTTCACGCAGGAAGCTTACCGAAAGTTCAGGCAAAGCGCCAAGATACAGCACCGTTTCAGCCGGGAAGGTACGCAGCTCGGCAGCCAGCATTTCTGCATCGTCCTGATCGGCACCCACGACGCTGGTGAAATGTTCACGATCGAGCGCACGATCCAGCGCCACTATCGGGAACGGATCGTTCGCCCAGCGCTGATAGAACGGATGCTCGGGTGGTAAAGAGGTCGACACGATGATGGCATCAACCTGACGTTGCAGCAGATGCTCAATGCAGCGCATCTCGTTGTCGGGCTGATCCTCGGAGCAGGCAATCAACAGCTGATAGCCCCGCTGACGAGCCTGACGTTCCAGATAGTTGGCGATGCGGGTATAGCTGGTGTTTTCCAGGTCCGGGATCACCAGGCCAATAGAGCGGGTGCGCCCGGCACGTAAACCTGCGGCGACAGCATTCGGATGGTAATTATGCTCACGAACGACTGCCATCACTTTCTCAACGGTCTTATCGCTGACACGATACTGCTTTGCTTTACCGTTAATCACATAGCTGGCCGTGGTTCTCGACACGCCGGCGAGCCGGGCGATTTCATCCAGTTTCACAATTGCCCCTCAAAAAAAGAAAAGAGTCCATGGCCCTGTCAAGGTTATGGTTAAATATTTTAACATCTAAACGCAGAATAGCCTTCACGGCAACCGCTTTTGTCTGCGTTGTCGGCGGATTACGCAAAAAAAAGCCCGGCTTTGGCTACCGGGCTGAAAGAGGCGAACCTATTGCGCTACTCACGCATGATTTTATCGCCGCGCGAGAGGCCAACAACGCCAGAGCGCGCAACTTCAACAATTTTTGCCACATCCCTGACAGAGGCCAGGAAAGCGTCCAGCTTATCGCTCGTTCCGGCAAGCTGGACAGTATATATAGAAGGCGTGACGTCAATAATCTGCCCACGGAAAATATCCGTGTTGCGCTTGACCTCTTCACGGCCGTAACCGCTGGCCTGAATTTTCACCAGCATCACTTCACGTTCGACGTAAGCCCCCTGCCCCAGCTCGCTGACGCGCAGTACGTCCACCAGCTTGTGCAATTGCTTTTCGATCTGCTCAAGCACTTTCGCATCGCCGACAGTCTGGATCGTCATGCGCGAGAGCGTAGGGTCATCGGTCGGTGCGACGGTCAGGCTTTCAATGTTATAGCCGCGCTGGGCAAAAAGCCCAATAACCCGCGACAGTGCGCCCGACTCATTTTCCAGTAATACAGATAATATCCGGCGCATATCAGGTTCTCTCCGTTTTGCTTAACCACATTTCATCCATACCACCGCCACGAATATGCATCGGATAAACGTGCTCTGTGCCATCGACGATAACGTCCATGAAGACGAGGCGATTGTTTTTAACGTGCTCAAGCGCTTCGCCGAGCTTCGCTTCCAGCTCTGACGGATCGGTTACCCGCATGCCAATATGACCATAGGCTTCAGCCAGACGGACAAAGTCCGGAAGTGATTTCATATAGGACTGGGAGTGACGGCCCGAATAAATCATATCCTGCCACTGTTTTACCATGCCGAGGTAACCGTTATTCAGGTTCAGCACCAGCACTGGCAGTTCATATTGCAGCGCAGTGGAAAGTTCCTGAATATTCATCTGTATACTGCCGTCACCCGTTACGCAAATAACCGTTTCGTTTGGCAACGCCAGCTTTACCCCCAGCGCGGCGGGCAAACCAAAGCCCATCGTGCCGAGCCCGCCTGAGTTGATCCAGCGACGCGGTTTATCAAACGGGTAATACAGCGCAGCAAACATCTGATGCTGGCCCACGTCAGAAGTGACATACGCATCGCCATTGGTCAGACGCCAGATCGTCTCGATCACCGCCTGCGGTTTGATGTTCTCACTTTGCGTGTCGTATTTAAGGCACTGACGGCCACGCCATTGCTCGATTTGTTGCCACCAGTCGCGGATCTCGTCCAGCGGTTGAGAGGCGGTCTCCTGCGCCAGCAGATCCAACATTTGATCCAGCACCTGTCGTGCGTCTCCCACGATCGGCACATCCGCCGGCACCGTTTTAGAGATAGAAGTAGGATCGATATCAATGTGCAGCACCGTCGCATTCGGGCAGTATTTCGCCAGGTTGTTCGTGGTGCGATCGTCAAAACGCACGCCGACGGCAAAAATCACGTCAGAATTGTGCATCGTCATATTGGCTTCGTAGGTGCCGTGCATACCCAGCATGCCCAGCGCCTGCCGATGCGTGGCAGGGAATGCCCCCAGCCCCATCAGTGATGACGCGACAGGAAGATTGAGCCTCTCGATCAGTTCGCGTAGTTGCGTTTCGCAGGCTGCATTGACGGCGCCGCCCCCCACATAGACCACCGGTTTTTTCGCAGACAGCAGCGTTTGAAGCGCACGTTTAATCTGTCCTTTGTGCCCTTGCGTGGTCGGATTATACGAACGCATGCTCACCGACTCAGGCCAAAGGTAAGGCAGTTTATTCGCCGGATTGAGAATATCTTTTGGCAGATCGACAACCACTGGCCCAGGACGACCGCTGGCGGCCAGCCAGAAGGCTTTTTTCAGTACGCCCGGGATATCTTCAGTTTGTTTAACCAGAAAGCTGTGCTTCACCACGGGGCGTGAGATCCCCACCATGTCGCACTCCTGAAACGCATCATAGCCAATCAGCGACGTCGCCACCTGTCCGGAAAGAATGACCAGTGGAATAGAGTCCATATACGCAGTCGCTATGCCGGTAATGGCATTGGTCGCCCCCGGCCCGGAAGTGACCAGCACAACACCCACTTCGCCCGTGGCGCGGGCCAGGCCGTCAGCCATATGCACAGCAGCCTGTTCATGACGAACCAGAACATGATCAATACCGCCTACCGTGTGCAGCGCGTCATAAATATCGAGAACCGCGCCTCCGGGATAGCCGAACACTTGTTTCACGCCCTGATCGATAAGCGATCGGACGACCATTTCCGCGCCAGACAACATCTCCATGCTTTGCCTCCAGGCTTTTGTTATAGACGGTCTACAGAATTCATTTCCGCGCCGTCTTCTGACAGGGTAAACCCATCTTATAATGTGCAGAGTGATGGATACCTTAACCGCTCGTTATGAGGCAGGCAATTAGCAAACGGGATGCGGGAATGAGCAATAAAAGCAGAAAAAACAGCTGACAGACACGAATATGGTGAATTCGTCTGGTATGAGTGGAGACAATAATAATTCATCTCTTAAAAAGAGGATGGATCAGGAAATCATCTATTTTTGAGCATGCATAAGTAACTGAAAAAACGAACACAGAACATAATATCGCCAGTTTTAAAAATCGCAGAATAAACCGCATGACGCCATGCGGTTTATTCACCAGAACCTAGCGACGGCAAATATTGATCAGCAGCTCTTCCATCCACTGATGCCCTTTATCCCGACCCGCAGCCTCATGCCAGGAAAGATAACAGGTACGGCTATTAAGCTTGAGCGGCAGAGGTAAAATTTGCAGATTAAGTGAATCGGAGAACTCTTCAGCAAGCCAGCGCGGCGCAATAGCGACTAACTGCGTCTGAGAAACGACATTTAATACACTGACCATGGCCATTCCCTGATAAGCCACGCTGGCTTGTTTATCGGCGGTGTCATACCACGGCTGACTGAATGAGGCATATCTGTCAAGAGCAACAACGGCGTGTTGCTCACTGTAAACATCGCTTTCACGCAGCGGCGAATTCATACGGGGATGTTTTTTACTGGCGACTAACACCATTTCGTCTTTGAACAACGGAACACAGGCAAACTCTGGACGGCGGAACTCTTCGTATCCCAGAACAAACTCTGTTTCCTGATAACGAAGCTGGTGTTCAGTGTTTTGATTTAATGATGATTTAAAAACGAGATGAATATTTGGGGCGATCTGTTCAACTTTATTATATATAACAGACGTCAAATAATTATCTAACGGACTGCAAACACAGAGATGGAAAACCCGCTCACTGCTTAAGGGTTCAAAGCCCGAACCGGGAAGTTCATTTTGAACTAGCTGTAGCGCCTGACGAATCGAACCGAATAGCTGGAATGCACGCGCTGTGGGCTGAATCCCCCTCCCATAACGAACGAATAACTCGTCGTTAAACATCACCTTAAGTCTGGCTACGGCATTACTCACGGCAGGCTGAGACATTCCCAGAGATTGCGCTGCTCGCGTAATATTCTGCTCCTGCATCACTGCATCGAATACAGTTAACAAGTTAAGATCCACTGTGCGTAACTGAGGCTTAACCCCATCATAAGTCTGTGGTTGGTTAATATTATTTTCTGGCATTTCTGACTCCACCGTCACGCTAAATTCCCTTTGCCCAGGTACAGTAATAACTTCGAAAAATATGATTTACCATGCATATACAACAAGCGAAAGGAAATTATTTAAAATTCGGAATATATAAAGAGCCCCATTCACCGAGCGGCTTTACGCACCCCATAAATGAAGAGTTAAAAATCGTTCAAAAGATATCTCAAACTTTATTGTGAGCATGAAACCATAAACCAGACAAATACACAATCAACGCTCTCATTAATAATGACTTAAGCGTTATTAAACTATTAATAGTATACAACGCATATTCATTAACAAATTGATATCAACTTTGATAACTTACTTACCCGTAAATCATTCATGAAGTTTATAAATCAATGATATGAAACACATTCCATTTCATAGCATGTTGGTGAAAATAGTATGTTCAATTGCTACCAATTATATTCAAATTATTCCAGAGATGAATCCCCAGTCCAATAATAGACAATAAAATCGGTTAGCCACGCAAAAACCAGCACAATTAGCTAATGTATTCTCCCTGCGCTGGGTCTCCGTTTTGTCCGGGAGGGGTTGACATGAGTCGGCGTATCCAGTACCACTAAAAGCATATCGCATTCACCTGGAGCAGGATTCATGATTCGCACCCTTCGTTTCACCGGTCTACTACTACTAAACGCATCCACTGTGCGCGGTAGACTGGCGGGCGAAATTCAGCGTTGAATCGTCTTCAGTAAAACTAAAAACCCGCGCCACTGCGCGGGTTTTTTTATGCTCGTAGCAAGGCGCCCTAAGACTGACAAGGACCTAACCCATGAGCCAGCAAGTCGTTATTTTCGATACTACTTTACGTGACGGTGAACAGGCATTACAGGCGAGCCTGAGTGTTAAAGAAAAACTGCAAATTGCGCTGGCCCTGGAACGCATGGGTGTAGACGTAATGGAGGTCGGTTTTCCTGTCTCCTCGCCGGGTGATTTTGAGTCAGTGCAGACCATCGCCCGCACCATCAAAAACAGCCGCGTGTGCGCTCTGGCTCGCTGCGTTGAGAAAGATATCGATGTGGCCGCGGAATCCCTGAAAGTTGCAGAAGCTTTCCGTATCCATACTTTTATTGCCACCTCCCCCATGCACATTGCAACCAAGTTGCGCAGCACGCTGGATGAAGTGATCGAACGTGCGGTGTATATGGTTAAACGGGCGCGTAACTACACTGACGACGTGGAATTTTCCTGTGAAGATGCAGGCCGCACGCCGATTGACGATTTGGCCCGTGTAGTGGAAGCCGCTATTAATGCCGGAGCCAGAACCATCAACATCCCGGATACCGTCGGCTACACCATGCCGTTTGAGTTTGCCAACATCATTACTGGTCTGTATGACCGCGTACCAAATATTGATAAAGCCATTATCTCTGTACACACCCACGATGACCTGGGTCTGGCCGTTGGCAATGCTATCGCGGCGGTGCACGCCGGCGCGCGTCAGGTAGAAGGCGCGATGAACGGCATCGGCGAACGCGCAGGCAACTGTTCGCTGGAAGAAGTGATCATGGCGATCAAAGTGCGCAAAGACATCATGGACGTGCACACACGCATCAATCACAACGAAATCTGGCGCACCAGCCAGACCGTCAGCCAGATTTGCAACATGCCGATCCCAGCCAACAAAGCGATTGTCGGTACGGGCGCGTTCGCTCACTCTTCCGGTATCCACCAGGATGGGGTGCTGAAGAACCGTGAAAACTACGAAATCATGACTCCGGAATCCATCGGTCTGAACCAGGTTCAGTTGAACCTGACCTCACGCTCTGGTCGCGCGGCAGTGAAGCACCGTATGGAAGAGATGGGCTACAAGGACAGCGATTACAACATGGATCAGCTGTACGACGCCTTCCTGAAGCTGGCGGACAAGAAGGGCCAGGTGTTCGATTACGATCTGGAAGCGCTGGCATTCATCAACAAACAGCAGGAAGAGCCAGAGCACTTCCGTCTGGACTACTTCAACGTCCAGTCCGGCTCAAGCGACATCGCCACCGCCTCCGTTAAGCTGGCCTGCGGGGATGAAATTAAAGCGGAAGCCGCCAACGGCAACGGCCCTGTGGATGCCATTTACCAGGCGATTAACCGCGTCACTGAGTACGACGTAGAGCTGGTGAAATACGACCTGACGGCTAAAGGGCACGGTAAAGACGCCCTGGGTCAGGTGGATATCGTCGTCAATTATAACGGTCGCCGCTTCCACGGTGTGGGTCTGGCGACAGATATCGTCGAATCCTCCGCGAAAGCGATGGTGCATGTCCTGAACAACATCTGGCGCGCCGCCGAAGTCGAAAAAGAGTTGCAACGCAAAGCTCAGAATAAAGAGAACAACAAGGAAACCGTGTGATGTCGAAGAATTACCATATTGCTGTGTTGCCGGGTGACGGTATTGGCCCGGAAGTGATGGCACAGGCGCTGAAAGTACTGGAAGCCGTTCGTTCGCGTTTTGCGATGAAAATTACCACCAGCCACTACGATGTGGGCGGTATTGCGATTGATAACCACGGTACGCCATTGCCGAAAGCCACTGTGGAAGGCTGTGAAAATGCCGATGCCGTGCTGTTTGGCTCCGTGGGCGGCCCTAAGTGGGAACATTTGCCGCCAGCAGAGCAGCCGGAGCGCGGTGCGCTGCTGCCGCTGCGTAAACATTTCAAACTGTTCAGCAACCTGCGTCCGGCGAAGCTGTACCCGGGGCTGGAAGAGTTCTGCCCGCTGCGCGCGGATATCGCGGCCAACGGTTTCGACATTCTCTGCGTGCGTGAGCTGACCGGCGGCATCTACTTCGGTCAGCCAAAAGGTCGCGAAGGCAGCGGTCAGCATGAGAAAGCGTTTGATACCGAGGTCTATCACCGTTTTGAAATTGAACGTATCGCCCATATCGCGTTTGAGTCAGCGCGCAAACGCCGCCGTAAAGTGACCTCTATTGATAAAGCGAACGTGCTCCAGTCTTCCATTTTGTGGCGCGAAATCGTCAGTGAAGTCGCTAAGCAGTACCCGGACGTTGCGCTGTCGCATATGTATATCGACAACGCAACGATGCAGCTGATCAAAGATCCGTCTCAGTTTGACGTGTTGCTGTGCTCCAACCTGTTCGGCGATATTCTCTCGGATGAATGCGCCATGATCACTGGCTCCATGGGAATGCTGCCCTCCGCCAGCCTGAACGAAGAAGGCTTTGGCCTGTACGAACCGGCGGGGGGCTCCGCGCCGGATATCGCAGGCAAAAACATCGCCAACCCGATTGCGCAGATCCTCTCCCTGGCTCTGCTGCTGCGCTACAGCCTGGATACAGGCGATGCAGCAACCGCAATTGAAAACGCCATTAACCGGGCGTTAGAAGAAGGCGTCCGTACCGGTGATTTAGCACGCGGCACGGCGGCAGTCAGTACCGATGAAATGGGCGACATCATTGCCCGCTATGTCGCTGAAGGGGTGTAATCATGGCTAAGACGTTATATGAGAAGTTGTTTGATGCGCACGTTGTTTACGAGACGCCAGACGAAACCCCACTGTTGTACATCGACCGTCATCTGGTACACGAAGTGACGTCTCCTCAGGCATTTGACGGCCTGCGTGCGCACAAGCGCCCGGTGCGTCAGCCGGGTAAAACCTTTGCCACGATGGATCACAACGTTTCCACCCAGACCAAAGACATTAATGCATCTGGCGAGATGGCACGTATCCAGATGCAGGAGCTGATTAAGAACTGTAACGAGTTTGGCGTGGAGCTGTACGATCTGAACCACCCCTATCAGGGCATCGTCCACGTAATGGGACCTGAACAGGGTATTACTCTGCCGGGCATGACCATTGTCTGCGGCGACTCCCACACCGCGACGCACGGCGCATTTGGCGCCCTGGCGTTCGGGATTGGCACCTCTGAAGTGGAACACGTTCTGGCGACGCAGACCCTGAAGCAGGGCCGCGCCAAAACCATGAAGATTGAAGTGAAGGGGAAAGCCGCGCCGGGTATCACCGCGAAAGATATCGTGCTGGCGATTATCGGCAAAACCGGCAGTGCAGGTGGTACCGGTCACGTCGTTGAGTTCTGCGGCGACGCTATCCAGGCGCTGAGCATGGAAGGTCGTATGACCCTGTGCAACATGGCCATTGAGATGGGTGCCAAAGCAGGCCTGGTGGCCCCAGACGACACCACCTTCAACTATGTGAAGGGGCGTCTTCATGCGCCGAAAGGACAGGATTTTGACGACGCGGTAGCGTACTGGAAAACCCTGAAAACGGACGAGGGGGCAATTTTTGATACCGTTGTGACGTTGCAGGCGGAAGAGATCGCCCCGCAAGTCACCTGGGGCACCAACCCGGGCCAGGTCATTTCCGTCAACGACAGCATTCCTGACCCGGCTTCCTTCGCCGATCCGGTCGAGCGCGCGAGTGCGGAAAAGGCGCTGGCTTACATGGGGTTGAAACCCGGCGTACCGCTGACCGACGTGAGCATTGATAAAGTGTTCATCGGCTCCTGCACTAACTCCCGTATCGAAGATTTACGCGCTGCGGCAGAAATTGCAAAAGGCCGCAAAGTGGCACCGGGCGTGCAGGCGCTGGTTGTGCCGGGCTCCGGTCCGGTGAAAGCCCAGGCGGAAGCGGAAGGTCTGGATAAGATCTTTATCGAAGCAGGCTTCGAGTGGCGCCTGCCCGGCTGCTCCATGTGTCTGGCGATGAACAACGACCGCCTGAATCCGGGCGAGCGCTGTGCCTCCACCAGCAACCGTAACTTTGAAGGCCGTCAGGGCCGCGGTGGGCGCACCCACCTGGTCAGCCCGGCAATGGCCGCCGCTGCGGCAGTCACCGGTCATTTCGCCGATATTCGCAGCCTGAAATAAGGAGACAATCATGGCAGAGAAATTTACCCAACATACGGGCCGTGTTGTCCCGCTGGACGCCGCTAACGTCGATACTGACGCGATCATTCCTAAACAGTTTTTGCAGAAAGTGACGCGCACGGGTTTTGGGGCGCATCTGTTCAACGACTGGCGCTTCCTCGACGATAAAGGCGAAGTGCCGAACCCGGAGTTCGTCCTGAACTTTCCGCAATACAAAGGCGCCTCCATTTTGCTGGCGCGGGAAAACTTTGGCTGCGGATCGTCGCGTGAACACGCGCCATGGGCATTGACCGACTACGGTTTTAAAGTGGTTATCGCCCCAAGCTTCGCGGATATCTTCTACGGCAACAGCTTCAACAACCAGCTGCTGCCGGTGACGCTGAGTGACGAACAGGTCGATGAACTGTTTGCGCTGGTGCAGGCAAATCCGGGGATGTCGTTTGAAGTGGATCTGGAAGCAGAAGTGGTGAAAGCCGGTGACAAGACCTACAGCTTTAGCATTGATGCGTTCCGTCGCCACTGCATGCTGAACGGTCTGGATAGCATTGGCCTGACGCTGCAACACGAAGAGGCTATCTCCGCCTACGAGAAAAAACAGCCTGCGTTTATGGGCTAAAGGCAATGGCCCGCAGGGCGCGGGCCATTGATAAGGGTGCGTTGAGGCGTAACCACTCTGGAGAGGCGGGGAAAAACCCCGCCAATACCGCTAACGTTTTGCTTCGTAAGCCAACACTGCCGCCAGCTCTGTTTTCTCCTGTCTGAAGTGCAGCTCACACAGCGAGTCACGCACCATCCAGGTGAAGATCAACAACGTCGTACGGATCAGAAACAAACCTAACAGCAGAGTACGTTTTGGCATTCCAGCCTCCTTATTGCTTTTCGGCAATGAAGAGACTAACCTCGCAATGTTGGTTGTGAAGTTGGTCTCCCCATCAGTTTTTTTGATGTGGGACTCTCCACTGTTTGCCTCTTGCGAAAGCCTGAGGCAAACAGCCTCAAGCACCCGTCACGCACTCTATGCGCCTTCTCTGCTCCTGTCAGAAAATCGTTTCATTTCGTGAAGCCGCCTTCCAGAATCAAACGTCTTTAACCCGGCACGTTAATACAAGCGTGATGACCGAAATCGCTGCGATCACCCAGTACACGGATGCATGTCCATAGCTTTGCGACAGCGCCCCCTGAATCACCCCTGCCAGAATCACGCCGGTAGAGATACTGTTAGTAAACAGCGTGGTCGCGGAGCCTGCTCGCCCCGGCATTAAATCCTGGAACCAGAGCATGCCGATCCCGGCAACGATTCCGATAAATACCGCGTTAAATAGCTGTAACGCCAGCAAAGCTTCACGCGAATGGAAAAGGATTAACCCCGCGTAGAACACTACCCCAGCCGCCACGGCGACGACCATCATCCGACGCTTTCCGAAACGTTTTACGTAGTAACCCGCCAGAATCATCGCCGGGATCTCCAGCCCGGCAGCGGTGCCCATCAGGATCCCCGCGAGCTTGTCGGGCAGTCCCAGATCGCTGCTGATCCACAGCGGCATATCGATAATGTACATGGTGTTGCAGGTCCACATCAGCGTGGAGGCGATAAACAACATGCGGACGTTTTTATCCTGCCAGCCGCTTACCTGGGTGATGGGCTTGTCCGTCACCTGCTCTACGCGCGCCACCGATGGCAGCACAAAGGCTATCAGCGCCAGGCTGATGGCAAAAATTCCCGCGGCGATGGTGAACATGACGGTGAAACCGTAGTTCAGCGCCAGCATGAACGCCAGCGGGGGGCCGATGACCCATGCGAGAGAGAGCTGCGCACGCATCACCGAGCTGAACATCACCACTTCCCGCGCCGAGTTGTCGGCGTACTCCCGGGCCAGGGCGAAGAGCTGCGGCATGGCGGTGTTCGCCAGAGAGGCCAACAGCACGCCACAGGTGATAAGCGTCAGGTAGTGACGATTAAAGGCAAACAGCAACGCGTTGCCCACGGCCATGGCGCAACAAAAGAGGATCAGCTTGCGGCGATCGCCCTGGCTGTCGGATCGTTTCGCCAGCCACAGGCTGACGAGGATCCCGGCAATGGCGTTGACGGTGTAGAACAGGCCTACCCAAAATGGCTGCGCCCCAACCTCACGGCTGAGAAACAGGCTCAGCGTCGGCGCCTGTAGCGCACCGGCCACGCCCATCATGAAGGCCACCAGCATAAAAGCGGCGTACACGCCGTTCAGGCGTCGCCCCATCGTCATCAACCAGAGCATGCGCAAGTCCTTGTGAAAGCGAATCGAAATTGGGTGAAATAGTAAACGAAAAAAGCCAGCAAAAACATTTTGCTGGCGGGTGATTAGCACCAATACTCAGTCACACATGATCGAGGCGAGTTAGCGAGAAGAGGTCGGTTTCGTAACGTCCCACTGCATCAGATCTTCCAGTATTCTCAGCCGCTGCTCTGCGCACTGGCGGGCCAGCCAGGACACTCCCTTTGTCGCTGAAAAATAGTGCTGATAAAACTGACGTGCGGTAGACCTCTTCATAATTTACCTCCTCGCTTCATCGATAAGGATTATTGGCTTAATATAGGGATTAATAAATTGCTGATTTTTTGTCAGGAGTTCCTCTTTTATGCCTTCTGGTCGTCTGCAACAACAATTTATCCGCCTCTGGCAGTGCTGCGAGGGGCAATCGCAGGAGACCACGCTGAACGAGCTGGCTGAGCTCCTCAACTGCTCCCGGCGTCATATGCGTACCCTCCTTAACACCATGCAGCAGCAGGGCTGGCTAAACTGGGAGGCCGAAGCCGGACGCGGTAAGCGCTCGCGCCTGACTTTCCTCTATACCGGCCTGGCGTTGCAGCAACAGCGGGCGGAGGATCTGCTGGAGCAAGACCGCATCGATCAGCTGGTCCAGCTGGTGGGCGACAAAGCCGCCGTGCGCCAGATGCTGGTCTCGCATCTGGGACGCAGCTTTCGTCAGGGACGCCACATTCTGCGAGTGCTTTACTATCGCCCAATGAAAAATCTGTTGCCCGGTACGGCGTTACGTCGCTCTGAAACCCACATGGCCCGGCAGATTTTTAGCGGTCTGACGCGGATAAATGAGGAAAACGGGGAACTGGAAGCGGATATTGCCCATCACTGGCAACAGGTGTCTCCGTTGCACTGGCGCTTCTTTTTACGTCCCGGCATTCATTTCCACCATGGACGCGAGCTGGAGATGCGCGACGTTATCGATTCCTTAGAGCGCGCCCGCACGCTGCCGCTCTATTCGCATATCGCGCGGATCCACTCCCCCACGGCCTGGACCCTGGATATTGAGCTATCGCAGCCGGACAAATGGCTTCCGTGGCTTCTGGGCTACGTACCCTCGATGATCCTGCCTGCCGAGTGGCGATCCCTGAACAATTTTTCCAGCCAGCCGATTGGTACGGGCCCCTACTCCGTTTCACGGAACAACAGTAATCAGCTGAAGATCCGCGCCTTTGATGATTACTTTGGCTATAGGGCGCTGATCGACGAAGTCAACGTCTGGGTACTACCGGATCTCAACGAAGAGCTGAGCGCAGGCCTGACGCTGGAAGGGCCAACAGCCGGTGAAAAGGCGTTCGAAAGCCGCCTGGAGGAGGGCTGCTACTACCTGCTCTTCGATAGCCGCAGCCATCGCGGGGCGAATCACGACGTACGCAGGTGGATCAGCCATGTTCTGGCGCCCGCTAACCTGATTTATCACGCAGAGGAGCAATACCAGACCTGGTGGTTCCCGGCCTATGGCCTGCTTCCGCGCTGGCACCATGCGCAGCCAGTACGCAGTGAAAAACCTGCCGGACTGGAGACCATCACCCTCAGCTACTATCGCGATCACATTGAACACCGGTTTATCGCAAGGATCATGAGTAAGCTGCTGGCAGCCGAGGGCGTGACGCTGGCGATACAGGAAGTGGACTATGATGAATGGCACCGTGGAGATGTTATCAGCGATATCTGGCTCAACAGTGCGAACTTCACGCTGCCGCTTGATTTTTCGCTCTTCTCTCACCTGTATGAAGTGCCCCTGATTCAGCACTGTATCAATCGGGACTGGCAGCGAGACGCCGCACGGTGGCGGGCAGGAGAAATGGATCTGGCCGCCTGGTGTCAGGAGCTGCTGGCCGGGCAGACGATCGTACCGTTGATTCACCACTGGCTGCTGATCCAAGGGCAGCGCAGCATGCGCGGCCTGCGAATGAATACCCTGGGCTGGTTTGATTTTAAATCCGCGTGGTTTGCGCCGCCGGAGCCATAACGCTTTCGTAATATTCACCAAATCATTACAATAGCGCCGTTCTCAACGGGGTGCTGCATCACTGATGTGCGCTGAGATAATACCCGTCGAACCTGATCCGGATAACGCCGGCGAAGGGATTTGAGGCTGTCTCTCAAAATCCTTTGCCACTCAACCCTGAGGTGCAAAGTGTTAAAAAACGTTCTTCCTCTGCTGGCGCTGTTTGCGCTGCCTGTTTTTGCTAAGCCTGTCCTGACGGTCTACACCTACGACTCCTTCTCCGCCGACTGGGGCCCCGGCCCGGCGGTGAAAAAAGCCTTTGAAGCCGACTGCAACTGCGAGCTGAAATTCGTGGCACTGGAAGATGGTGTCTCTCTGCTTAACCGGCTGCGTATGGAAGGCAAAAACAGCAAAGCCGACGTGGTGCTCGGGCTGGATAACAACCTGCTGCAAGCCGCCACTCAAACCAGACTGTTCGCCAAGAGCGGCGTGGCGGCAGATGCCGTCAACGTGCCGGGCGGCTGGAAAAACGACACCTTCGTACCCTTTGATTACGGTTACTTTGCGTTTGTCTACGATAAAAACAAGCTGAAAAATCCGCCTAAAAGCCTGAAAGAGCTGGTCGAAAGCGATCAGAAGTGGCGCGTGATTTATGAAGATCCGCGCACCAGCACGCCGGGTCTGGGGCTGCTGTTGTGGATGCAGAAAGTCTATGGCAACAAAACGCCTGAGGCGTGGCAGAAACTGGCTGCGAAAACCGTTACCGTCACCAAAGGCTGGAGCGAAGCCTACGGCCTGTTCCTGAAAGGCGAAAGCGACCTTGTGCTGAGCTACACGACTTCTCCGGCCTACCACATTATCGCCGAGAAGAAAGACAACTACGCCGCCGCGAACTTTGCTGAAGGACATTATTTGCAGGTGGAAGTGGCCGCCCGCACCGCCGCGAGCAAACAGCCGGAGCTCGCCGAGAAATTCCTGAAGTTTATGGTTTCACCGGCATTCCAGAATGCTATTCCGACAGGAAACTGGATGTACCCGGTCACTGATGTTGCGCTGCCGGCAGGTTTTGAGCAGCTGAACAAACCGCAAACCTCCCTGGAATTTACGCCGCAGCAGGTTGCCACCCAGCGCGCCGCATGGATAAGTGAATGGCAACGCGCCGTCAGCCGCTGATCCCCGGCTGGTTAGTTCCCGGGCTGCTCGCCGCTATACTGATGGTGGTCGTCAGCCTGGGTGCATTCCTTGCGCTGTGGTTTAACGCGCCAGAGAGCGATCTGCTCGCGCTCTGGCACGATAGCTATCTCTGGCACGTCATCCGTTTCTCCTTCTGGCAGGCGTTTCTCTCCGCGCTGCTGTCGACGCTCCCGGCCATTTTCCTCGCGCGCGCCCTCTATCGCAGACGTTTCCCCGGCAGGCTTGCCCTGCTGCGGCTGTGCGCGATGACGCTGATCCTGCCCGTGCTGGTGGCGGTGTTCGGCATTCTGAGCGTCTATGGTCGGCAGGGATGGCTGGCATTCCTTTTCAACCTGCTTGGTCTGGAATGGACCTTCTCGCCATACGGCCTGAAAGGCATTCTGCTGGCGCATATTTTTTTCAATATGCCGATGGCCACGCGCCTCTTTTTACAGGCGCTGGAAAACATTCCCGGTGAGCAGCGTCAGATTGCCGCCCAGCTTGGCATGCGCGGCTGGTCGTTCTTCCGCTTTGTCGAATGGCCGTGGCTGCGACGCCAGATTGCCCCGGTTGCCGCGCTAATCTTTATGCTCTGCTTCGCCAGCTTCGCGACCGTACTTTCTCTCGGCGGCGGGCCGCAGGCCACCACCATTGAGCTGGCGATCTATCAGGCTTTAAGTTACGACTACGATCCGGGCCGCGCCGCGCTGCTGGCGATCGTGCAGATGGTATGCTGTCTGGCACTGGTGTTACTCAGCCAGAGGCTAAGCAAAACGATCCCCACAGGAAGCAATAACATGACAGGCTGGCGCGATCCGCAGGACTGCCTGTATAGCCGCGTCGCGGATTTTATGCTGATCGCACTGGCACTCCTGCTTTTGCTGCCCCCGCTGCTGGCCGTTATCGTTGATGGACTGAATCGCAATGTGTTGTCGGTACTGCAACAACCTGTCCTGTGGCAAGCGACGTGGACCTCCTTGCGCATTGCGCTGGCAGCCGGGCTACTGTGCGTGATCCTGACCATGATGCTGCTCTGGAGCAGCCGCGAGCTGTACGCGCGTCATGCCCGTAAAGCCGGACACGCGCTGGAACTGACGGGTATGCTGATCCTGGCGATGCCGGGCATTGTGCTGGCGACCGGATTCTTTTTACTGTTCAACAGCACCCTCGGCCTGCCGGAAAGCGCCGACGGCATCGTCATTTTTACCAACGCACTGATGGCCATCCCTTACGCGCTCAAGGTGCTGGAAAACCCGATGCGCGACGTCAACAGCCGCTACAGCTTGCTGTGTCAGTCGCTGGGCATGCAGGGCTGGCAGCGTCTGAAGGTGGTAGAATTGCGCGCACTGAAACGTCCGCTCGCCCAGGCGCTGGCGTTTGCCTGCGTGCTGTCGATTGGCGATTTTGGCGTAGTGGCGCTCTTCGGCAACGAGGATTTCCGCACGCTGCCGTTCTGGCTTTATCAGCAAATTGGCTCCTATCGTAGCCAGGATGGCGCCGTCACGGCGCTGCTCCTGTTGCTGCTGTGCTTTGCGTTATTTACCGTTATCGAAAAACTTCCGGGGCGTGATGTTAAAACTGACTGATGTAACCTGGCTTTATGAGCACCTGCCAATGCGTTTTACCCTCTCCGTTCGTCAGGGAGAGCGAATCGCAGTGCTTGGCCCCAGCGGGGCCGGAAAAAGTACCCTGCTCAATCTGATTGCCGGTTTTTTGCAGCCAGCCAGCGGGTCGATCGTCATTGATAATGGCGAGTATACCTACGCTCCGCCGGCTAAGCGCCCGGTGTCGATGCTGTTTCAGGAAAACAATCTGTTCAATCATCTTACGGTCTGGCAGAACATCGCGCTGGGTATGGATCCGGGGTTAAAGCTCAGTGCTGCGCAGCGTCAGACGCTGGAGGCGATCGCCGAACAAATGGGCCTGTCTGCGTTTATCAACAGACTTCCGGGGGAGCTTTCCGGCGGCCAGCGCCAGCGCGTGGCGCTGGCACGCTGTCTGGTGCGCGAGCAGCCGCTGCTGCTGCTCGACGAACCCTTTTCGGCGCTCGACCCGGCCCTGCGCCAGGAGATGCTCTCGCTGGTTGAGGAGGTGTGCGAGCGCGAACAACTGACGATGCTGATGGTTTCGCACAGCATTGAAGATGCCGCACGCATCGCGCCGCGATCGGTGGTGATCGCGGAGGGACGTATTTTGTGGGATGGAGAAACAGAAGAACTTCTGAGTGGTAACGCAGGGGCATCTTCATTGTTGGGTATTCGTGCGGTCTGATGCCCTCACCCTGGCCCTCTCCCACGGGGAGAGGGAAAACACCTTAACGGCTCACCACCTTCAACAGGATCTCGCCGTACACCGGCATCAGCGGGTGGCGGATTAGCGCCACCAGCGCTACCACCGCCACGCCGAGCGTAAGTGGGGCCAGCCAGAGCAGGCGCGTGCGCGGGAGATAGCGGGTCAGGCGATCGACGCTCGCTTTCGCGCTGCGCCACAGGCGCCAGCAGAGCCAAACCGCCAGCCACAGCAGCACCGCCGTACCCAGCAGCAGCCATTTAAACTCACCGCTTTGCATACCGTCAGGAATATCAATCGCCGCGCCCGCCAGGATACCCGGCAGGAAGTAGAACGGCGGCCAGAAGACGCAGCCGATGATATTCGGCACCACAAACTTCGCGACGGGCAGATCCAGCATCCCGGCCACCATCGGCACCAGTGGACGCGTTGGCCCAACGAAGCGCCCCACGAGGATGGTGAACATGCTGTGCTGGTGCAGCGCGTGCTCGGTTTTATCCAGCAGCGCTTTGTTTTTTTTCATGAACGACCAGCGGTGTAGCGGCTTCTTAAAGCGCCAGCCCAGCCAGAAGGAGATCCAGTCCCCCAGCAAACAGCCGATAATACCGGCCATCCACGCCTGCCAGAAATTGACCTCGCCGCTGCCGATAAGCGCCCCAAGCCCCGCCATCATCACGGTGCCGGGCAGGATCAGCCCGACCAGCGCCAGCGACTCCAGAAACGCCACCAGCGCCACGGCGATGAGCGAATACATAACGGACTGGGTAATAAAATGTTCCAGCAATGCCTGCATAACTATTCCGGTCAGAAAACGAATCAGCGATTCTGCTTAGCGCCCTGCACCGCGTCAAGGCATCAATTGTCTGAATAGTTTACAAGATGCGCCTGAAGTTCACCTGAATGTTTACCGATTATTCACATCCCGCACGGAATTCGCTCGGGCTGGCACCGGTGCACTTCTTAAACACGCGAGAGAAATAGAGCTGATCTTCAAAGCCGACGTTACGCCCGACGGTGGCGATAGGCATTCGGGTGGTGCTGAGCAGCAGTTTCGCCTGGCTGATGCGCTGATCCTCGCGCCAGCTGAGTACGCTCACGCCAAGCTGCTGGCGGAACAGATGCGACAGCCGTGACGGCGACAGGCACACATGCTGGGCGACGCTGGCAATATCAAACTGGCTGTCGGCAAGGTGGTCGCTAATGTACTGGCAGGCGTCGCGGACGCGGTTGTCCAGCGGCGGATTAAGCGACTCGTTGATGGCCTCCATGCGGCGCAGCAGCACCTGTTCAAGCAGATTGATGGCCAGCAGTTCGGCGTAGCGCCCTCCCGCCTGCCCTGCCTCAATAATCTGTGCGAACAGCTCACGGAACTGCGCCAGATGCGCCTCATCCGGGCGATAAAAACCGGTTTGCGCGAAAATGGCCGGCCACGAGAGCCACTCCTGCCAGTAGGCGCGCGGACGGAAATAGACCCACTGGTGATACCACTCTTTGGCATCCGGGTGGCGTCCGTAGTGGTGGATCTCCCCCGGCGGGAACAGCAGCATATCACCAGGGCGGCAGATAAACTGCCGATCGCCGTTTTTAATCACCCCTTCCCCGCGAACGGTCAGGTTCAGAATATACCCTTTCATTCCGAGCGGTCGATCGACGTAGAAATCGAGATACCCCTCGGCCTCAATGGGCGTCAGCCCCGCCACCAGATGGGCGTTAAATGAGTATCCCGGCAGCAGGGGATCGTTTTGCGGTTCGGCCATAGATTCAGTTCTCCCAAGGGTCCTGAAGGAAACCAATTGTCCATATCGATAAAAGCAGTATAAAAATGGCCCGCGAAAAGATCCAAAAAGCATCACGCCTCTTTTACGTCCGCCATGTTTCAGCCTTTTCCCCTGATTTCTCCGCCAGCACGGGCGGATAAGCAGTAACAAAAGTGTCTATAAGTACGGCAGAAATGTCCACATTGAATATTTGCACGGCGTCACACTTTCAATCGTAACAGCAATTTAGTCCATAAGATTAGCGGATCCTGCCTGACGATCTTTGTCCCCAGTCTCTAATGTTCTTCCATACCTGTTTTGGATGGAGCAACACCATGGCAATTGCAATTGGCCTCGATTTTGGCAGCGACTCAGTTCGCGCGCTGGCAGTGGACTGTACGACTGGCCAGGAAATAGCAACCAGCGTTGAGTGGTATCCGCGCTGGCAAGAGGGGCGCTACTGCGATGCGCCGAACAACCAGTTCCGTCACCACCCGCGCGATTACATTGAATCAATGGAAGCGGCGATCAAAACCGTGCTGGCGGAGCTGACGGATGCCCAGCGGGCCGACGTCGTGGGGATTGGCGTCGACAGTACCGGTTCAACGCCAGCCCCGGTTGATGCAGAAGGCCGCGTACTGGCGCTTCGCCCGGAGTTTGCCGATAACCCGAACGCCATGTTTGTGCTGTGGAAAGACCATACCGCCGTGGAAGAGGCGGAAGCCATCACCCGCTTATGCCACCAGCCGGGCAAAACCGACTACTCGCGCTACATCGGCGGGATCTACTCCAGCGAATGGTTCTGGGCAAAAATCCTGCACGTTACCCGCGCGGACGCGTCGGTCGCACAGGCAGCGGCGTCATGGATTGAGCTGTGCGACTGGGTTCCCGCTCTGCTTTCCGGCACCACTCGCCCGCAGGCTATTCGCCGTGGCCGTTGCAGCGCCGGGCATAAATCGCTGTGGCATGAAAGCTGGGGTGGTCTGCCTCCGGCAGCGTTCTTCGATGAACTCGACCCGATCATCAACAAAAACCTGACATACCCGCTGTTTACCGACACCTTCACCGCCGATATTCCGGTCGGCATGCTCTGCGAGGAGTGGGCGAAACGCCTCGGTCTGCCGCAAAACGTGACCATTTCCGGCGGCGCGTTCGACTGCCATATGGGCGCCGTGGGCGCGGGTGCGCAGCCTAACACGCTGGTGAAAGTGATTGGCACCTCCACCTGCGACATTCTGACGGCGGATAAAACGACCGTTGGCGACCGCGCGGTGAAGGGTATCTGCGGTCAGGTTGACGGCAGCGTGGTGCCTGATTTTATCGGCCTCGAAGCGGGTCAGTCCGCGTTTGGCGATATCTACGCCTGGTTTGGCCGGGTGCTCGGCTGGCCGCTGGATCAGCTGGCGGCCGCGCATCCTGAACTGAAAAACCAGATTACCACGAGCAAAAAACAGCTCCTGCCGCAGCTCACCGAAGCCTGGGCAAAAAATCCGTCTCTCGATCACCTGCCGGTGGTGCTGGACTGGTTCAACGGCCGTCGTACGCCGTTTGCCAACCAGCGTCTGAAAGGGGTGATTACCGATCTCAACCTGGCGACCGACGCGCCCGCGCTGTTTGGCGGCCTGATCGCCGCCACCGCGTTCGGCGCGCGCGCCATCATGGAGTGCTTCACCGGGCAGGGCATTGACGTGAACAACGTGATGGCTTTGGGCGGTATCGCCCGTAAAAACCCGGTGATCATGCAGGCCTGCTGCGACGTGCTCAACCGTCCGCTGCAAATTGTGGCCTCCGATCAGTGCTGTGCGCTGGGCGCAGCGATTTTCGCTGCCGTGGCCGCAGGCGTCCATGCGGATATCCCGACCGCGCAACAGCATATGGCGAGCGCCGTCGAAAGTACGCTTCAGCCGCAGGCTCAGCAGGCACAACGCTTTGAACAGCTTTATCAGCGCTACCAGCAATGGGCAAAAAGCGCCGAACTTCACTATCTCCCTGTCGCCGCCCCGGCCAAAAGTACCGCGGACACTACGGCAACCCTGACACATTAAGGACACGATAATGACCATTTTTAATAATTATGAAGTGTGGTTTGTGATTGGCAGCCAGCATTTATACGGACCGGAAGCGTTGCAGCAGGTGACGAAACACGCGGAGCACGTTGTGAATGCGCTGAACGCGGAAGCCAAACTGCCGTGCAAACTGGTGCTGAAGCCGCTGGGTACTACGCCGGACGAAATCACTAACATCTGCCGCGATGCCAATTACGATGACAAATGCGCTGGCCTGGTGGTGTGGCTGCACACCTTCTCGCCAGCCAAAATGTGGATCAACGGCCTGGCTATCCTCAACAAACCGCTGCTGCAATTCCACACTCAGTTCAACGCCTCCCTGCCGTGGGACAGCATCGACATGGACTTCATGAACCTGAATCAGACCGCGCACGGCGGTCGCGAGTTCGGCTTCATCGGCGCACGTATGCGTCAACAGCATGCCGTGGTGACCGGCCACTGGCAGGACGGCCAGGCACAAAAACGCATTGGCTCCTGGATGCGTCAGGCGGTCTCTAAGCAGGATACCCGTCACCTTAAAGTGGTGCGTTTCGGCGACAACATGCGTGAAGTTGCCGTAACCGACGGCGACAAAGTGGCCGCGCAGATCAAGTTCGGCTTCTCCGTAAATACCTGGGCGGTGGGCGACCTGGTGCAGGTGGTGAATGACATCAGCGATGGCGACGTGAACGCGCTGGTGGACGAGTACGAAAGCAGCTACCGCCTGACGCCTGCGGCACAGGTCAACGGTGACAAGCGCCAGAACGTGCTGGATGCCGCACGCATTGAACTGGGCATGAAGCGTTTTCTGGAACAGGGCGGCTTCCATGCCTTCACCACCACCTTTGAAGATCTCCACGGCCTGAAACAGCTCCCGGGCCTGGCTGTACAACGTCTGATGCAGCAGGGCTACGGTTTTGCGGGCGAAGGCGACTGGAAAACTGCCGCTCTGCTTCGCATCATGAAGGTGATGTCGACCGGTCTGCAGGGCGGCACCTCTTTTATGGAAGACTACACCTACCACTTCGAGAACGGTAACGATCTGGTGCTCGGCTCGCACATGCTGGAAGTGTGTCCGTCTATCGCCGTTGAAGAGAAACCGATCCTCGATGTGCAGTACCTCGGCATTGGCGGCAAAGCGGATCCGGCCCGTCTGATCTTCAACACCCGTACCGGCCCGGCCATTAACGCCAGCCTGATCGACCTCGGCGACCGTTTCCGCCTGCTGGTGAACTGCGTCGATGCTGTGGAAACTCCGCATTCTCTGCCGAAACTGCCGGTCGCGAACGCCCTGTGGAAAGCGCAACCTGACCTGCCAACCGCGTCGGAAGCCTGGATCCTGGCCGGCGGCGCGCACCACACCGTCTTCAGCCACGCGCTTGACCTGAACGATATGCGTCAGTTTGCCGAGCTGCACGACATCGAACTGACCGTGATTGATAACGACACCCGTCTGCCAGCCTTTAAAGACGCGCTGCGCTGGAACGAAGTCTATTACGGTTCAAAACGCTAAGCCCTGAATGCCCGGTGGCACTTCGTTTACCGGGCCTACGGTTCTGTAGGCCGGATAAGCGAAACGCCATCCGGCAGGAGACGACAATGTTAGAAGATCTCAAACGTCAGGTACTCGAAGCCAACCTGGCGCTGCCAAAACATAACCTGGTGACCCTGACTTGGGGCAACGTCAGCGCCGTTGACCGGGAAAAAGGCGTGTTCGTGATCAAGCCTTCGGGCGTGGATTACACGGTGATGACCGCGGAAGATATGGTGGTGGTCAGCATCGAAACGGGTGAAGTGGTTGAAGGCGATAAAAAGCCCTCCTCCGATACGCCCACTCACCGCCTGCTGTATCAGGCCTTCCCGACCATCGGTGGGATTGTGCATACCCATTCGCGTCACGCGACCATCTGGGCGCAGGCGGGCCAGCCAATTCCGGCCACCGGCACCACCCACGCGGACTACTTTTACGGCACCATTCCCTGCACGCGTCTGATGACCGATGCGGAGATCGGCGGTGAGTACGAATGGGAAACCGGGAACGTGATCGTCGAAACCTTCGAAAAACAGGGTATCGACGCGGCGCAAATGCCCGGCGTGCTGGTGCACTCCCACGGTCCGTTTGCCTGGGGTAAAAACGCGGAGGACGCGGTGCACAACGCGATCGTGCTGGAGGAAGTCGCCTACATGGGGATCTTCTGCCGCCAGCTGGCACCGCAGTTGCCGGATATGCAGCAAACCCTGCTGGATAAGCATTATCTGCGCAAGCACGGCGCGAAGGCGTACTACGGGCAGTAAAACATTGTCCGGTGGCGCTGCGCTTATCGGGCCTACGGATCCTGTTGGCCGGATAAGCGTAGCGCCATCCGGCAAAACAGGCACTGTATAAAACCCCAGCAAATACCCCTCAACCAGGCTATAATCAGGCCTGGTTTTGTTTTGTGGGATAGCGGCGTGGCACAGGCGCAAGAAGGCTTTTTACTGACCCGACACTGGCGGGATACCCCTCAGGGCACCGAGGTTGCGTTCTGGCTGGCGACGGATAACGGCCCGCTGCACGTTACCCTGCCGCCTCAGGAGTCCGTGGCGTTTATCCCTGAACACCACGTCGAGAAGGTAAAGCAGCTGCTGCGCGGTGAAAACGGCTGGCGCCTCACGCCTCTTGAGCTAAAAGACTTCCACCGCCAGCCGGTTTATGGCCTCTACTGTCGCGCCCATCGCCAGCTGATGCGCTATGAAAAATTGCTCCGCGAAGCGGGCGTGACGCTCTACGAAGCGGACATTCGCCCGCCGGAACGTTTTCTGATGGAGCGGTTTATCACCGCCCCCGTCTGGGTGGACGGCGCT
Source organism: Enterobacter cloacae complex sp. P29RS (assembly GCF_014893445.1). Taxonomy (NCBI): domain Bacteria; kingdom Pseudomonadati; phylum Pseudomonadota; class Gammaproteobacteria; order Enterobacterales; family Enterobacteriaceae; genus Enterobacter; species Enterobacter cloacae complex sp. P29RS. Next base: position 124,135 of record NZ_JADBPZ010000005.1, on the reverse strand, counting down.
GAGCAGAACGGTTTTCTCGTGAACGCGCGCCTGAAGCCTAACCCGCACTATCGCCCGCCGCTGAAGTGGGTCTCGCTGGATATCGAAACCACCCGTCACGGCGAGCTTTACTGCATCGGCCTGGAGGGCTGTGGGCAGCGGGTTGTCTATATGCTCGGGCCCCCGAACGGCGATGCGTCCGCGCTGGATTTTCATCTGGAATACGTTATCAGCCGACCACAGCTGCTGGAGAAGCTTAACCAGTGGTTTGCCGAGCACGATCCCGACGTGCTGATCGGCTGGAACGTGGTGCAGTTTGACCTGCGCGTGCTGCAAAAACATGCCGAGCGGTACCGCATTCCCATGACGTTAGGGCGCGGAAACACGGAGCTGGAGTGGCGAGAGCACGGTTTTAAGAACGGCGTATTCTTCGCACAGGCTAACGGTCGCCTGATAATCGACGGCATCGAGGCGCTGAAATCGGCCTTCTGGAACTTCTCTTCCTTCTCGCTGGAAGCGGTCGCCCAGGCGCTGCTCGGTGAAGGTAAATCCATCGACAATCCCTGGGACCGAATGGACGAGATCGACCGGCGCTTTAATGAGGATAAGCCAGCGCTCGCTACCTATAACCTGAAAGACTGTGAGCTGGTAACGCAGATTTTCCATAAAACCGAGATCATGCCCTTCCTGCTGGAACGCGCAACGGTAAACGGTCTCGCGGTCGACAGGCACGGCGGCTCGGTAGCGGCCTTCAGCCACCTCTATTTCCCGCGGATGCACCGGGCGGGCTATGTGGCCCCTAACCTCGGTGACGTGCCGCCGCAGGCCAGTCCCGGCGGTTACGTGATGGATTCACGGCCCGGGCTGTATGATTCGGTGCTGGTGCTGGATTATAAAAGTCTGTACCCGTCGATTATCCGCACATTTCTGATTGATCCGGTAGGGCTGGTCGAGGGGATGGCGCAGCCAGACGATGCGCACAGTACTGAAGGTTTTCTCGGGGCACGCTTCTCGCGCGAAAAACACTGCCTGCCTGAGATCGTGGGAAACATCTGGCACGGCCGCGACGAGGCAAAACGCCACGGCAACAAGCCGCTCTCACAGGCGCTGAAAATCATTATGAACGCCTTTTACGGGGTGCTGGGCACCAGCGCCTGCCGCTTCTTTGATCCGCGTCTGGCGTCGTCCATCACCATGCGCGGGCACGACATTATGCGCCAGACCAAAGCGTTAATTGAATCCCGGGGTTATGACGTTATTTATGGCGACACCGATTCCACCTTTGTCTGGCTGAAATCGGCCCGTTCAGAAGACGACGCCGCGCAAATCGGCAAAGAACTGGTCGCCTTCGTGAACGCCTGGTGGCGCGAAAGTTTGCAAAAAGAGCGGTTAACCAGTGCGTTAGAGCTGGAGTTTGAAACCCATTTTGCCCGCTTTTTAATGCCGACCATTCGCGGGACCGACCAGGGCAGCAAGAAGCGCTACGCCGGACTGATTCAGGAAGGCGACAAGCAGCGGATGGTGTTTAAAGGGCTGGAGACAGTGCGCACCGACTGGACGCCGCTGGCACAGCAGTTTCAGCAAACCCTTTATCTGCGGGTGTTCCGCAATGAGCCGTATCAGGACTACGTGCGCGAGACGATAGCCAGCCTGATGGCGGGCGAACTTGACGCGCAGCTGGTGTATCGCAAGCGCCTGCGCCGCCCGCTGGCGGACTACCAGCGTAATGTTCCTCCGCACGTCCGCGCGGCGCGACTGGCGGATGAAGAGAACGTTCGACGGGGCCGCGCGCCGCAGTATCAGAACCGGGGAACGATCAAATACGTCTGGACAACGAACGGACCAGAACCCGTTGATTACCAGCAGTCTCCGCTCGATTACGATCACTACCTGACCCGCCAGCTTCAGCCTGTTGCGGAGGGAATTTTACCGTTCATCAACGACGACTTTGCTACACTAGTGACAGGACAACTTGGGCTATTTTGACGCGTGACGAAACCGTTGCCATCCAGTACCATAGCGCCCTTTCCATTCCCGGACCCATTTTTCGATGACCGTCTTTTTTGACGGGGTCGAACTATTGCCTGCAATTAAAGATTAGAGCCGAACAACTATGCCTTTTACACTTGGTCAACGCTGGATCAGCGATACAGAAAGCGAACTTGGATTAGGAACCGTCGTTGCCGTCGATGCGCGCATGGTTACCCTCCTTTTCCCTGCTACCGGTGAAAACCGCCTGTACGCTCGCAATGACTCCCCTGTTACCCGCGTAATGTTCAATCCGGGTGATACCGTGACCAGCCATGACGGCTGGCAACTGAAGGTTGAAGACGTAAAAGAAGAGAATGGACTGCTCGCCTACATCGGAACGCGTCTTGATACCGACGAGACGAATGTCATCCTGCGTGAAGTGCTGCTCGACAGCAAACTGGTGTTCAGCAAGCCGCAGGACCGTCTGTTTGCCGGGCAAATCGACCGAATGGATCGCTTCTCCCTGCGCTACCGCGCGCGTAAGTTCCAGAGTGAGCAGTACCGCATGCCGTGGAGCGGCCTGCGCGGTCAGCGTACCAGCCTTATTCCCCATCAGCTGAATATCGCCCATGACGTGGGCCGTCGCCATGCGCCTCGCGTGCTGCTGGCTGACGAAGTGGGCCTGGGTAAAACCATCGAAGCAGGCATGATCCTGCACCAGCAGCTGCTCTCTGGCGCTGCCGAGCGCGTGCTGATTGTGGTTCCAGAAACGCTGCAACATCAGTGGCTGGTTGAAATGCTGCGCCGCTTTAACCTGCGCTTCTCCCTGTTCGACGATGAGCGCTATGCCGAAGCCCAGCACGACGCGGACAACCCGTTTGAAACCGAACAGCTGGTCATTTGTTCCCTGGACTTCGTGCGCCGCAGCAAGCAGCGCCTGGAGCATCTGTGCGACGCTGAATGGGATCTGATGGTCGTCGACGAAGCGCACCACCTCGTCTGGAGCGAAGACGCGCCAAGCCGTGAATACATGGCGATTGAGCAGCTTGCCGAGCGCGTACCGGGCGTTCTGCTCCTGACCGCCACGCCGGAGCAGCTGGGTCTTGAGAGCCACTTCGCCCGTCTGCGCCTGCTCGATCCCAACCGTTTCCACGATTTTGAGCAGTTTGTTGAAGAGCAGAAAAACTACCGCCCGGTGGCGGACGCCGTCGCGCTGCTGCTGGCCGGTAATCGTCTCTCTAATGATGAGCTTAACACTCTCAGCGATCTGATTGGCGAGCAGGATATTGAGCCGCTGCTTCAGGCCGCGAACAGCGACAGCGATAATGCGGGATCCGCGCGTAAAGAGCTGATCGACATGCTGATGGACCGCCACGGTACCAGCCGCGTGCTGTTCCGTAACACCCGTAACGGCGTGAAAGGCTTCCCGAAACGCGAGCTGCACACCATCAAACTGCCGCTGCCGACCCAGTACCAGACGGCGATTAAAGTCTCCGGCATTATGGGTACCCGTAAATCTGCGGAAGATCGCGCGCGCGACATGCTCTACCCGGAGCAGATTTATCAGGAATTCGAAGGCGACACCGGCACCTGGTGGAACTTCGATCCGCGCGTGGAGTGGTTGATGGGCTACCTCACCGCTCACCGTTCCCAGAAAGTGCTGGTGATCTGCGCCAAAGCCGCTACCGCATTGCAGCTGGAGCAGGTTCTGCGTGAGCGCGAAGGCATTCGCGCCGCCGTGTTCCACGAAGGCATGTCCATAGTTGAGCGCGATCGTGCAGCAGCCTGGTTTGGTGAAGAGGACAGCGGCGCGCAGGTTCTGCTGTGCTCTGAAATCGGTTCTGAAGGCCGTAACTTCCAGTTCGCCAGCAATCTGGTGATGTTCGATCTGCCGTTTAACCCGGATCTGCTGGAGCAGCGTATCGGCCGTCTGGATCGTATCGGGCAGGCGCACGATATTCAGATCCACGTGCCGTATCTGGAGAAAACCGCCCAGTCGGTGCTGGTGCGCTGGTACCACGAAGGGCTGGACGCGTTTGAACACACCTGCCCGACCGGCCGCACCATTTACGATCAGGTCCATGGCGATCTGATCGGTTACCTGGCCGCGCCTGAAAATAGTGAGGGCTTTGATGAACTGATCAAATCCTGCCGTGAGAAGCACGACGCACTGAAAGCGCAGCTGGAGCAGGGTCGCGATCGCCTGCTGGAGATCCACTCCAACGGCGGTGAAAAAGCGCAGCAGCTGGCCGAAAGCATTGAAGAGCAGGACGACGACACCAGCCTGATCAGCTTCTCCATGAATCTGTTCGACATCGTCGGTATAAACCAGGACGATCGCGGCGAGAACATGATCGTGCTGACCCCGTCCGATCATATGCTGGTGCCGGATTTCCCGGGCCTGCCGGAAGACGGCTGCACTATCACCTTTGAGCGTGATGTGGCGCTGTCCCGCGAAGACGCACAGTTCATTACCTGGGAGCACCCGCTGATCCGCAACGGTCTGGATCTGATCCTCTCCGGCGATACCGGCAGCAGCACCATTTCCCTGTTGAAGAACAAAGCCTTGCCTGTGGGCACGCTGCTGGTGGAGCTGATCTACGTTGTGGAAGCGCAGGCGCCGAAACAGCTTCAGCTTAACCGCTTCCTCCCGCCAACGCCGGTGCGTCTGCTGCTGGATAAAAACGGTACGAATCTGGCCGGCCAGGTGGAGTTTGAAAGCTTCAACCGTCAGTTGAGCGCGGTGAACCGCCATACCGGCAGCAAGCTGGTGAATGCGGTGCAACAGGACGTGCATGCCATTCTGCAACTGGGTGAAACCCAGGCCGAAAAAGCGGCCAGAGTGCTGATTGATGCGGCGCGCAGCGAAGCCGATGAGAAGCTTTCTGCCGAGCTGTCGCGTCTGGAAGCGTTGAAAGCGGTGAACCCGAACATTCGTGACGATGAGCTGGCCGCAATTGAGAGCAACCGCCAGCAGGTGCTGGAAAGTCTGAATCAGGCCGGATGGCGTCTCGACGCCCTGCGTCTTATCGTTGTGACGCATCAGTAAGCGGAGCGCAAAATGGTAATGGAGCCCTACAATCCCCCGATGGATCCGTGGCTGGTCATTCTGTATCAGGACGAGCACATTATGGTGGTTAACAAGCCGAGCGGTCTGTTGTCCGTGCCGGGGCGTCTGGAAGAGCATAAAGACAGCGTGATGACGCGTATCCAGCGCGATTATCCCCAGGCCGAGTCTGTCCATCGTCTGGATATGGCGACCAGCGGCGTGATTGTGGTGGCTCTTAATAAGGCGGCAGAACGTGAGCTGAAGCGTCAGTTCCGCGAGCGCGAGCCGAAGAAGCAGTATGTCGCCCGCGTGTGGGGCCATCCGGCGCAGGCGGAAGGGCTGGTGGATTTACCGCTGATTTGCGACTGGCCGAACCGGCCAAAGCAGAAGGTGTGTTATGAAACCGGCAAGGCTGCGCAGACCGAGTATGAAGTGCTGGAGTACGCGCCGGATAATACCGCGCGCGTCCTGCTGAAGCCGATTACCGGGCGTTCCCATCAGCTGCGTGTGCATATGCTTGCGATGGGTCACCCGATTCTGGGTGACAGATTCTATGCGCCGCCGGAAGCGCTGGCGTTAGCGCCGCGCCTGCAACTGCATGCGCAGACGCTCACCATCACCCACCCTGCTTTCTACAACGCCATGACGTTCAAAGCCCCGGTGGACTTCTGAAAAAATGGCCCGACACTGTCGGGCCATTTTTTTATTTAAAACCTTTCTGCTCTTTAATCAGCTCGTAGGCTTTCTGGATTTCCTGCGCTTTCTGTTTCGCCATCTCCATCATCTCAGGCGGCAGGCCTTTCGCCACCAGCTTATCCGGATGGTGCTCGCTCATCAGCTTACGATAGGCGCGTTTGATGGTCGTGACATCGTCAGAGGGCTTCACGCCGAGGACATTACAGGCATCTTCAAGCGTAGGGCCACGCTGCGCCTGCTGCCAGCCGCCACCGGACGATTGCTGTTGATAACCGCCGCCAAAGTGCGCGCCACCCTGCATCATGCGCAGGAACTGATCGAACTGCATGCGGGAAATGCCCAGCTCTTCAGCAATCACATACAGGACGTCCCGTTCATTCGGATGCAGAGAGCCATCCGCGAAGGCGGCCTGGATTTGAATTTCCAGAAACATCCGAATTAAATCAAAGCGCCCGAAGCAGATGCTACGGAACTGCCGCATTTTTTCACGCAGCGGGTAGTTATCCGCTTTACCAATCCGGAATGCATTCTGCGCCGCGACGCGGGATTCGCCGTGCAGATTCATGCGATCCATAAAGACGCTGGCAACCTGAATATCGGCTTCCGTTACGCGCCCTTTTGATTTGGTTAAGTGCCCCATCACCTCGAAGGTGGTGGAGAAGAAGAGTGACTGGCGCTCGCGCTGGTTGGCAAACCAGGCCATTTTGCGGCTGCGTGCTTTATCAAACATATGGCCGATAATGAGGCCAAGAACAACACCCCAGAATCCGGCACCCATAATAATTGCGAACGCAACGCCGATTATTTTACCCCAATACTGCATATACTCCCCGAATGGTCATGTTCCTGGCCGACGCAACGCCATCATTACAGTGGTCGCGCCACGGTCAATTGAGGGACATCGCCTATAATTTGCATTATCATACTCGTCATTCGATAGCGAGCCTAACACTCTGGCGCGCAAACGGGCAGGATTAACGCTGGTACTGCGCTGATGAGTAAGATAGTCTCTGAGCGTTTGTAAGCCGTAGCCACTGATGACGGAACAATAAAATACAACGTATGAAAAAACGTATCCCCACCCTTCTGGCCACAATGATTGGCACCGCCCTGTACAGCCAACAGGGGCTCGCAGCCGATCTCGCCTCGCAGTGTATGCTTGGCGTCCCAAGTTACAATCGCCCACTGGTGAAAGGCGATACGAATGACTTACCCGTCACCATTAATGCCGACAGCGCAAAAGGTAATTATCCTGACAATGCAACCTTTACGGGCAATGTCGATATTAACCAGGGAAACAGCCGTCTGCTGGCTGACGAAGTGCAATTGCACCAGAAGCAGCCGGAAGGTGCTCAGGCGCCTGTCCGTACGGTGGATGCGCTGGGTAATGTGCACTATGACGACAATCAGGTCATCCTGAAAGGTCCGAAAGCCTGGTCGAATCTGAATACCAAAGACACCAACGTCTGGGAAGGTGATTATCAGATGGTCGGTCGTCAGGGGCGCGGTACCGCAGACCTGATGAAGCAGCGCGGCGAGAACCGCTACACCATTCTCGAAAACGGCTCGTTTACGTCCTGTTTGCCAGGGTCAAATACCTGGAGCGTTGTGGGCAGCGAAGTGATCCACGACCGTGAAGAACAGGTTGCAGAGATCTGGAACGCCCGTTTTAAACTCGGCCCGGTGCCCATTTTCTATAGTCCTTACCTGCAACTGCCTGTGGGTGACAAACGTCGTTCAGGCTTCCTGATCCCGAACGCCAAGTACAGCACGTCGAACTACTTTGAGTTCTACCTGCCGTACTACTGGAACATTGCGCCCAACATGGACGCCACGATCACGCCGCACTACATCCATAAGCGCGGTAACATCATGTGGGAGAACGAATTCCGCTATCTGACCAAAGCGGGCGCGGGTCTGATGGAGTTTGATTATCTGCCATCAGATAAGGTGTTCCAGGACGAACATCCGAGCGAAGGTGATAAGCACCGCTGGATGTACTACTGGAAGCACGCCGGGGTTTTGGATCAGGTGTGGCGCTTCAACATCGACTACACCAAAGTCAGCGATCCGTATTACTTCAACGACTTCGACTCTAAATACGGGTCCAGTACCGACGGTTACGCCACGCAGAAATTCAGCGTGGGCTACGCCATTGAGAACTTTGACGCGACGGTGTCGACCAAGCAGTTCCAGGTATTTGATACGCAATCGCGTAGTACCTATGGTGCAGAGCCGCAGCTGGACGTGAACTGGTACCAGAACGATGTGGGTCCTTTCGACACGCACGTTTACGCTCAGGCGGTCCATTTCGTCAACACCAACTCGGATATGCCGGAATCAACGCGTCTGCATATCGAGCCGACGATCAATCTGCCGTGGTCAAACGACTGGGCGAGCCTGAATACCGAAGCCAAGCTGATGGCCACCCACTATCAGCAGAAAAATCTGGACTGGTATAACAAACGCTATGGCACCGATCTTGAAGAGTCGGTAAACCGTACGCTTCCGCAATTCAAAATGGATGGGAAGCTGATTTTCGAACGTGATATGGCTCTTCTCGCGGATGGTTACACCCAGACGCTTGAGCCACGTATGCAGTATCTGTACGTGCCTTATCGCGATCAGAGCAAAATTCAAAACTACGACTCGTCCTTCCTGCAATCAGACTACAGCGGCCTGTTCCGAGATCGTACCTACGGCGGCCTTGACCGTATTGCGTCTGCTAACCAGTTAACGACCGGCGTCACAACGCGCATTTATGATGATGCTGCCGTTGAACGTTTTAACGTTTCTGTTGGTCAAATCTACTATTTCACCGAGTCTCGTACCGGTGATGACGACATTAACTGGGAGAAAGACAACAAAACGGGCTCACTGGTATGGGCGGGCGACACCTACTGGCGTATGACGGATCGTTGGGGTCTGCGCGGTGGTGTTCAGTACGATACACGACTGGACAATATCGCGACGGGCAGCGCTGCCATCGAATATCGTCGTGATGAAGATCGCATGTTGCAGTTGACGTACCGTTACGCCAGCCCGGAGTATATCCAGGCGACACTGCCAAACTATGCGAATACAGACCAATACAAAGACGGTATTTCACAGGTGGGTACCGCCGCGAGCTGGCCGATCGCCGATCGTTGGTCAGTCGTCGGAGCGTACTACTATGACACGAATGCCCAAAAACCTGCTGACCAGATGCTGGGTCTGCAATATAACTCCTGCTGTTACGCAATACGTGTCGGTTACGAACGCAAACTTAACGGCTGGGATACGCAAAACAGTCAGGGCAAATACGATAACGTGATTGGCTTTAATATCGAGTTGCGCGGCCTGAGCTCTAACTACGGTCTGGGCACGCAGCAGATGCTGCGCTCGAACATTCTGCCGTATCGTAGTTCATTGTAATGTGCTTGATTTACAACGTAATCCGCTTTGCGGTTAATTGAAATGGAAAAAGTATGAAGAACTGGAAAACGCTGCTACTCGGTGTCGCTATGGTTGCGAATACCAGCTTCGCGGCCCCACAGGTTGTCGATAAAGTCGCGGCTGTGGTTAACAACGGCGTCGTGCTTGAAAGTGACGTTGACGGTTTGATGAAATCTGTAAAGCTCAACTCGGGCCAGGCAGGTCAACAACTTCCGGATGACGCTACGCTGCGCCACCAGATCCTGGAACGTCTGATCATGGATCAGATTGTCCTGCAAATGGGCCAGAAAATGGGTGTGAAGATCTCTGACGAGCAGCTCGATCAGGCGATCGCCAACATTGCAAAGCAGAACAACATTACCCCGGACCAGATGCGTAGCCGCCTGGCCTATGACGGCATCAGCTATGCCACCTACCGTAATCAGATCCGTAAAGAGATGCTGATTTCAGAAGTGCGTAACAATGAAGTCCGTCGCCGAGTCACCATCCTGCCTCAGGAAGTGGATGCCCTGGCGAAACAGGTGGGTAATCAGAATGATGCCAGCACTGAACTTAACCTGAGCCACATCCTGATCCCACTGCCGGAAAACCCAACCTCCGATCAGGCGGCTGAGGCGGAAAGTCAGGCGCGCGCTATCGTTGAGCAGGCGCGTAATGGCGATGACTTCGGCAAACTGGCGATCACCTACTCTGCTGACCAGCAGGCGCTGAAAGGCGGCCAGATGGGCTGGGGTCGTATTCAGGAGCTGCCATCCCTGTTTGCCCAGGCGCTGAGCACGGCGAAGAAAGGCGACATCGTCGGTCCAATCCGTTCCGGTGTGGGCTTCCACATTCTGAAAGTGAACGACCTGCGCGGTCAGAGCCAGAACATTTCGGTTACCGAAGTGCATGCGCGCCATATCCTGCTCAAACCGTCTCCGATCATGACTGACGATCAGGCCCGTGCAAAGCTGGAACAGATCGCCGCAGACATCAAGAGCGGTAAAACCACCTTCGATAAAGCGGCAAAAGAGTTCTCTCAGGATCCTGGCTCTGCAAACCAGGGCGGTGACCTGGGTTGGGCGGCAGCGGATATTTACGATCCAGCTTTCCGCGATGCGTTAATGAAGCTGAATAAGGGTCAGATGAGCGCGCCAGTGCACTCCTCCTTCGGCTGGCATCTGATCCAGCTGATGGACACGCGCAACGTGGATAAAACCGACGCGGCGCAGAAAGATCGTGCGTATCGGATGCTGTTTAACCGTAAGTTCTCTGAAGAAGCCGCAACCTGGATGCAGGAACAACGCGCCAGCGCTTACGTGAAAGTGTTGAGCAACTAATGAAACCGCATCGTGTTGTGATCACTCCCGGCGAACCCGCCGGGATTGGGCCTGACCTTGTGGTTCAGCTCGCCCAGCGCAGCTGGCCGGTAGAGTTGGTTGTTTGCGCAGATGCAACACTGTTACAAGACCGGGCAGCCTTGCTCGGTCTGCCTTTAACGCTCCTCCCTTACGTTGAAGGCCAACAGCCCGCACCGCAGCAGGCTGGTACTCTCACCCTGCTTTCTGTTCCGCTCCGTGCACCTGTTGTCCCCGGTGAGTTACACATCGAAAACGGCCACTACGTTGTCGAGACGCTGGCGCGCGCCTGTGACGGTTGCCTTCAGGGCGAATTTGCAGCCCTGATCACCGGTCCGGTGCATAAAGGCGTAATCAACGACGCGGGCATTCCGTTTACCGGGCATACCGAATTTTTCGAAGAGCGTTCGCACAGCCCGAAAGTGGTGATGATGCTGGCAACCGAAGCAATGCGCGTTGCGCTGGTAACAACGCACCTGCCGATCAAAGCCATTCCGGATGCCATTACGCCTGAACTCCTGCGTGAGATCATTGGCATTTTGCATCACGATCTGCAAACCAAATTCGGTATTCCGCAGCCGCATGTGCTGGTTTGCGGCCTGAATCCGCACGCGGGTGAGGGCGGACATATGGGCACTGAAGAGATCGACACCATCATTCCGGTGCTTGAGGAGATGCGGGCGAAGGGGATGAACCTCAGCGGGCCACTGCCTGCCGACACCCTTTTCCAGCCCAAATACCTGGATAAAGCCGATGCCGTACTCGCGATGTACCACGATCAGGGTCTGCCCGTGCTAAAATACCAGGGATTTGGTCGCGGGGTGAATATCACCCTCGGCTTACCCTTTATTCGAACGTCTGTTGACCACGGTACTGCGCTGGATCTGGCAGGCCAGGGAAAAGCGGATGTCGGCAGTTTTATCACGGCGCTTAATCTCGCCATCAAAATGATTGTTAATACTCAATGACTAATCGAGTCCATCAGGGCCACTTAGCCCGTAAACGCTTCGGGCAAAACTTCCTCAACGATCAGTTTGTGATCGACAGTATCGTTTCTGCCATTAATCCGCAGAAAGGCCAGGCCATGGTCGAAATCGGCCCGGGTCTTGCCGCGCTGACCGAGCCGGTAGGCGAACGCCTTGACGAACTGACCGTTATCGAACTCGACCGCGATCTGGCCGCGCGTCTGCAAACGCACCCTTTCCTCGGGCCGAAGCTGACGATTTATCAGCAGGATGCGATGACCATGAACTTTGGCGAACTGTCAGAAAAAATGGGACAGCCGCTGCGCGTGTTCGGTAACCTGCCGTACAACATCTCCACCCCGCTGATGTTCCATCTGTTTAGCTATACTGATGCCATTGCCGACATGCACTTCATGTTGCAAAAAGAGGTCGTTAACCGTCTGGTTGCAGGGCCGAACAGTAAAGCGTATGGTCGTTTAAGCGTGATGGCGCAATATTACTGCAATGTGATCCCGGTATTAGAAGTGCCGCCTTCCGCGTTCACGCCACCACCAAAAGTGGATTCTGCGGTTGTGCGCCTGGTGCCACATAAAACGATGCCGTATCCGGTCAAAGACCTGCGCGTGCTGAGCCGTATAACGACAGAAGCCTTTAACCAGCGCCGTAAAACGATTCGTAACAGCCTTGGCAATCTGTTTACCGTTGACGTGTTAGCTGAGTTGGGCATCGACCCGGCAATGCGTGCGGAAAATATTTCCGTAGAGCAGTACTGCAAGCTGGCTAATTACATCAGCGACAATGCGCCGCCGAAGGAGAGCTAAGCCATGATTGATTCGCCCCGCGTCTGTGTTCAGGTTCAAAGCGTCTACATTGAGTCCCAATCCACACCGGATGAAGAACGTTTTGTCTTTGCTTATACCGTAACCATTCGCAATCTGGGGCGGATGCCTGTGCAACTGCTCGGGCGCTACTGGCTTATCACCAACGGCAATGGCCGCGAAATTGAAGTCCAGGGTGAAGGTGTGGTCGGTGAACAACCCCATATCGCCCCTGGCGAAGAGTATCAGTACACCAGCGGTGCGGTCATTGAAACGCCACTGGGTACCATGCAAGGCCATTACGAAATGGTCGATGCCGACGGTAATGCTTTCCGCATTGCTATTCCTGTGTTCCGTCTCGCCGTACCTACACTTATTCATTAATCTAATGTCTACATATCTGATTGGCGACGTTCACGGTTGCTACGATGAACTGATCGCATTATTAAAACAGGTCGATTTTACTCCCGGGCAGGACACGCTCTGGCTTACAGGCGATTTAGTGGCGCGCGGCCCTGGCTCCCTTGACGTCCTGCGTTACGTCAAATCTCTGGGCGACAGCGTGCGGCTGGTACTGGGCAACCACGATCTGCATCTGCTGGCCGTATACGCCGGGATCAGCCGTAATAAGCCGAAAGATCGCATTACCCCCCTGCTGGAAGCACCGGATGCCGATGAGTTGCTCAACTGGCTGCGTCGCCAGCCACTGCTACAGATTGACGAAGAGAAAAAGCTGGTGATGGCTCATGCCGGCATCACGCCTCAGTGGGATCTTGAGACGGCAAAAACCTGCGCGCGCGACGCCGAAGCGGTGCTGGCGAGCGACTCCTACCCGTTCTTCCTCGATGCGATGTACGGCGACATGCCGAATAACTGGAGTGATGACCTCAGCGGCCTGGCGCGGCTACGTTTTATCACCAATGCTTTTACGCGGATGCGCTACTGCTTCCCGAACGGGCAGCTGGATATGTATTGCAAAGATACGCCAGAAAATGCGCCTGCGCCGCTTAAGCCGTGGTTTGCCATTCCTGGCCCCGTGACTGACGAATACAGCGTGGTATTTGGGCACTGGGCATCGCTGGAAGGAAAAGGCACCCCGGAAAATATCTACGCGCTGGATACCGGATGCTGCTGGGGCGGGGATTTAACCTGCTTACGCTGGGAAGATAAGACCTACTTTGTGCAGCCATCCAACCGACAGCTGGACTTAGGCGAGGGTGAGGCGGTCGCCTCCTGAAGATGTTTATCCTCTCCTTTGAGGAGAGGATAAAACCGTTAACGACGTTCCAGAATTTCGAAGCAGTAGCTGTGCGAGTTCTGTGCATCCGCATCGTGAAACTCACTGAATACAGACTCCCACTCGTCCGGATCGTAATCCGGGAAATGGGTATCCCCTTCCACTTCCGCATCAATGTGCGTCAGATACAGTTTCTGCGCTTTTGGCAGGAACTGCTCATACACACGCCCGCCGCCGATCACCATGATCTCTTCGGCATCGCCGCAGGCGGCAATGGCTTCATCAACGGACTTAACCCACTGAACGCGATCGTCAGTGCCCGGCTGGCTACTGATCACAATATTCTTACGACCCGGCAATGGACGACCAATCGACTCCCAGGTCAGGCGGCCCATCACTACCGGCTTGTTTAACGTAGTACGTTTAAACCATGCGAGATCGGCAGGCAGGTTCCACGGCATGGCGTTTTCCATGCCGATAACGCGGTCTACCGCCAGCGCTGCAATCAGACTGATCATTGAAAATTTCCCGGATGCAAAAAATTGCCGCCACTATACGGAAAGCTTAATCTTTCGTCGACTGGCGGCAGGGTAAAGAATTAGAAATTTTTTAATATTGCTGGCAACTCCACTTCACGCAGAGGGTTTACTCTCCGGTTCATCCGCAGGATCACCGGTATGCTTGCCCTCTTCCGTCCCTTGCCAGCCGTGGCGCTGAACCAGCGACAGGTGATTACGATCTTCGTTGATGATCTCCGTCAGCATGGTGCTGGTGCGTTTAAACACCGCAGCGCGTTCGGTTGCCGTACTGCTTGCCATCGCCACCATCTCTTCCACCATCTCATGATTAAAACGGCGGAACAGATCGGCACGTTCACGCGCTTCATACGCACCAAGCCCCAGACTTTCCAGCGCCATGCGGCCAGATTTGAGCGCCCCTTCGAAGGTTTCACGTTCAGGGGCTGCCACCCCCGCCTGACGCAGCTGGATGTAGTGATCCACATCGCGCGCACGGGAGATAATGGTCAGATGCGGAAAATGCTCTTTAACCAGCTCAACCATCTGCATGCTGGTCTCAGGATCGTCGATGGCGTTAATCAGCACCTCGGCTTTCGCCGCCCCGGCGGATTCCAGCAGGTCCGCCCGGGTCGCATCACCGTAAAACACTTTCATATCGAATTTACGCAGCGTATCAACATGGTCAGGATCGTGATCGAGGATAACCATTTTCACACCGCTGGAGAGCAGTAAACGGCCTGCGATCTGCCCGAAGCGGCCAAATCCGGCGATGATCACGCGCGGCTGCTCCTCGTCGATCTCATCGGCTTCTCGCTCCTGTTCGCTTCCCGTTTTTTCCAGACGCGTCAGCAGCACCAGCAGAATTGGTGTTGCGGCCATCGACAGCGCGACCGCCAGCGTCAGCGCTTTTGCCCATTCCGGATCGAGTACATTTGCCATCTGCGCTGCGCCAAAGACAACGAAAGCAAACTCACTCCCCTGCCCCAGCAGCACGGCAAACCAACGGCGTTGCGGTTTTGGCACGTTTAACGGTCGGGCAATCAGCCACAGCATCGCCATTTTAATGACCAGGAAACCCACCAGCAGAATGATGATGCGCAGCGGGTGGGTTACCAGCGTCCCGAAGTCGATAGACATCCCGACGCCGATGAAAAACAGCCCAAGCAGCAATCCTTTAAACGGCTCGATATCGCTTTCCAGCGCGTGACGATATTCGGAGCTTGCCAGTAAGACCCCTGCGAGGAAAGCGCCCATCGCCATCGACAGCCCAGCCTCTTCAAGCAGCAATCCAAAACCAAACACCAGGAATAACGCAACGGCGCTGAATACTTCGCGCAGGCCAGAGCGAGCCACAAAGCGCAGCAACGGACGCGTTACGTAGCGCCCCAGAAGAATTACCAGCGCCAGCGCACCGACAACCTTCAGCGCAGATAAGGCAAATGCCCCCAGCGTCGTTGATGCGCCGCTGGTTGCCAGCAGCGGGATCATCGCTACCAGCGGGATGGCGGCAATATCCTGGAACAGCAGTACGGAGAAGGTGCTGCGCCCCATTTGCGAGACCGTCAGGTTACGTTCGTTCATTGCCTGCATGGCAATCGCCGTCGAGGAGAGCGCCAGCGTCATGCCAATCAGCTCTGCGACTTTCCACTCCATCCCCAGCAAAATGCAGAACCCGCCCAACAGCAGACCGCAGGCCAGCATTTGCAAAGCGCCACCGCCAAACACCGAGGCGCGCAGTTTCCACAGCCGCTGCGGATCCAATTCCAGGCCAATCACAAACAGCATCAGCACCACGCCGATTTCCGCAAAATGCAGGATTGACTCGGCATCCGTCACCAGCCGAAAGCCCCAGGGGCCAATCACACACCCGGCAATCAGATAGCCGAGCACCGAGCCCAGCCCCAGACGGACCGCCACGGGCACAATTAATGCCGCCGCGCCGAGGTAAATCAGCGCCTGTATCATCGTATGGCTATCCATTGTGCCCCTCCTGCCACTCGAGTAAGCGTTGTTTGTAGTGACGAGCCTGCGCCTGCAAGGTTTCATCGTCGCAGACAAAGGTACAGTGCATTGCAAAAGGCGGAAGCCAGTTCAGGCCACAGTAAAGGGCGGTAGCCTGGAGCGGCTGCGCCAGCACGTCAAATCCGGGGAAAGCGCCAATCTCAAAGTGGCTTTCACCCCCACCGGTGGTTACAGCCCACATCAGGCTTTTTCCCTGAAGCGCTTTGCCGTTATGTCCGTATGCCCAACCGTGCGACAAGACTTTGTCGATCCACAATTTCAGCAGCGGAGGTGTGCTGTACCACTGCATCGGATGCTGCCAGACGATCAGATCGGCACGAGAGAGCGCCTCCTGTTCGGCGGCGACATCGATACTGAAATCAGGATAGAGTTGATAGAGGGAACGTATCTCAACGTTTTCGAGCGTCCTTGCCTGCTCAAGCATCCGTTTATTCGCATGCGAATGTTGCGGATAGGGATGCGCATAAATTATCAGAACCATGAATATGCCTGTCTTTTACTTTTCTTGTAGCATTGAGTGTAGACAGTTACCACCCCGACTTAAAGGGGCTATCTAACGGTTAAAAGTAAAACGCAAGTATTGGCAACCCATCCCACCTTACCAGCGACAGTGGCGCTAAACACGAAGAGCGATACGCGAGACAAATTCATCCTACAAAATAGTTATGGCCATTCATATTATCATCAGATAGTTTTAGAGAAACTTAAGTCATTATTTAATAAATCAACCTGTACATAACCCATTGAAAAAATAATAATTTTATGCTTTTTTGTTTTGAGCTCACGCTTTAAGACGGACTAAATACGTTTTACGCACGTTATCTAATGTTCCTTCTCACTCAAATGGATGTGTACATGAGCAACAATTTCTTTAGATTAAATCATACAACCAAAACTCTTGGAAAGATATTTCCTGCCTTGTTGATATGCACCCCTGCGGTTGCATTTTCTGCAACGATTGACCAATCAACTTCTGTTCCTCAAGATTTCTCAGCCGATGCTGCATATATTATTAATAAAAACGTGACGATCTCCTCCGCCGGTAGTGAAGCGGCGGTATCGGTCTCTGGGTTTGCGATCGATAATGTCACTAACAAAGGAAATATTTCCGGTACAGGAACTGGCC
The DNA here is from genome assembly GCF_014893445.1 of Enterobacter cloacae complex sp. P29RS. Classification (NCBI taxonomy): domain Bacteria; kingdom Pseudomonadati; phylum Pseudomonadota; class Gammaproteobacteria; order Enterobacterales; family Enterobacteriaceae; genus Enterobacter; species Enterobacter cloacae complex sp. P29RS. The sequence goes on along the minus strand of NZ_JADBPZ010000005.1, from coordinate 106,982 downwards.
TGGATATTAATACTGGCGCGCAACGTGTAGTTATTAACAATGACAGTGGTGCAACCATTTCTTCCACCACAGCGAATGCTGTGAATATTCAGTCATTACTCGGCGATTTCAACAACAATGGAAATATCATCGGTGCGGAAAATGGCATTTATGTCAGTGAAAGCTCCTCAGCAGTAAATATTACCAACACCAGCACTGGAGTGATAAAAGGAAAAACAGGCCTGAGTTCTCAGACTGGCATTGGTATTAATAACAGTGGTGCAATTATTGGTACAAGCGGTGACGCTATCACACTAGGCACTGGCAATACAAAGATATTAAACAGTGGTACCGTACAAGGAACCCAGAACGGCATTAATGTAAAAGATACGGCAAAAGTAGATATTACGAATAGCGGAACGATTAGTGGCGATACTGCGGCTATTATGTTCGCCAGCAATAAAAATAACACCCTGGTACTTGATACGGGTTCCACTCTTATCGGTGACGTTATTTCCACCAATTCCATGGGAAACACTCTCACTCTGATCGGCACCGGTACGGAAGACAGTAACTTCGTGGGTCTGAATGAAGGCGACGGTTTTGCCAGCGTAAAAATGGAGGGTGAAAGCTGGGCACTGTCGGGCGATCTCGACATTATTGGCTCTGGCGACTCCTTGCTGATAGAGACTGGCGCGTTAACCCTGTCGGGTGCGGTATCGAATACCGGTAATACGCGGGTGGCCAAAGACGCCTCGCTGCAACTGGGCGATGGCGAAAAAACTGCGACGCTCAGCGGTGGGCTCACCAACAATGGTACCGTCATTTTTAATCAGGGTAGCGATTTCACTTTCGCCACCGACATGACCGGTAGCGGTAACGTCGAAAAAGTTGATTCCAACACGCTGACCCTGACAGGCAAAAATAGCTATACAGGGAATACGGTTCTGCACGGTGGCACCACGCTGGTCTCCACCGGAGCAACGCTCGGCGTCAAGGGCAGTAACGCCACCGTTACCGTTGAAAACGGCGCGACCTTTGCCACCGCAGGCGAAGTGAACAACAATATCGCGATTCTTAGCGGCGGTACGCTGGCGGCATGGAATGCAGTCCAGGGTAATTCCACGCTCAGCGCTTCCGGTGTTGATACCATCAACGGCAACGTGGCTAATGGCGGCACGCTGTTGCTGAGTGCGGCTGATAATAGCGTTGGCAATAATTTTACGATTAATGGCGACTACACCGGCTCTGACGGTAGCCAGATTGTGATGAACAGCACTCTGGGTGAAGATAACTCACCAACTGACCACCTCACCATTACGGGCAGCAGCTTCGGTCAGTCCGGCGTCAGCATTACCAACATTGGCGGCGCAGGCGCGCAAACCCTTAACGGTATGGAAATTGTCAGCATTGGCGGCAGTTCCGAAGCCCAGCTGACGCTGGCAAAACCGGTCGTCGCAGGCGCTTGGGAGTATAACCTCTACCAGCACAGTGACGGAAACTGGTATCTGGAATCAAAGGCGACGCCTTCTGATGATCCTTCCGACGACACCGATGACGGTGGCAATAATGATGACGGCGGTAACACCGACGGCGGTGGCAACACCGATAATGGTGGTAACACCGATGACGGTGGTAACACAGATGACGGTGGTAACGCCGATGATGGTGGTAACACCGACAACGGCGGCAACACTGACAACGGCGGCAACACCGATAACGGCGGCAACACTGACAACGGTGGCAACACCGATAACGGCGGCAACACTGACAACGGCGGCAACACCGATAACGGCGGCAACACCGATAACGGCGGTAACAGTGCCCCGGAAGTTATGGCACCTGAAGTGGGTGCTTACTTAGGTAACTACCTTGCCGCGCAGAGCATGTTCCTGCATAAGCGCGACGATCGCGACCAGCTCACTTTCCGCAATGAAGACGATCTGAACACATGGATGTACGTTAAGGGTCGCTATCATGAGAACGATGCGGGTGGCGATAAAGTCAGCTACGACACCACCACCACCGTTCTGCAAGTCGGCAGCGATTTCATGAGCAAGCCAATGGATAACGGCATCCTGCGTGCCGGTGGTATGTTCGGTGCAGGCCAGGCGAAGACCCACTCTGATGCGAAGCACAACGTGCGTGACGCACAGGGTAAAGTTGATGGCTTCAATGTTGGGCTTTACGCCACCTGGCAGGAAGATCAGAAATTACGTCTGGGCAGCTACGTTGATACCTGGGCCGCTTATAGCTGGTACAACAACAAAGTCACCAGCAATCGTAACGATGAAGATTACGATAGCGAAGGTTTCGCCGCGTCTGTTGAAGTCGGCCACGCGTGGGTTATCCAGTCTGAAAATGAACGTACATGGAAGATCGAGCCACAGGCGCAGGTGATCTACAGCTATCTCGATCAGGAAAATCACACCGATCGCGACGGCGTACGCGTAACCACGCTGGACAATGACAGCGTCTTTGGTCGTCTTGGCGTTAAAGCAAGCTACTTCCAGCAGAAGGACGTCAAGGCCTGGCAGCCATACGTCGCAGTTAACTGGTTGAAAGGTGCTGGTCAAAACGATCTGGCATTCAACGACGAAACCGTCAGCAACGATACGCCAGAAGATCGTGGTCAGTTAGAGCTGGGCGTAACCGGCAACCTGAACGAAACCACAACGATCTCCCTGCGTGCCAGCGGTGAGTGGGGTGAAAACAGCTATGCCGCTTACGGCGGTCATATTTTGTTAAACCATCGCTGGTAATCGATCATTCTGACGCAAAAAAAGCAGTGGCATGTGCCACTGCTTTTTTTTAGTTATCCAGCTCACCCATTGATTTAACCTGGTCACGGTTAATCTGTTCAGTTTGACCGGTTTCGGCGTTTTTGTACGATACCAGACCGGTATCGTCATCCACCTGCGGTTTCCCGTCAGTAACGATAGTTTTACCATCGGTGGTTTTTACGGCCTGATTTGACGAACAGCCCGCCACGGTGAACATTGCAGTGGCAGCCAGAACGGAAGCGATCAGTAGTTTATTTTGCATGGTGTTTTCCCCTGCTCTCAGTTGAATTTTCGTTATCGACCTAACCATTTTAGGCTAACTGACTGAAAGCGGATGAAAAACCAGAAGGTTCTTAAGATGGGTAAAGAAAACCGTAGGGCGGGTAAGCGAAGCGCCACCCGCCACTTGCCCGGCGGCGCTAACGCTTGCCGGGCCTACGCAGATTACTTGCTAATCTGAGCGTGCATTTCCTGCACCGAAATCACCTTCTCGGTGGCATCCGCATTCAGCGCCATGGCCGTCGCGAAACCGCCGTTCAGGGTGGTGTCGTAATGCACTTTATACTGGAGCGCGCTGCGGCGAATCAGCTTGGAGTCTTCAATCGCCTGGCGACCTGCGGTGGTGTTGATGATGTAGGTGTACTCACCATTCTTGATACGGTCCTGAATGTGCGGACGACCTTCATGCACCTTGTTCACCAGACGCGGGTTGATCCCAGCTTCACCCAGCACAATTGCCGTGCCGTGGGTTGCATCCAGCTCGAAGCCCTGTTTAAGCAGCTTGGCGGCCAGGTCAACCACGCGCTCTTTATCGCCTTCGCGAACGGAGAGCAGCGCACGGCCCGATTTTCTCATGGTGGAGCTGCTGCCCAGCTGTGCCTTGGCAAACGCTTCTGCGAAGGTGCGGCCCACGCCCATCACTTCCCCTGTAGAGCGCATCTCTGGCCCTAACAGTGGGTCAACGCCCGGGAATTTGTTGAACGGCAGCACCACCTCTTTCACCGAGTAGTACGGCGGGATGATTTCTTTCGTGACGCCCTGCTGAGTCAGCGTCTGGCCAGCCATCACGCGCGCCGCCACTTTCGCCAGCGGAATACCGGTCGCTTTAGAGACGAACGGTACGGTACGTGCCGCACGCGGGTTGACTTCAATCAGATAAACTTCGTTGTCTTTCACTGCGAACTGAACGTTCATCAGGCCGCGAACCTGTAGCTCGAAGGCCAGCTTCTGCACCTGCTGACGCATCACATCCTGAATCTCCTGGCTCAGGGTGTACGCAGGAAGAGAACATGCGGAGTCACCGGAGTGCACGCCAGCCTGCTCGATGTGCTCCATGATGCCGCCAATCAGCACCATTTCGCCGTCGCAGATAGCGTCAACGTCGACTTCAACCGCGTCGTCGAGGAAGCGGTCGAGCAGCACTGGCGCATCGTTGGAAACGCTCACCGCCGTCTGGAAGTAGCGACGCAGGTCGGCTTCGTCATAGACGATTTCCATCGCACGGCCGCCCAGTACGTAGGATGGACGCACCACCAGCGGGTAACCAATCTCTTTCGCTTTCTCAACGGCCATTTCAATCGCGGTCACGGTGGCGTTCGCCGGCTGTTTCAGCTTGAGACGATCAACTGCCTGCTGGAAACGCTCGCGGTCTTCCGCACGGTCAATAGCGTCCGGGCTGGTGCCGATGACCGGCACACCTGCTGCTTCCAGCGCACGCGCCAGCTTCAGCGGAGTCTGGCCGCCATACTGCACGATCACGCCTTTCGGCTTCTCGATGCGCACGATTTCAAGCACGTCTTCCAGCGTAACCGGCTCGAAGTAGAGGCGGTCGGAAGTGTCGTAGTCGGTCGAGACGGTTTCCGGGTTACAGTTGACCATGATGGTCTCGTAACCGTCTTCGCGCAGCGCCAGCGAGGCATGCACGCAGCAGTAGTCGAACTCAATGCCCTGGCCGATACGGTTTGGACCGCCGCCCAGCACCATAATCTTGTCGCGGTCGACGGACGGGTTCGCCTCGCACTCATCTTCATAGGTGGAGTACATGTACGCGGTATCGGTCGAGAACTCTGCCGCACAGGTGTCCACGCGCTTGTAAACCGGGTGCAGGTCATACTGGTCGCGCAGCTTGCGGATCTCCGCTTCACGTACGCCCGCCAGTTTAGCCAGACGCGCATCGGCGAAGCCTTTACGCTTCAGCATGCGCAGGAAGTCTGCGTCCAGGCCGTTGATGCCCAGCTCTGCCACTTTCTCTTCCAGACGCACCAGCTCTTCAATCTGCACCAGGAACCAGCGGTCGATGTTAGTCAGGTTAAATACGCCGTCGATAGAGAGGCCTGCACGGAAGGCATCGGCGATGTACCAGATACGCTCTGCGCCCGCGTCTTTCAGCTCGCGGCGGATTTTGGTCAGTGCTTCCGGGTCGTCCAGGCTGACTTTCGGGTCAAAGCCGGTCGCGCCCACTTCCAGGCCACGCAGCGCTTTTTGCAGGGATTCCTGCTGCGTGCGGCCAATCGCCATGACTTCACCAACGGATTTCATCTGGGTAGTCAGACGGTCGTTCGCGCCGGCGAATTTCTCGAAGTTAAAGCGAGGAATTTTGGTCACAACGTAGTCGATGGACGGTTCGAAGGACGCTGGCGTGCGGCCACCGGTGATGTCGTTCATCAGCTCGTCAAGGGTGTAACCCACCGCCAGTTTCGCCGCCACTTTCGCAATCGGGAAGCCGGTGGCTTTGGAGGCCAGCGCGGAGGAACGGGACACGCGCGGGTTCATTTCGATAACAATCAGACGGCCGGTTTTCGGGTTCACCGAGAACTGCACGTTCGAGCCGCCGGTTTCCACGCCGATTTCACGCAGTACCGCCATCGAGGCGTTACGCATGATTTGGTACTCTTTGTCGGTCAGCGTCTGAGCTGGCGCAACGGTGATGGAGTCGCCGGTGTGGATCCCCATCGCGTCGAAGTTTTCGATGGAGCAAACGATGATGCAGTTGTCGTTTTTATCACGCACCACTTCCATCTCGTACTCTTTCCAGCCAATCAGCGATTCATCAATCAGCAGCTCTTTGGTTGGGGAGAGATCCAGACCGCGTTCGCAAATCTCTTCGAACTCTTCGCGGTTGTAGGCGATACCGCCGCCGGTGCCGCCCATGGTGAATGATGGACGGATGATGCACGGATAGCCCACGTCAGCCGCGACGGCCAGCGCTTCTTCCATGTTGTGTGCGATACCGGAACGCGCGGTGTCGAGGCCAATTTTTTTCATTGCTACGTCGAAGCGACGACGGTCTTCTGCTTTATCAATCGCGTCGGCGGTTGCACCAATCATGGTCACGCCGAACTCTTCCAGCACGCCCTGACGCTCCAGCTCCAGTGCACAGTTCAGCGCCGTCTGGCCGCCCATGGTCGGCAGCACCGCATCCGGACGCTCTTTCTCGATAATTTTGCGTACCACTTCCCAGTGAATCGGCTCAATGTAGGTCGCATCTGCCATTTCCGGGTCGGTCATGATGGTGGCCGGGTTAGAGTTGACCAGGATGACGCGGTAACCCTCTTCGCGCAGGGCTTTACACGCCTGCGCGCCGGAGTAGTCAAATTCACAGGCCTGGCCGATCACGATCGGGCCAGCGCCAAGGATCAGGATGCTTTTTATGTCTGTACGTTTTGGCATGGTCTTCTCAGCTCCTGATTATTTAGCAGTCTTACGGTATTGCTCGATAAGTTCGATGAAGTGATCGAACAGCGGCGCGGCATCGTGTGGGCCCGGGCTGGCTTCAGGGTGGCCCTGGAAGCTGAACGCAGGCTTATCGGTGCGATGGATACCCTGCAAGGTACCATCGAACAGTGACTTATGCGTCACGCGCAGGTTAGCTGGCATCGTCGCTTCATCCACAGCGAAGCCGTGGTTCTGCGCGGTGATCATTACCGTGTTGTTGTCGATATCTTTCACCGGGTGGTTACCACCATGGTGGCCGAACTTCATCTTGACGGTGTTCGCTCCGCTCGCCAGCGCCAGCAGCTGATGGCCGAGACAGATGCCGAATACCGGGATATCGGTTTCAAGGAAGGACTTAATGGCGTCGATAGCGTAGTCACACGGCGCCGGGTCGCCAGGACCGTTAGAGAGGAAGATGCCGTCCGGGTTCATCTTCAGAACATCTTCCGCAGACGTTTGTGCCGGGACGACCGTCAGGCGGCAGCCACGGTCAACCAGCATACGCAGGATGTTGCGCTTGGCACCAAAATCGTAGGCCACCACGTGGAACGGCAGCTCGCTTTCCGGTTTCGCTTCCGGCAGGTCGCCTTCCAGCGTCCAGCTTCCCTGCGTCCAGCTGTAGGCTTCTGTGGTAGTCACTTCTTTCGCCAGGTCCATCCCGTTCAGGCCCGGGAAGGCTTTCGCTTTTTCCAGCGCCAGCGCCGCATCGAGGTTGTCCCCTGCGATGATGCAGCCATTTTGTGCACCCTTCTCGCGCAGCAGACGCGTCAGCTTACGGGTATCGATATCGGCAATCGCCACAATGTTATGGCGCTTCAGGTAAGAAGAGAGGTCTTCGGTGTTGCGGAAGTTGCTGGCAATCAGCGGCAGGTCGCGAATGACCAGGCCTTGTGCATGTACCTGAGAGGATTCTTCGTCAGCCGCATTGGTGCCGACATTGCCGATATGAGGATAAGTAAGAGTAACGATTTGGCGAGAATAGGAAGGATCAGTGAGGATTTCTTGATAACCGGTCATTGAAGTATTGAAAACGACTTCCCCAACCGCCGAACCCGTTGCCCCTATGGCCCGACCGATAAACTGGGTTCCGTCTTCCAGAACCAATAGCGCTGACTTAATCAAAACACCCTCCAGAGAATATTCACTCACTTTATTTGCATATTAATTCATAACCATGTCATGGATCAATGCAAATGTGTTGCCAGCGGATTTTTGGCAAACGGCGGCATTCTGGGGATTTGCCATGTAAAAGTCAACTTAAAACGGGGATTTTGTTTATTCTTTTGCAGGCCTGATGGCTTGATTTCAAATTAAGCGGCAAAAAGATCAACTAAATCACTGTGGAAACCGCTTGCGCAGGCAGTTTAAAAGAAACAATCGTCTTGCGGGAATAAAAAGTGGACCAGATGGTCAAAATTTACAGTACAGCAACATAAAATAGCATGAAAACACTTACTTTAAATGAGTTAAATGCAATAATCATTTGAAATAGACAAAATAAAAGGGCAATAAAATATTGCCCTATGCAATCAAACAGTTACGACTGCAATAACCACATCACGATGGGTAATAACGCTTACAAATTGTTGAGTTCGAGCACATCTCGCATATCAAAAAGACCATTTGGCTTACCTTTTAGCCACAGTGCGGAACGTACCGCCCCGTTTGCAAACGTCATGCGGCTGGATGCTTTATGTGTGATTTCGACCCTTTCACCAATATCGGCGAACATAGCGGTATGTTCGCCGACGATATCACCCGCGCGAACGGTGGCAAAACCAATGGTGCCAGGCACGCGCTCGCCAGTGTGACCTTCGCGAGAATAGACCGCGATGTCTTTCAAATCTTTATCCATTGCATAAGCAATCGCTTCGCCCATCGCCAGCGCCGTGCCAGATGGGGCATCGACTTTATGGCGGTGGTGCGCTTCAATAATCTCAATGTCGGTATAGTCGCCCATCACCTTCGCTGCCTTTTCCAGCAGTTTCAGCATAACGTTAACGCCTACGCTAAAGTTCGCGGCGAAGACAATCGCAATGTCGGCGGCTGCTTCCTGAATGGCCTGTTTACCGGCATCATCGAAACCGGTGGTGCCAATCACCATCCCTTTACCGTGCTGGCGGCAAAACGCCAGATGAGTCAAAGTGCCTTCCGGACGGGTAAAGTCGATGAACACGTCAAAGTCTTCTTTCACCGCCTCCAGGTTGCTCTGCACGGTAACGCCTGTCTTGCCCGCGCCTGCCAGCTCGCCTGCATCGGAGCCCAGCAGAGATGAACCTTCACGCTCCAGCGCCGCGCCAAGTGCCACGCCATCCATCTGTAGTGCCGCCTGTATCAGCTGGCGACCCATACGTCCACCCGCGCCCGCAATGGCGACACGGATCTGTGCATCATGCATAGTTATTCTCTTACGTTAAAATGATGTAAACCGTTTTCAGATTAACCAGCCTTCGCTAAGGCTGCCAACTGAAAACACCAATAATTAGAATTTAACGTGAAACCGACTCAGATATCAGTAAAAGACATGATTTTGTCGTCACGATAAGATACGAAGCAAAAAAAAGGCCAGCACAGAAGGTGCTGGCCTTTCATCAGAAAAGAAATTATTCCACTTCGCGGGCGTCGATTCGCAGCTCTTTCGGCACTTCAAAGACAATGTTCTCTTCACGGCCTTCCAGCGGCACCGCTTCGCCACCACCCAGCTCTTGCAGGCGGGCAATGACGTTTTGCACCAGAATATCCGGCGCTGAAGCACCTGCGGTAACACCGACGCAGGCCGCGTTTTTCACCCACGCTTCCTGAATGTCCGTTGCGTCGTCGATCAGAAACGCCGCTTTCCCCATACGCTGCGCCAGTTCGGCCAGACGGTTAGAGTTAGAGGAGTTTTTTGAACCGACCACCAGCACCACGTCCGCCTGTTCAGCCAGCGCGCGCACGGCTTCCTGACGGTTGGTGGTTGCGTAGCAGATATCATCTTTGCGCGGCCCGACGATTTTTGGGAAGCGCTGGCGCAGGGCGTCAATCACGTCTGAGGTGTCGTCCACGGAAAGCGTCGTCTGGGTCATAAACGACAGACGCGCTTCGTTTTTCACATTCAGCGTAAAAACGTCTTCCGGCGACTCAACCAGATACATGCCCCCTTCCGGGTTGCTGTACTGACCCATGGTTCCTTCAACTTCCGGGTGACCGGCATGGCCAATCAGAATCGACTCTTCACCACGACGGCTTGCACGCGCCACTTCCATATGCACCTTGGTCACTAACGGACAGGTGGCATCGAATACGGTCAGATCGCGGCTTTTGGCTTCGTTACGTACGGCCTGGGATACGCCGTGCGCGGAGAAGATGAGGATTGCGCCGTCCGGCACTTCGCTGATCTGCTCGATAAAAATCGCACCGCGCTCGCGCAGGCTGTCGACCACGTAGCGGTTGTGCACCACTTCGTGACGCACGTAAATCGGCGCGCCGTAAATCTCCAGCGCATTTTCAACAATGCTGATAGCGCGGTCTACACCAGCGCAAAAACCGCGCGGGTTAGCCAACAGGATCTGCATTTCAGTCCTCCAGCGCCGGATCGATCTCCAGCACTTCTACATCAAAATGAACGGTACGCCCGGCAAGCGGATGGTTGAAGTCAACGGTGATGGAATCCCCGTTGATTTCGCGGATCACGCCAGGCATTTCGCTGCCGTCCATAGCGGTAAAGAGCATAATCGCCCCGATCTCCGGTTCACCCGCATCCATAAACTCACGGCGCGAGAAGTACTGAATCAGATCCGGGCTTGGCACACCGAATGCCGCATCCGGCTCCAGTGAGAACGCTTTTTTCTCACCCACTTTCAGCCCGAGAAGCTGTTGTTCGAGGCCTTCAGACAGGGAGGTGTCGCCCAGACGAAACAGCGCCGGTTTGCCATTGTTGCGGGTGGACTCGGCCGTGGAGCCGTCATCCAGCTTCAGCGTGAAATGAACGAGAACCGCGCTGTTGCTCTGTACGGATTTAGACATGCAAATTGCTCGCTTGTTTTGGGTCACCTGTTGCCCGGTGGCGCTACGCTTACCGGGCCTACGGGGGCCACAAATTCTGTAGGCCGGGATCGCTACGCGTCACCCGGCTGGTTTTGTTACGCCTGCTCTTTCGCGGCCGGTTTAGGCAAGAAGCCTTCCAGCACGATTAACGCTGCACCAACGCATATTGCGCTATCGGCGAGGTTAAAGGTCGCAAAGTGCCAGTTGCCGACGTAGAAGTCGATCATATCGACTACAAAGCCGTGCCACAGGCGGTCAAACAGGTTACCCAGTGCGCCACCAATGATCAGCGCGTAGGCGATGTTATTCAGCTTTTGCGTGGCCTTCGAGCGGTACATCAGCACCGCGAGCACGACGCAGATACCCATTGCGATACCTGCGAAGAACCAACGCTGCCAGCCACCGCTGTCGGCAAGGAAACTAAACGCCGCGCCGTAGTTGCGGGCGTAGTGCAGGTTAAGCGACGGGAACAGCGGGACCGTCTCCCCCAGAGCGAAATTCTGGAGGATCAGGAACTTGCTGCCCAAATCAATAATCAGCACCACTACCACCAGCCACAGCCAGCGCAGTCCTGTTGAACAGAGAGTTTTACTCATCAGGCAAACTTACGTTTTTCGCCGTCGCCGGCGACGTTGCTTACACAGCGTCCGCAGATGTCTGCGTGTTCCGCCACCTGGCCGACATCGGTAGTGTAATGCCAGCAACGCGGGCATTTTTCACCATCGGCTTTGCTCAGTGCGACCTTCAGTCCTTTGAGCAGTTCGCTCTGCTGAGCATCAGCAGATGCCTCGGCATAATCCGCAACTTTCGCACCGGAGGTCAACAGGACAAATCGTAATTCATCGCCCAGCGCGGTCAGCTTCGCGGCCAGCTCAGGTTCTGCGTACAGGGTCACCGTCGCTTCCAGAGAGCCACCGACTTTCTTGTCAGCGCGCGCCTGCTCGATAACCTTGTTCACTTCGCCACGCACTTTCAGCAGCTCGTCCCAGTAGGCGTCGTTCATTGCTTCAGTGCTGGAGAGGTCGAACAGACCTTCGTACCACTCGCCGGTGAAGACATACTTCTCACGGTCGCCCGGCAGGTAACCCCAGATTTCATCTGCGGTGAAGGACATGATCGGCGCCATCCAGCGTACCAGCGCCTCTGCGATGTGGAACAGCGCGGTCTGGCAGCTACGACGCGCCACGCTGTCCGCTTTCGCGGTGTACTGGCGGTCTTTGATGATGTCGAGATAGAACGACCCCATCTCAATGGAGCAGAAGCGCATCAGGCGCTGCACCACTTCGTGGAAGTCGTAAGACTCATAGGCTTTCAGAATATCTTCCTGTGCCGCTTTCGCGCAGCCTACCGCCCAGCGATCGAGCACCACCATCTCTTCCGGCTTCACCATGTCTTTTACCGGATCAAACCCGTTCAGGTTCGCCAGCAGGAAGCGCGCGGTGTTACGGATACGACGATAGCTGTCAGCAGCACGTTTCAGGATCTCGTCAGACACCGCCATTTCGCCCGTGTAGTCGGTGGATGCCACCCACAGGCGTAGAATATCCGCGCCCAGCTTGTTCATCACGTCCTGCGGAGAAACGGTGTTACCGATGGATTTGGACATCTTACGGCCCTGACCATCCACGGTGAAGCCGTGGGTCAGTACCTGGCGGTAAGGTGCTTTGCCCTTCATGGCGGTGGAGATCATCAGGGATGACATGAACCAGCCGCGGTGTTGGTCGGAGCCTTCCAGATACATGTCGGCAGCGTGACCGGCGAACTCAGGGCGCACGTCAACCACGGAGGAGTGGGTAGACCCGGAGTCGAACCACACGTCCAGGGTATCCGGCACTTTCTCGTAGTTGTCCGCGTCAGCGCCCAGGATGTCACGGGAATCGAGATCCCACCACGCCTGAATGCCGTCAACTTCAACGCGCTTCGCCACCTCTTCCATCAGTTCCAGGGTGTTCGGGTGCAGTTCCTGCGTCTCTTTATGCACGAACAGCGACATCGGCACGCCCCAGGTGCGCTGACGGGAGATACACCAGTCAGGACGGTTAGCCACCATGGATTCGATACGCGCCTGGCCCCAGTCCGGGATCCACTGCACGCCTTTGATCTCTTTCAGAGACTGCTCGCGCAGGCCTTTCTGGTCCATGCTGACGAACCACTGCGGGGTCGCACGGAAGATAATCGGGGTCTTATGGCGCCAGCAGCACGGATAGCTGTGCTGCATTTTCTCAACGTGCAGCAGCGCGCCGCTGGTGCGAAGCATGTCAACGATGATGTCGTTGGCTTTAAAGACGTTGATACCGTCCAGCGCCGGGTAGGTGCCAGGCAGGTAAGAGCCATCCGGACCGACCGGGTTGGCGATTTCCAGACCGTATTTCAGGCTGATGTTGTAGTCGTCAGGACCGTGGCCGCCGGCGGTATGCACCGCACCGGTACCCGCGTCCAGCGTGACGTGGTCGCCCAGGATCGCCGGAACGTCGAAGTCCAGGAACGGGTGTTTGAAGCGCATCAGCTCCAGCGCGTCGCCTTTTACGGTGCCCAGCACGCTGTAATCGGTGATGTTCGCGCGTTTAAGCACGCTTTCAACCAGATCTTTTGCCAGGATAACCGCGCGACCATCAATTTGTACCAGCGCGTACTCAAACTCACCGGACAGGGAAATGGCACGGTTGGCTGGTAACGTCCACGGGGTGGTGGTCCAGATAACCAGCGAGACTGGACCGCTTACGCCTGGCAGGCCAAATTTAGCTTTGATCGCATCCTGATCGACCGCTTCGAACGCCACGTCGATAGAAGGCGAGGTTTTGTCGTAATACTCTACTTCCGCTTCTGCCAGCGCAGAACGGCAGTCCACGCACCAGTGCACCGGCTTAGCGCCTTTATGCAGGTGACCGTTACCGATGATTTTACCCAGCGCACGGATAATGTTGGCTTCGGTTTTGAAGTCCATGGTCAGGTACGGGTGCGACCAGTCGCCTAGCACGCCCAGACGGATGAAGTCAGCGCGCTGACCGTCTACCTGGGTGGCAGCGTATTCGCGGCATTTCGCGCGGAACTCTGCGGCGGTGAACTTCTCACCCGGCTTACCGTACTCTTGCTCCACTTTCAGCTCGATTGGCAGACCATGGCAGTCCCAGCCCGGAACATAAGGCGAGTCATATCCCGCGAGTCCTTTGGACTTCACGATAATGTCTTTCAGAATCTTGTTTACAGAGTGACCAATATGAATGCTGCCATTCGCATAGGGAGGGCCATCATGCAGAATGAAGGTTTTTTTGCCTTTTTTGGCTGCACGAATGATGCCGTACAGGTCATCATCAGTCCAACGCGCCAGCATTCCCGGTTCGCGCTTGGCGAGATCGCCGCGCATCGGGAACCCTGTTTCCGGCAAATTCAGGGTTGATTTATAGTCACTCATCAGATTCTCGGTTCCGTATTTATCACGTAGGCAGTTAAGCCGGTTCTAAAGCCCAAAAAACTCGCGGGCCGTTAATTCATCTCGCGCGATTTGCGCCTTAAGTTCATCCAGCGAAGCGAATCGCTGTTCATTGCGTATTTTTTTACGCAGTATCACATCTATATGGCGACCGTAGAGGTCCATTACAACGTCCAGCAGGTGTACTTCTAACTGTTGACGCACACCGGAAACCGTTGGACGTGTACCAATGTTGGCAACACCGTAAAAAGGCTTCTCACCCAGTCCTGCCACTTCCACCGCATAGACCCCTTTAACCGGGGAGACCTGACGACGCAGCGGTATATTCGCCGTCGGAAAACCTATCGTGCGGCCCAGCGCATCGCCATGGACCACACGACCTGAAATTGTGAACGGATGACCCAGCAGCGTTTCTGCCGTGTCCAGTTCATCGTTCGCCAGCGCCTGACGTACCGCCGTGCTGCTGACGCGCACCCCGCCCTCACAGAAGGTCATCGTACTGGTGACGTCAAACCCGTACTCCAGGCCAGCCTTCTGTAATAACAAGAAATCGCCCTGACGACCAGCGCCAAAGCGGAAATCATCGCCCACGGCGAGAAACTGCACGCCAAGCTGCCTGACCAACAGATCGCTGACAAAGTTTTGTGCGGTCAGCGCGGCAAACCGACGGTCGAAGCGTACGCACAGGACGTAGTCCACGCCGGACTCCGCCAGGTAGCGTAACTTCTCACGCAGACGCGTCAGCCGCGCGGGGGATTTCTCGCCGGCAAACAGCTCCAGCGGCTGCGGTTCGAAAATCATCACCACAACGGGCAGGCCACGCGCCTCCCCTTCTTTACGCAATCCCTGCAACAGCGCCTGATGCCCACGATGCACGCCGTCAAAATTACCAATGGTCAGCACGCACCCGTGCGGGGCTTGACTGAGATTATGTATGCCGCGTATCAGCTTCATGACTGGCTCAAAACAGTGAAAATCGCCAAAGTATACCTTGTACGGCGGTTAAGGTTAACCGGCGATTGTTCACGCGAAACAGAAAGCCGTATGATTTCATCAGGCTGACCTTTCACAGCAAAAAAATCTGCCCGAGAACTGCGATTTTTATCCCGAAAGGCTGTATTCACGAAAGACAAGCTGGTAGAATCCTGCGCCATCACTACGTAACGTAGCGTCGCTCATTAACGGCGCTTATTTGCACAAATCCATTGACAAAAGAAGGCAAAGAGGGCATATTCCTCGGCCTTTGAATTGTCCACATAGAACATATTTGGGAGTTGGACTTGGCTAATATCAAATCAGCTAAGAAACGTGCCGTTCAGTCTGAAAAGGCTCGTAAGCACAACGCAAGCCGTCGCTCTATGATGCGTACTTTCATCAAGAAAGTATACGCAGCAATCGAAGCAGGCGACAAAGCTGCAGCGCAGAACGCATTTAACGAAATGCAACCAATCGTGGATCGTCAGGCTGCTAAAGGTCTGATCCACAAAAACAAAGCAGCGCGTCATAAAGCAAACCTGACCGCGCAGATCAACAAACTGGCTTAATCGCTACTTGTTGTTGCTTGTTTGAAAGAACCCGCTTAACGCGGGTTTTTTTATGTCTTCAGATTGCCGGCGGCGTAAACAGCGCCGAGTAGTCGCGGTTGCAGATTCGCTGCACCGCCGGGTGCTGAATCATCCTTTCGGCGAATATGGCGTGATACTCTTCCATCACGTTATCCACCCTGCCAATCTCGGTAATCTTGTCGTCTGAATAGAGATCGTGCGCGTACAGCGTCGGGGCAACGAAGATAGCGTTGTGCGCCTCGCCAAAAGCCTTCATCAAAGCCGCATCGTCGAACTCACCGAGGATCTCCACGTTCAGCCCCTGCGAGTTAAACCAGTTCAGCAGCTTACGTCCGAGCATAGACCGCCTACCCGGCACCAGCAGGCGGCGCTCTTCCAGGCAAGCAGGAAACGGTTTTTCCGGCGGCGGATTAATGCACCAGAAACTGACGCCGCATTCGCCAATTTTCACCGAGAACAAGCCTTCCTGCTGCGTGGAGTCGATTGGGCAGTCCGAGATAATCATATCCAGCTTATGCTGGCTCAGCTGTTCCAGCAGCATCTCGTGAGTGGACTCAAAGCAGCGTAAATGAATCTGTTCATCTTCCACCACCGCCGCATCCAGCACACCGCTTACCAGCCGTTTGGACAACGCATCCGCCACGCCCACGTCAAAGAGCAGGTTCGACTCTTTGCGATAGTTAACGATATCCAGCATCTCCTGGCTCAGGGTGAACATCTTGTCCGCATAGCGGAACACCAGTTCGCCCAGCTCGCTCGGCTCAATGCCACGTCCTTTCCGCTTAAAAAGCTTGCCCTGTAAGCGCTCTTCCAGGGCTTTGATTTGCCCGGTAATAGTTTGTGGTGTCAGGTAGAGCGCCTCTGCCGCTCCCACGACCGAGCCCTGCTTGTAGACATGCCAGAAGTAATAGAGATGGTTATAGTTCAAATGAGACATCACGTTTTCACTCCCTGATAGTTTATCGGGAGAAGGCTTCCCTTCTCCCGGTTTCCTGTTATGCCTGGACAGCCTGTCCGGACAACTTCACCTTCAACAAGGTATAACCAATAACCGCGGCCAGTAACGACCCGATAAGAATGCCGAGTTTCGCCCAGACGATAAGCTCAGGCGCGCTGGTGCCAAACGCCAGCGTCGAGATAAAGATCGACATGGTGAATCCAATACCGCATAGCACGCCGATGGCCATAATCTGACTAAAGGTGGTTCCATTTGGCAATGACGCCAGCTTCAGCTTCAGCGCCAGCCAGCAGAACAGGCTGATACCCAGCGGCTTACCGATAAACAAACCAGCGATGATACCCAGCGGCAGCACAGAGGTGAGTCCGTCCAGGGTAACACCGGCCAGGGAAACACCCGCGTTGGCAAATGCAAACAGCGGCAGGATCATAAAGCCCACCCACGGATGAAGCACATGCTCCAGCTGTCTGGCAGGCGATTTGCCGTCCTGCTCCTTCAGCGGAATAAAGAAGCCAACGATGACGCCCGCCAGCGTGGCATGCACGCCAGACTTCAGCACCGCCGTCCACAGCACCATCCCCACCAGAATATAAATACCCGTGCGTCGGACGTTGAAGACGTTCAGCAACGCCAGCACCGCAATAGCCACGGCCGCCACGCTCAGCGACAGAACCGACAGATCGCTGGTGTAGAACAGCGCGATAATCACGATAGCGCCCAGGTCATCGATAATCGCCAGCGCCATCAGGAAAATTTTCAGTGCTACCGGGACGCGGCTACCGAGCAAGGCTAAGACCCCGAGCGCAAACGCGATATCCGTTGCGGCCGGGATCGCCCAGCCGTCACGCGCAACCGGATCCTGCCACGCAAACGCGAGAAAGAGCAAAGCGGGAACGATCATCCCGCCAATCGCCGCGATCACCGGAAACGCCGCGCGCTGTCGGCTGGCAAGAGAACCGATCACCAGCTCACGTTTGACCTCCAGGCCTACCAGCAGGAAGAACACCGCCATCAGCGCATCGTTGATCCACAGCAGCATGTTCTTGTTAATTTCCAGCGCCCCGACCTTCAGCTCGACGGGGGTTTCCAGAAATGCGTGATAGAGATCGCGCGTCATGCCCATATTGGCGAGCAGCATGGCGGCTGCAGCAGCAATAATCAGGATGACGCCGCCGGATGCCTCACTGCTAAAGAAACGGTGTAGTAATTTCACGTTTAAACTCTCTTTTACAACAATACCTCGGTAAAACCATAATATCAGCGCAAACAGATCGGTAAAAACAGATTAATATTGGTTATAGATTCAGTTTAACCGAGGAATAACGCTATAAAGCAAAAAGCCCGGAATCGCTTCCGGGCTTTAAAGGATAGTAACCAGCTGGCAGGTTAGCGGGTTAAATCGTCGAAGAATTTTTTGACGCCATCGAAGAAGCTTTTGGAGCGCGGGCTGTTTTTCTCACCCGTCGGGCCACCAAAACTCTCCTGAAGCTCTTTCAGCAGCTGTTTCTGCTTGTCGTTCAGGCCGACCGGCGTTTCAACAACCACGCGGCATAACAGGTCACCCTGCGCGCCACCGCGAACGGATTTAACGCCTTTGCCGCGCATGCGGAACAGCTTCCCGGTCTGGGTTTCGCCAGGGATTTTCAGGTTAACGCGACCGTCCAGCGTCGGCACTTCGATTTCGCCGCCCAGCGCCGCCATCGCAAAGTTGATCGGCACTTCACAGTACAGGTTGTTACCTTCACGCTCGAAGATGGCGTGCTGTTTAACCTGAACCTGAACGTACAGATCCCCTGCCGGTGCGCCGTGCTCGCCCGCTTCCCCCTCACCTGCCAGACGGATGCGGTCGCCCGTATCCACGCCTGCCGGGATCTTAACGGACAGCGTTTTGGTTTTCTCCACACGACCGTGACCGTGGCATTTGGTGCACGGATCTTTAATCAGCGTACCGCGACCATGACAATGCGGACAGGCCTGCTGCACCGCGAAGAAGCCCTGGCGCATCTGTACCTGACCGGAACCGTGACAGGTTGGACAGGTCTGTGGCTGAGTCCCCGCTTTCGCGCCGCTGCCGTGGCAAACGTCACACTCTTCCAGCGTCGGGATACGGATCTCTTTGGTTACGCCACGAACCGCTTCTTCCAGCGTCAGGTCCATGTTATAGCGCAGATCTGCGCCGCGCGCCGCGCGCTGACGACCACGACCGCCGCCGAAGATATCGCCAAATACATCGCCAAAGATGTCGCTGAAATCAGCGCCGCCGCCGAAGCCGCCGCCACCAAATCCACCGCCGCCCATGCCGCCCTGTTCAAAGGCCGCGTGACCATACTGGTCATAAGCCGCACGTTTTTGTGCATCGGTCAGGACTTCGTAGGCTTCTTTAATCTCTTTAAATTTGGCTTCAGCCTCTTTGTCACCCTGATTACGGTCAGGGTGGAATTTCATGGCCAGGCGCTTATATGCCTTTTTGATTTCACGCTCTTCCGCAGTTTTCGGAACGCCTAAAATCTCGTAATAGTCTTGCTTTGCCATTGGTTTTTTTAAGCCCCTTAACATGCGAGCACGGGCGTGGAGAATACTCCTACGCCCGTGCCGATTAATTACCCTGCATCAGGGCGATTATTTTTTATCTTTCACTTCTTCGAACTCAGCGTCGACAACATCGTCGTCTTTCGCGTTGTTCTGGGAAGCATCAGCGCCCGCCTGCTGCTGTGCGTGCTGCTGCTGAGCGATTTCCATCAGCTTCTGAGAAACCTGTGCCAGCTCCTGCATCTTCGCTTCAATGTCCGCTTTGTCTTCGCCTTTCAGAGACGTTTCCAGCGCGCTCAGTGCAGTTTCGATCGCAGTTTTGTCTTCCGCTGGCAGTTTATCGCCCGCTTCTTCAACCTGCTTACGGGTGCTGTGCAGCAGATGGTCACCCTGGTTACGGGTCTGAACCAGCTCTTCGAACTTACGGTCGGATTCCGCGTTAGCTTCGGCATCACGAACCATTTTTTCGATTTCCGCTTCGTTCAGGCCAGAAGATGCCTTGATGGTGATCTTCTGCTCTTTACCGCTGTTTTTGTCTTTCGCAGACACGTGCAGGATACCGTCAGCATCGATGTCGAAGGTGACTTCGATCTGTGGCATGCCGCGTGGTGCCGGGTTAATACCGTCCAGGTTGAACTGACCCAGAGATTTGTTATCCGCCGCACGCTTACGCTCACCCTGAATCACATGGATGGTTACCGCAGACTGGTTATCTTCAGCGGTAGAGAACACCTGGCTGTGTTTCGTCGGGATAGTAGTGTTTTTGTTGATGAGCGGAGTCATCACGCCACCCATGGTTTCGATACCCAGTGACAGCGGAGTAACGTCCAGCAGCAGTACGTCTTTCACTTCACCCGTCAGAACACCACCCTGAACCGCAGCACCGATAGCAACCGCTTCGTCCGGGTTCACGTCTTTACGTGGCTCTTTACCAAAGAATTCAGCAACTTTCTTCTGAACCATTGGCATACGAGTCTGACCACCTACCAGGATAACGTCCTGAATATCAGACACGGACAGGCCAGCGTCCTGCAATGCAACTTTCAGTGGCTCGATAGAACGGTTCACCAGGTCTTCTACCAGGCTTTCCAGTTTCGCACGGGTCACTTTGATGTTCATGTGTTTTGGACCGGTCGCGTCTGCGGTGATGTACGGCAGGTTCACGTCGGTCTGCTGAGCGGAAGACAGTTCGATCTTCGCTTTCTCAGCGGCTTCTTTCAGGCGCTGCATGGCCAGCGGGTCGTTACGCAGGTCAATGCCCTGATCTTTCTTAAACTCGTCAACGAGGTAGTTGATCAGACGGGTATCGAAGTCTTCACCACCCAGGTGGGTATCACCATTGGTTGCCAGAACTTCGAAGGTTTTTTCGCCGTCAACGTCGTCGATTTCGATAATAGAGATATCGAAGGTACCACCACCCAGGTCGTAAACCGCGATAGTACGGTTGCCAACTTCTTTATCCAGACCGTAAGCCAGCGCAGCTGCGGTTGGTTCGTTGATGATACGTTTTACTTCCAGACCTGCGATACGGCCAGCATCTTTGGTTGCCTGACGCTGAGCATCGTTGAAGTAAGCAGGTACGGTGATAACAGCTTCAGTTACCGGTTCACCCAGGTAATCTTCCGCGGTTTTCTTCATTTTCTTCAGCACTTCAGCAGAGATCTGCGGAGGTGCAGTTTTGGTGCCTTTCACATCAAGCCATGCATCGCCGTTATCGGCTGCGATGATTTTGTAAGGCATGATGGAAACGTCACGCTGAACTTCTTCGTCCTGGAAGCGGCGGCCAATCAGGCGTTTGATCGCAAACAGGGTGTTTTGCGGGTTTGTCACTGCCTGACGTTTAGCCGGCTGACCAACCAGAGTTTCACCATCCTGGGTATAAGCAATGATAGAAGGCGTGGTGCGATCGCCCTCGGCGTTCTCCAGCACACGTGCAGTAGTGCCATCCATAATCGCTACACAAGAGTTGGTAGTACCCAGGTCGATACCAATAATTTTACCCATCTAAACGTCTCCACTAAAAATTCAGTCAACATGTGGTTGTGTACCTGTAATAAGGGCAGAACGTGCTTTTTCAACTGCCCAGATTTGATTTTTTTCAGGTCCACACACTGCGGTTGCTTACAAGATGGGGTCACAACGGCATCCATCAAGGGGGAAGGATAAAAAATTTTTTAATTTCACCCCGATGAGATCATAGACGGCGCCGATGCCGCCCATTATGATGCCGCGCCCCGTCAGGTAGAACTGGCGCGGGTTTAACCATTTCACCATATTAATGATGATTTTTTTGAGGACTTATGGGCAACACTAAGTTGGCTAATCCGGCTCCGCTGGGCCTGATGGGTTTTGGCATGACCACCATTCTGCTGAACCTGCACAACATCGGGATGTTCCCGATGGACGGCGTAATCCTGGCGATGGGCATTTTTTACGGCGGTATCGCGCAAATTTTCGCGGGCCTGCTGGAATATAAGAAAGGCAATACCTTCGGCTTAACCGCCTTTACCTCTTACGGTTCGTTCTGGCTGACGCTGGTCGCCATTCTGCTGATGCCTAAAATGGGCTTGGCAGATGCTTCAAACGCCCATTTCCTGGGCGTGTACCTGGGACTGTGGGGCGTGTTCACCCTGTTCATGTTCTTCGGCACCCTGAAGGCGAACCGCGCGCTGCAATTCGTCTTCCTGAGCCTGACCGTGCTGTTCGCTCTGCTTGCCGCGGGTCACCTGGCGGATAACGAAGGCATCGTTCACGTTGCCGGCTGGGTCGGTCTGGTGTGCGGCGCAAGCGCTATCTACCTGGCAATGGGTGAAGTGCTGAACGAGCAGTTCGGCCGCACCGTATTACCGATTGGTGAAAAACACTGATCCCTCTGTCGTGCCCGCGTCGCGGGCACGACATCCCTCTGACTGGCGAAGCCACATCCCCAATACCAGCCCCATCAGCGATAACGCCAGCACGTACCATGCAGGTGCAAGGGGTGACAGCCCCATCAACACCGTGACCACAATCGGGGTCAGCCCACCGAAAATGGCATACGAGACGTTATAAGAGAAAGAGATGCCGGTGAAGCGTACCTCCGGCGGGAAGGCGCGGACCATTACGTACGGTACGGCGCCAACGACGCCCACGCACAGCCCGACGATGCCGTACAGCAGGAACAACTGTTCAGGATGGCTGCCCGCAAGATGGTAGAATGCCCAGCTCGACGCGGCCAGCAGCAGGCTGCCGACAATAAAGGTCACGCTGGCACCGAAACGATCCGCCGCCAGTCCCGCGGCCAGACAGCCAAAGCAGAGCATAATTGTCGCGATACTGTTCGCCTGTAACGTCACAGCAGGCGCAAAACCGTACTGTTTTTGCAGCCAGACCGGCGACATCAAAATGACCACCACGATACCCGCAGACAGCAGCCAGGTCAGAAGCATCGACACGACTACCGCTTTTTTATGCCGCACTACTACGGTTTTTACCGGCAATTCTTGCGCCAGCGCCTTCCGCTGCTGCATTTCCAGAAATACTGGCGTCTCCTGCAACCAACGTCGCAGGTACATTGCCACCAGCCCAAACGCCCCGCCCAGCAGGAACGGGATACGCCAGCCCCAGTCGTGAACGGCCTGTTGCGTCATGCTGGTATTGATGATGGTTGCAACCACGGAGCCAAGCAGGATCCCGATCGTCAGTCCTGCGGTCAGCGTTCCGCACGCAATGCCGATGCGGCGCACCGGGACGTGCTCAGCGACAAACACCCACGCGCCCGGCACTTCCCCGCCGATGGCCGCGCCCTGGAGAATACGCATCAGCAGCAGCAATAACGGGGCGATAATGCCCATCGACTCATATGTAGGCAAAAGGCCAATCGCCAGCGTCGGCACGGCCATCAGCAGGATGCTGAGGGTAAACATCTTCTTGCGCCCAACCAGATCGCCAAAGTGCGCCATAACAATGCCGCCCAGCGGACGCGCCAGATACCCGGCAGCGAAAATGCCGAAGGTTTGCACCTGACGCAGCCATTCAGGAATATCCGCCGGGAAAAACAGCGCCCCCACGACGGCGGCGAAGAAGACAAAGATGATGAAGTCGTAAAACTCCAGCGCGCCGCCCAGAGCAGCGAGCGTGAGGGTTTTGTAGTCCTGTCGATTCAGAGGTCGGGTGTTATGTGACATAGCGAACCATTGTGCATGTGTTGTGGATTATTTTTTACAGCAATCGTAAAGAAAAAATTACTATATCGTAAATCCATTTACACGCTACTGCGGCTGGCGCTAATGTCACATTTAAAGCATTTTCAGGAGATTGTTTCGCGGCGAGCGCTTTTAGGGCGAAATGCTGCTACCACATTGCCGTCAGTTTCCACGTACGGACCGTCAAGCAGTTGTATACAATACGGTACACTTGCAAAGATACCGTGGACGATAACGCTGCCGTCTTCGGCTTTTACTCCTTCCAGCGTTTCTTTTATCGACTTCGGCTGCCCCGGCAGGTTCAGGATCAGCGCCTGTTTGCGGATCACCCCGACCTGACGGGAAAGAATGGCCGTCGGGACAAAGTGTAGACTGATCTGGCGCATCTGTTCACCGAAGCCCGGCATTTCACGATCGGCGATAGCCAGCGTCGCGTCCGGCGTTACATCGCGGCGCGCGGGGCCGGTTCCGCCCGTCGTCAGCACAAGGTGGCAGCTCATCTCATCCACCAGCTCACACAGGGTCTGCTCGATGATCGGCTGCTCGTCCGGGATCAGGCGAGTCTGGATCTCAAACGGGGTAGTGAGCGCGCTGCCCAGCCACGCTTCCAGAGCAGGGATGCCTTTATCCTGATAAACACCGCTGGAGGCGCGGTCAGAAATCGACACTAAGCCGATGCGTAAGGTATTCATATCCATTCCATTCAAAAAGTACTGATTAAAGGGAATGATACACGCAGAGAGAAAATTCAGACAGAGGCGGGGGAAAGAGGCGTGACCGGGAACCCGGTCACGCAGAATGATTACAGCAGGTCGCCGATCATTTTTTCCAGTTTTTCCTGGTCGATAGCAAACTTACGGATACCGTCCGCCAGTTTATCTACGGCCATTGGATCCTGGTTGTGCTGCCACAGGAACTCGGACTCGGTGATGCGCTCTGGGCGCGCTTTCACTTCACCGGTGTAGGACAGTTTACGCTCGATAGCTCCTTCGCTTTCTGCCAGCTCTTTCAGCAGCGCAGGGGCGATGGTCAGGCGGTCACAGCCAGCCAGCTCAATGATTTCACCGACGTTACGGAAGCTTGCGCCCATAACAACGGTCTCATAGCCGTGCTGTTTGTAGTATTCGTAGATTTCCGTCACGGAAATCACGCCTGGATCTTCAGACGCCGCATACTCTTTCTTGTCGGTGTTGGCTTTGTACCAGTCCAGAATACGGCCCACAAACGGAGAAATCAGGTATACGCCAGCTTCGGCACATGCACGCGCCTGTGCGAAGGAGAACAGCAGAGTCAGGTTACAGTTGATCCCTTCTTTTTCCAGCTGTTCAGCGGCGCGAATGCCCTGCCAGGTAGAGGCCAGTTTGATCAGGATACGGTCGTTGCTGATGCCCGCATCGTTGTACAGTTTGATCAGGCGTTTTGCTTTGGCAATAGACGCTTCGGTGTCGTAGGACAGGCGAGCATCAACTTCAGTAGAGATACGGCCAGGAACGAGCTTCAGGATTTCCAGACCGATGTTTACTGCCAGTTTGTCAGTCGCATCTACAACCTGCTGCGCGCGGTCATTGCTCTGTGCTTTTGCCCAGGTCACCGCCTCGTCGATCAGTTTGCGATACTCAGGGATCTGCGCGGCGTTAAGGATCAGAGAAGGGTTGGTTGTAGCATCCTGCGGCTGGTACAGCTTCATTGCCGCAATATCTCCGGTGTCAGCGACGACAGTGGTGAACTGACGAAGGGAGGTCAATTTATCCGTCATGATAGTGTTTCTCTTTTAACGTTCCCTGGATAATTCACACTACCGACAGCCTGCCAGCAGCGGAAAAATGACAGGTTTACTTGTTAGGGGGATGTAACCGGTCTGCCCTGATGATAACACGAGTGAGAGGCAGCGCAACCGCAGACAGTGCGCTTAGGCAGAGTATGATAAACTCAGAATATTAACAGGCTGCTAAGTAACAGCATGCACAATCAGTGGTAGCGCTTACATATTCACGTTGGCATCAACAAGAGGGACGTTAGTGCCTGATTTCTTTTTCTTTATTAACGAAGTCCTCTGGGGTTCTATCATGATATACCTGCTTTCAGGAGCAGGTATCTGGTTTACGTGGCGCAGCGGACTGATTCAGTTTCGCTATATTCGCAAATTTGGCAGAAGTCTGAAAAACAGCGTCACACCACAGCCGGGCGGCCTGACCTCATTTCAGGCGCTCTGTACCAGCCTGGCCGCGCGCGTCGGCAGCGGTAACCTGGCCGGTGTCGCGCTGGCAATCGGCGCGGGCGGTCCGGGCGCGGTATTCTGGATGTGGGTGACGGCGATTATCGGTATGGCCACCTCCTTTGCTGAATGCTCGCTTGCGCAGCTCTACAAAGAAAAAGACGGCAACGGTCAATTTCGCGGCGGCCCCGCCTGGTATATGGCTCGCGGACTGGGAATGCGCTGGATGGGCGTCCTGTTCTCAATCTTTTTACTGATGGCCTATGGTCTTATTTTCAATACCGTTCAGGCTAATTCCGTCGCCCACGCGCTGCGCTTTGCCTTCAATTGTCCGGAGTGGCTGACGGGCAGCGCGCTTGCCCTTCTCACCCTGCTGACCATTGTGACCGGGCTGAGAGGGGTTGCCCGCCTGATGCAGTGGCTGGTTCCGCTGATGGCGCTGCTGTGGGTGTCAACCAGCCTGTTGGTATGCGCGATACATATCGACGAAGTGCCGAACGTCATCGTCACCATTTTCCAAAGCGCGTTCGGCTGGCGCGAAGCGGCTTCCGGCGCGCTGGGTTACACCCTTAGCCAGGCTCTCACTGCGGGTTTTCAGCGAGGCATGTTCTCCAACGAGGCGGGAATGGGTTCCACGCCGAATGCCGCCGCAGCGGCCGCATCCTGGCCCCCGCATCCCGCCGCGCAGGGCATTGTACAGATGATTGGCGTCTTCACAGACACCATTGTTATCTGCTCCGCCAGTGCGATGATAATGTTGCTGTCCGGCGCCGTTGAACATCCATCCGGCAGTACAGCAGGCATTCACTGGGTACAACAGGCGCTGGTCTCCCTCGTCGGCGGTTGGGGCGCAGGCCTTGTCGCCCTTGTCGTGGGACTTTTTGCCTTCAGTTCTATTGTGGTTAACTATATCTATGCCGAGAACAACCTTATTTTCCTGAAAGTTGACTCGCGTCTGGCCCGCAACATCCTTCGCGCGGGTGTGCTGGCGATGGTATTTGTCGGTTGCCTGCTCAGCATGCCGATGATCTGGCAACTGGCGGATGTCATTATGGCGCTGATGGCCATCACCAATTTGACGGCAATTTTGCTTCTTTCACCGGTTGTGGCGCTGATCGCGCGCGATTATCTGCGTCAGCGCAAGCTCGGCGTACAGCCCGTCTTTGACGCCTCACGCTATCCCGAAATCGAGTCACAAATTGCTCCTGGCACCTGGGATGATTTGCCGCGGCAATAACAGCTATCGATCAATTCAGGGCGATTTTTTGTTAAAGTCGCTCTAAATTTCCTGCAAGGACTGGATATGCTGATTCTGATTTCACCTGCCAAAACGCTCGACTACCAGAGCCCTCTCGCCACTGAGCGTTATACCCAGCCGGAATTGCTGGACTACTCGCAACAGCTGATCCACGAGGCGCGTAAGCTTTCGGCTCCGCAAATCGCTTCGCTGATGAGCATCAGTGATAAACTCGCCGACCTGAACGCCACCCGTTTTCACGAGTGGCAGCCTGACTTCACGCCCGCTAACGCCCGCCAGGCGCTGTTGGCCTTCAAAGGTGACGTCTACACTGGCCTGCAAGCAGAAACGTTTAGCGAAGCCGATTTCGATTTTGCCCAGCAGCATCTGCGCATGTTATCCGGCCTGTACGGGGTGCTGCGCCCGCTGGATCTGATGCAGCCATATCGTCTGGAGATGGGTATCCGCCTGGAAAATGCCAAAGGCAAAGATCTGTACCAGTTCTGGGGCGATGTCATTACCAATAAGCTTAACGCGGCGCTGCAAGCCCAGGGGGACAACGTGGTGATCAACCTGGCCTCCGATGAGTACTTCAAATCGGTGAAGCCGAAAAAGCTGGATGCGGACATTATCAAGCCGGTGTTCCTCGACGAGAAAAACGGCAAATTTAAAGTGATCAGCTTCTACGCCAAAAAAGCGCGCGGTCTGATGAGCCGCTTCATCATTCAAAACCGCCTGACGAAGCCAGAGCAGCTCACTGGCTTTAACAGTGAAGGGTATTTCTTCGACGAGGCATCGTCAGGAAAAAACGAGCTGGTGTTTAAGCGTCACGAGCAATAAAAGACAACCCCGCCAGCTGGCGGGGTTTGTATTAATGGTGCTTCCGGTCCGGCCCCGGGCGATGATCGTCATGACGGTGATGATCGTGACGATCGCGATGTTCATCGTGCGGACGCCAGTGGTTATCGCGCCAGTCATAGTGCGCTTTCCACCAGTCATGGTCGCGCCAGCGGCCGCCATCCCAGTAGTGTCCGTTATTATCCCGATCGCCAATTTGCAGTTTTACCGCAGGGACGAGGGTGATCTCAGCTGCCTGCACCGCCATGGGAGCGACCAGCATCAGTGAAAGCGCGATAAGTGCAGGTTTCAGTGTAGACATAGGTGACTCCTTATTCTTCTTGCCCAACGTGGGCCGATGTAAGGAGAGTACGTGATGGGAACGGTGGATGTTATTCTCTGCAATCCTAAACCCTAAGTGACCGCATTTATTGGGAATTTCTGCTTTTTTCCTGCTGTTTTTCTCCTTATTTTCTCCATAAAAAAGCCGGGTGGCGGCTTCGCCTTACCCGGCCTACTTTCTGAAATGTTCCAGGCCCGGTAAGGCGTAGCCGCCACCGGGCAATAAACTCACGCTCGGGTCATCATCAGCTTACGCAGTGCGGCAAAGTCTGCGGGCAGCTCATGGGACAGCAACGGCAGGTCGGCGCGCTCGGCCAGCTCTTTTGGCAGCGGCAGCGTTTCACCCAGGATCGCTTCCACGCTCTCTTTGAACTTGGCCGGATGGGCGGTACCGAGGAACAGGCCATACTCACCCGGTTGAAGCTGATCGCGCAAGGCACGATAGGCAATCGCCGCGTGCGGCTCAGAGGTATAGCCCACCGCTTTCAGCTCGCGCATGGTGGCTTTCGTGGTTTCGTCCGTCACCGCTGCGTAGCCCAGGTCGCCCAGACGCCAGACCTTACGGCGGAACAGCTCTTCCACACGCGGCCAGTTGTTAGGCTGTGACACATCCATCGCATTGGAGAGCGTGGCCTGCGTCGCGTTCGGCGCCCATTTTCCGTCCTTCAGGAAACGCGGCACGGTGTCGTTGGCGTTGGTAGCGGCGATAAAGCGCTTCACCGGCAGGCCGAGTGATTTCGCCAGCAGGCCCGCCGTCAGATCGCCGAAGTTCCCGCTTGGCACAGAAACTACCAGCTGATTGCGCGCGTCCTGCGGCAGCTGGGCCACCGCTTCGAAGTAGTAGCAGATCTGCGCCAGCAGACGGCTGATGTTGATGGAGTTGGCAGAGTTCAGCCCCAGCGCCGCCTTCAGCTCTTCGTCATCAAAGGCCTGCTTCACCAGCGCCTGGCAGGCATCGAAATCGCCGTCGATCGCCACGGTTTCAATGTTGCCCCCAAGAGTGCAGAACAGTTTTTCCTGAAGCGGGCTGATTTTGCCTTTCGGATAGAGGATCACCACGCGGACGTTTTTCAGGCCGTAGAACGCATGAGCCACCGCCGCACCGGTATCACCTGAGGTCGCGGTCAGGATGGTCACCGGTTTGTCGCCGCTGATGTGGGTCAGCATCTGCGCCATGAAGCGACCGCCGAAATCTTTGAACGCCAGCGTCGGGCCGTGGAACAGCTCCAGACAGCCAACGTCAGGCTCCACCTGCTTCACCGGGGCCGGGAAAGCAAACGCCGCGCGCACGCGCTCTTCGAGCAGCTCCTGCGGGATTTCGTCACCAATAAACGCAGACAGAATTTTGGTGCTGCGGGTGACAAAGTCCTGCTTAAGCAGTTCATCGATTTCAGTCAGTTGAAATTCCGGCAGGTCGTGGGGGAAGAACAGCCCCTGATTTTTGCCCAAACCCTGCGTTACCGCCTGCGCAAAGCTGACCTGCTCGTTATGATCTTTAAGGTTGTAGAGTTTCATTCGTTATCCCAGTACTCGTGCGCCAGCCGTGTCCAGACGGCAAATATGAACAAAGCCTTCCTGATTTTGCAGGTAGTGTTTAGAGAGCCAGTCCGCCACGCGCTGCGCGGTGTCTGGCTTGTCGCATAAGGCGAACAGCGTTGGGCCGGAGCCGGAGATGCCGCACGCCTGTGCGCCGATATCCATGGATGCCTGTCGCGCTTCGTTAAAGCCCGGCAGCAGCTTCGTGCGATACGGCTCGGCAATAACGTCTTTCATCAGTTTCGCCGCCAGCTGCGGCTGTCGGGTATAGCAGGCATGAATAAAGCCCGCCAGATGACGCCCGTGGGCGATACAGTCCTGACGACGATACTGCGCCGGCAGGATCGCACGCGCTTCGGCGGTAGAAACCTTAATGCCCGGATAGGCAAGCACCCACAGCCACTCATCAAACCCTGGCACCTGCTGGCTGATGATGCCATTTTCTTCAATCATCAGCTGCATGCCGCCAAGGAAGCACGGCGCCACGTTATCATAATGAATGCTGCCGGAGATGCGCCCTTCCAGCTCGCCCATCAGCGCCAGCAAGCGGCTGTTGTTCAGCGGCTTGCCGCAGTGCTCATTCATCGCCACCAGCGCGGCGACCACCGAGCAGGCGCTGGAGCCGAGTCCCGAACCAATCGGCATGCTCTTTTCCAGCGTCATGGCGACCGGCACGTTTTTACCAATCTCCTGACAGAAGCGTTCCCAGCACTGATAAACGATATTCTCACGCGGTTCAGGCGGCAGCTTGCTGGCAAAACGGCCGACGTTATTCAGGCTGAAGCGCTCTGCCGCCTCAACCGTTACCGTATCGCCCAGCAGCGAACCATCCACCGGCGTAACCGCCGCGCCCAGCACGTCAAATCCGACGCTCATATTGGCGCTGGAAGCCGGGGCATATACTTTAACCATCTTAAACTCCTAACTTCCATGACAGGGTACGCAGCAGATCGGCAAACACGCCCGCCGCCGTCACATCATTCCCTGCGCCATAGCCGCGAAGTACCAGCGGCAGTGGCTGATAATAATGGCTGTAGAACGCCAGGGCGTTCTCGCCGTTTTTCACCTTGTACAGCGGATCGTTGCCATCCACTTCGGCAATCTTCACGCGGCAGACGCCGTCTTCTTCAATATTGCCAACATAGCGCAATACCTTACCTTCATCACGGGCTTTCGCAACGCGGGCGGCAAAGGCGTCGTCAAGCTGCGGCAACCTGGCCATAAAAGCGCTGACGTCGCCGCTGTCATCAAATTCTGCTGGCAGCACCGGCTCAATCACGATATCCGAAAGCTCCAGCTCGCGGCCGGTTTCGCGCACCAGGATCAGCAGCTTACGCGCCACATCCATACCGGAGAGGTCGTCGCGCGGATCCGGCTCGGTGTAGCCCAGCTCGCGCGCGGCGCGGGTGGCTTCCGACAGGCTCATCCCTTCGTCCAGCTTGCCGAAGATAAACGACAGGGAGCCGGAGAGGATGCCGGAGAAACGCTGTAGTTCGTCGCCCGCGTTCAGCAGGTTTTGCAGGTTCTCGATGACCGGCAGGCCTGCGCCCACGTTGGTGTCATACAGAAACTTGCGGCGCGACTTGCTCGCCGCCAGACGCAGCTGGTGATAGTAATCCATCGACGAGGTGTTGGCCTTTTTGTTCGGCGTCACCACATGGAAACCTTCGCGCAGGAAATCCGCGTACTGATCGGCCACAGCCTGGCTGGAGGTACAGTCGACGATCACCGGGTTAAGCAGGTGATACTCTTTCACCAGACGGATCAGACGACCCAGGTTGAACGGCTCTTTCGCCTCTTCCAGTTCCGCCTGCCAGTTTTCCAGGTTCAGACCGTGGACGTTAGTCAGCAACGCTTTCGAGTTCGCAATTCCGCAGACGCGCAAATCGATATGTTTCTTCTTAAGCCACTCCTGCTGGCGCTTTACCTGCTCTAGCAGCGCGCCGCCGACGCCGCCGACGCCCACCAGGAACAGCTCAATCACCTGGTCGGTGTTGAACAGCATCTGATGCACCACGCGCACGCCGGTAGTGGCGTCATCGTTATCCACGACAACGGAAATTGAACGCTCTGATGAGCCCTGGGCAATCGCCACGATATTGATATTGGCCCGCGCCAGGGCGGCAAAGAATTTGGCGGAGATTCCGCGCAGGGTGCGCATGCCGTCGCCTACCACGGAGATCACGGCCAGACGCTCCTGAATAGAGAGCGGCTCCAGCAGCTCTTCTTTCAGCTCCAGGTAGAACTCTTCTTCCAGCGCGCGACGGGCGCGCAGGCAATCGCCCTGCGGGACACAGAAGC
Organism: Enterobacter cloacae complex sp. P29RS; assembly: GCF_014893445.1. Classification (NCBI taxonomy): domain Bacteria; kingdom Pseudomonadati; phylum Pseudomonadota; class Gammaproteobacteria; order Enterobacterales; family Enterobacteriaceae; genus Enterobacter; species Enterobacter cloacae complex sp. P29RS. Next base: position 75,346 of record NZ_JADBPZ010000005.1, on the reverse strand, counting down.
TGATGCTGTATTCGGAAGAAGACTGCGTGATCAGCACCACGGAGATCCCGTTACGGGACATGGCCGCAAATACGCGTGCCGCCATGCCAACCATACCTTTCATACCCGGGCCAGAGACGCTGAACATCGCCATGTTATTAAGGTTCGAAATGCCTTTTACCGGCAGGTCATCTTCATCAGCGCTGGCGCCAATCAGCGTACCCGGCGCCTGCGGATTACCGGTGTTTTTAATCAGGCAAGGGATCTGGAACTGGGCAATCGGGGAGATGGTACGTGGGTGAAGCACTTTGGCGCCGAAGTAGGAAAGCTCCATCGCTTCCTGGTACGACATCGACTTCAACAGCCTGGCGTCCGGCACCTGGCGCGGGTCACAGGTATATACACCATCAACGTCAGTCCAGATCTCACAACAGTCTGCACGTAAACAGGCCGCCAGCACGGCAGCGGAGTAGTCAGAGCCGTTACGCCCCAGCACCACCAGTTCGCCCTTCTCGTTACCGGCGGTGAAGCCTGCCATCAGGATCATGTGGTCAGACGAGATTTTGCTCGCCGCAATGCGGCGTGTCGACTCGGCAATGTCGACGGTGGATTCAAGGTAGTGTCCCACAGCCAGCAGTTTTTCAACCGGATCGATGACCGTCACGTGATGACCGCGCGCTTCCAGCACGCCTGCCATGATGGCGATAGAGAGTTTTTCACCCCGGCAAATTAGCGCCGCGTTGATGCTGTCCGGGCATTGACCCAGCAGGCTGATACCGTGAAGAACGTGTTTAATCTGGGCAAATTCGAGTTCAACGGTGGTTTTCAGCTGCGCCAGCGGGAAGCCAGGCTGGGCGTCTGCCAGCCCCTGAAGCAGTTCAGCGAAGATACGTTCGGCGTCGCTGATGTTCGGAAGTGCATCCTGGCCACCGATGGTTTTTTCAATCATCGCCACCAGGTGGTTCGTGATTTTTGCCGGGGCAGAGAGCACGGTAGCAACCTGCCCCTGCCTGGCGTTACTTTCCAGGATATCGGCAACACGCAGAAAACGCTCTGCATTTGCCACTGATGTACCGCCGAACTTCAACACTCGCATGGTTCTACCTCATTTCCTTTAGCCGAAAAAAAAGCCCGCACTGTTCAGGTGCGGGCTTTTTTCTGTTTTTCCTGTACGCGTCAGCCCGCATCGTTACCTGTGGTAATGATGATGGTTGTAGTAATGGTGGTGATGCTGATGCGTTTCATGGATGTTGTGTACTCTGTCATTATTATCTGTCTGTGCTCTATTCTTTTAGGGTTAAAGGATCGGACACCTTAAGTCAATGAATTTTTAATTTGATCACAACTCGGGACATTCTCACGTCCCGCTGCGTGCAGATTTATTTTCATCGGAATACCCCAGATGCAACCCCAGACATCAGCAGGATCGGCCATAATAAAAACCTATGACACTATTTTACTCGGCTAATTTTTTTTCAATATCATGAAGCAACCGGTGCAGCATTGCCGTGTCGCGCTGTTCAAGACGCCCCAGGCGCTGCTGTAACCAGTCCACCATTTTTTGATCGTCAGCGACGCCCAGTTGCTCGAGAAGCTTATCTGCACGAATACGCAGCGCCGCCAGCTGGTTTTCATCCGTTACTGACGCTGGCGGCTGAGGAATTTGTATTAAGTATGCTAATTGATAGCAGTACACCATCACCGCCTGCCCCAGATTGAGTGACGGATAATCCGCCACCATCGGCGCGCCCGTCAGCACGTCAGCCAGTTCCAGTTCTTCGTTAGTCAGCCCGGAATCTTCTCGCCCAAACACCAGCGCGGCTTTCTCCAGCCACTGGCTTTTTTCTTCCAGCATTGGCACCAGTTCAGCAGGCGTGGCGTAATAATGAAACTTCGCCCGGCTGCGCGCGGTCGTCGCGACGGTAAACGAAATATCGTGCAGCGCCTCAGCGAGCGTAGCGTAAGTGGTTATATTATCGAGAATATCACCCGAACCGTGCGCCACCCATCGCGCAGCAGGCTCCAGATGCGCCGTGCTGTCTACGATACGCAAATCGGTAAAACCCATGGTCTTCATGGCACGCGCCGCAGCGCCAATATTTTCAGCTCTTGCTGGTGCCACCAGCACAATCGACAGATGCATTTATGCTCTCTTTTTAATCAGTTAGCAGGTAAAAATGTGATTCACTTCAACATATTACGCAGCACGAATTTACAATTTTGCAACACAAATCACCGAAATAGCGTTTCATAACAATTAAAAAAAGCTAAACTATTTTGTGGCTGAACAATCAGTTAGAATGTTAACAGAAGTCCATTATCCTTATGTTTTGTAATGATAATGACCTTATGAATACTCTTTTCCGATTGGATTCGTACCGTTTATCAATCAATGTCCGCAACTAGTTGGTTTATTGAAAAATTGTGACAAAGGCTAGCATTCAGCTACGATGATTTCATCAAACTGTTAACGTGCTACAATTGAACTTGATATATGTCAACGAAGCGTAGTTTTATTGGGTGTCCGGTGTCACTTAGCCTGTTATGTTGCTGTTAAAATGGTTAGGATGACAGCCGTTTTTGACACTGTCGGGTCCAAAGGGAAAGTACCCACGACCAAGCTAATGATGTTGTTGACGTTGATGGAAAGTGCATCAAGAACGCAATTACGTACTTTAGTCACGTTAAGCCGATCATGTTAATTTGCGACATGCATCAGGCAGGTCAGGGACTTTTGTACTTCCTGTTTCGATTTAGTTGGCAATTTAGGTAGCAAACATGCAGACCCCGCACATTCTTATCGTTGAAGACGAGTTGGTAACACGCAACACGTTAAAGAGCATTTTCGAAGCAGAAGGCTACGATGTCTTTGAAGCGACCGATGGCGCAGAGATGCATCAGATCCTTTCTGAAAATGATATCAACCTGGTGATTATGGATATCAATCTGCCGGGCAAAAACGGGCTTCTTCTGGCGCGCGAACTGCGTGAACAGGCGAACGTCGCGTTGATGTTCCTGACAGGCCGTGACAACGAGGTTGATAAAATTCTTGGTCTGGAAATCGGCGCGGATGACTACATCACCAAGCCGTTCAACCCTCGCGAGTTAACCATTCGTGCACGCAACCTGCTGTCCCGCACCATGAATCTGGGTACGGTCAGTGAAGAGCGTCGTAGCGTCGACAGCTACAAATTCAACGGCTGGGAACTTGATATCAATAGCCGTTCGCTGATTAGCCCGAACGGTGAGCAGTACAAACTGCCGCGCAGTGAATTCCGCGCGATGCTGCACTTCTGCGAAAACCCGGGCAAGATCCAGTCCCGTGCAGAACTGCTGAAGAAAATGACCGGTCGTGAGTTGAAGCCACACGATCGTACCGTTGACGTAACCATCCGTCGTATTCGTAAACATTTCGAATCTACGCCTGATACGCCGGAAATCATCGCCACGATCCATGGTGAAGGCTATCGTTTCTGCGGTGACCTCCAGGAGTAATCCTCCCGTCACGCAGTAAAAAACGGCGCTTTTGCGCCGTTTTTTTTATCAATGCCACGGCATAATCGGCACCGCGCTAATCGCGTTTTTCGGTGAGCCTTCCACGACTTTGTCGGAATAAGCCAGATAAGCCAGTGTGTTGCGCTTCGCGTCATAAAAACGGACCACCTGTAGCTTTTTGAACACCAGCGAGGTCCGTTTCTGGAATACAACGTCGCCCTGCGCTTTGCCGTTTTTAATTTTGTCACTCAATTCCACCGGACCAACCTGCTGGCAGGAGATGGCCGCGTCAGACGTGTCTTCAGCCAGCCCCAGGCCGCCTTTAATCCCGCCGGTCTTCGCCCGGCTGACATAGCAGGTGACGTTTTTAACGTCCGGATCGTCAAAGGCCTCCACCACAATTTTGTGGTCCGGCCCAAACATTTTAAACACGGTGTCCACGGAGCCAATTTGCTCCGCCTGTGCCACGCGCCCTGCCATCAGCGCCAGTGCTGCAAAGACTAAAACCTTGTATTTCATATTGTTACCATTCATAAAAATTACGCTGAGCGATTATTCAACAGGTTTGATAAAAATGTAGCAAGATCACAGGATTAGAATATATCCGCACTTAAATCACCACAAAAAGCATTTATGCGCAAAAAAAACACTGAATGCTAAAACGTCAAAAAATGCTATTATCCGCTAACCTGTAAACAGGCACCTGCGGCAGTTTTAAGGATGAGGATAGTATATGGATCAGGCTGGAATTATTCGCGACCTGCTCACCTGGCTGGAAGGTCATCTCGACCAGCCTTTGTCACTGGATAATGTGGCGGCAAAAGCAGGCTATTCCAAGTGGCATCTGCAAAGGATGTTCAAGGATGTCACCGGTCATGCTATCGGTGCCTATATTCGCGCACGTCGTTTATCAAAGTCTGCTGTCGCGTTGCGCCTGACCGCGCGACCAATCCTGGATATTGCCCTGCAATATCGCTTCGATTCACAGCAAACCTTCACTCGCGCCTTTAAAAAACAGTTCTCGTTAACGCCAGCGCTTTATCGCCGCTCGCCGGACTGGAGCTCCTTTGGTATGCGTCCGCCGCTGCGTCTGGGCGAGTTTGCGATGCCAAAATATGAAATCATCACCCTGCCGGAAACGCACCTGGTCGGCACCACGCAGAGCTACTCCTGTTCCCTGGAGCAGATCTCCGAGTTCCGCCATCAGATGCGCGTTCAGTTCTGGCGCGAATTTTTAAGTCACGCTCCGGCGATCCCGCCGATTCTGTATGGCCTGAACGAAACGTATCCAAGCCAGGAAAAAGACGACGAGCAGGAAGTGTTCTATACCACGGCGCTGACGCCTGACATGGCGAACGGTTACATTCATGGCTCGAAGCCTGTCGTGCTGGAAGGCGGCGAGTATGTGATGTTCTCATACGAAGGGTTAGGAACGGGCGTTCAGGAGTTCATCCTGACCGTTTACGGGACCTGCATGCCAATGCTGAATCTGAATCGCCGTAAAGGTCAGGACATTGAGCGCTACTATCCGGCGCAAGATGCAAAACCGGAAGAAGGCCCTATCAATCTGCGGATGGAATTCCTGATTCCGGTACGTCGTTAACGCTGCAACTCATCCAGTGCAGGGGCATCAAGATGCGAAATGTCCCCTGCCATCTCAACCACCCACCCCGATGCCAGCCAGGCACTTTCCTGATAGTCGATACGGGAAATGGAACAGTTGCGCAGACGCAAACGGCGCTCGGCGTAAGCTGGCAGCCCCAGAATGGTACTCACCAGGCAACCCAGCGCGATACCGTGGCTCACCAGCAGCGGTCGGCTACCTGCCGGGAGTTTCAGGCACTCGGCCAGCGCGGCATGCATGCGCACGCTCAGCTCCTGCATGGATTCCCCCTCAGGGATGCGACCATCTTCAGTGCCGTTCACCAGCGTGCGACGCCAGCCTTCTTCGGTTTCCGTCAGCGTATCGATAGGGCGTTTTTCCAGCACGCCCATATCCAGCTCGCGCAGGCGCGGTTCAAGGGTCACGTCGCAGCCACAGGCATCGGCGATGATGCGTGCCGTCTGCTGCGTGCGGCCTAAATCACTGGAGATGACGTGAGTGATACCCAGCGTTCTGGCGCGCTCCGCCACCTGCCACGCTTGCTGCACACCTTTGTCGGTGAGAGGACTGTCTGACTGGCCTTGAATACGTCGCTCGGCGTTCCACTGCGTTTCACCGTGGCGAACAAGGTATACCTGTAACATGCTTTTTTTCCGTTATACTGCGATGAATTTTTTAAATCGAGCTTAATTATGCACCATGTTGTCTCTGCTACCACCAATCCTGCCAAAATTCAGGCAATTCTAAGGGCATTTGAAGAGATCTTCGGCGAAGGATCCTGCCATATTGACGCCGTCGGCGTCGAGAGCGGTGTGCCGGAACAGCCGTTTGGCAGCGAGGAAACACGCGCTGGCGCACGAAATCGCGTGGCGAATGCAAAAGCCGCCGCGCCAGATGCTGACTTCTGGGTCGCGATTGAAGCAGGTATCGACGAAGGGGCGACCTTCAGCTGGGTTGTCATCGAAAGCCGCGAGCAGCGCGGCGAAGCGCGTTCAGCCACGCTGCCGCTGCCGGAGGTCATACTGGAGAAAGTCCGCGCGGGTGAGGCGCTGGGGCCGGTAATGTCGCACTACACCGGCATTGATGAGATTGGTCGTAAAGAGGGGGCGATTGGCGTCTTTACCGCGGGCAAGCTCACCCGTTCGAGCGTTTACCACCAGGCCGTTATTCTGGCGTTAAGTCCGTTCCATAACGCGATTTATCGTTAAGTTTGTAGGCCGGATAAGGCGAAGCCGTCATCCGGCGTTTTTCAGCAATACCGCTTCAAGCCACTGACGCAGTTCAACCGGCGCCGACTTCAGGCTATTTGAACCCCGGGTAATCGTCGCGATGCCCGCGCCCAGCTCGTTTTTCAGCTCGCGCTGGCTCATCTCGCCACGCAGCAGTTCCTCAATAATGCGTACCCGTGTACCCAGCGCTTCACGCTCGTCTGGCGTCAGCATCAGCTGTAGCAAGGGTAAATGCAGATCTTTGTCGTAAGACTGGCGGAGCAACTCCACAAAACGAAGCCACTCCTGATGACGCTGTTCGGCCATGGCCGAGGAATACGGGGAATGCTGGGTCATGTTATGCTGCCTCTTGTACTCATTAACGAGTACAGCATAACACAACCCGCGCCGATCAGTAACGTCTCTGCCACTCGGCATCGCTCATCAGGGCATCTTTCTCCCCCATGAAGTGCCGATAGTAGGCGTCATACGCCAGCACGTTCTTCACATATCCGCGCGTTTCCGAGAACGGAATGCTCTCGACGAACGCCACGGCGTCGAGTCGCCCTGCGCTGTTGCCAAGCCATGTCCGCACGCGGCCTGGCCCGGCGTTGTACGCGGCTGACGCGAAGATGCGGTTATTACCGAACTGCTGATAGACGTACTGCAAGTAGCTGGTACCGATGTTGATGTTGGTCTCCGGATCCAGCAGCTGGGACGGGCTGCTGTAGCCTGGGATATTAAACATCTTCACCGTGTGCGTCGCGGTGCCCGGCATAATTTGCATCAGGCCGCTGGCCCCCACCGGCGAACGCACTTTCGGGTTCCAGGCGCTTTCCTGACGGGCAATGGCCATCGCGTAGCTTTGCGGAATATCTTTGCCGCTGGTGTAGCGATCGAACAGATCCTTATAAGCCAGCGGGAAACGCTCTTCGAGATGATCCCACAGCTTGCCGGCGATCGTCGCCTGCACGCTCAGATCCCACCAGCGATTATCAAACGCATAGCGGGCGAGCTGCGCCTTCTCGTCGGTGGTACGGCTGGTGACCAGGTTGGCCCATTCGCTGCGCGCGGTATTATCCAGATTCCAGTACATCAGCTCGCGCACGCGCGCCATTTCCGGACCCTGCGTCAGCGCCGGGTTCGCGTTGGCTGGCGCTTTGTCGATCTTCAGGGTGTACTCCTCACCCAGACGTTGCGCCGCCGCCATCGGGTAGAAGCCGCGCTGCTGCATCAGGGAGTGGAGGATCGCTTTGGCTTCGTCTTCACGACCACGCTCCAGCAGCAGGTCCGCCTGCCAGTAACGCCATTCATCTTTCTCTTTAGCATCCATCGGCAGGCGCGCCAGCCAGGTATTGAGGCCACGACGATCGCCCGTTCCCAGCGCCATGCGCACGCGACGCTCCACCAGCGAGACAGAGTTTGAACGCATTACCGCGTCGTCACGCCAGCGCGCCTGTTCGTCGGTGACATCTGTTCCCATCAGTCGCCATGCCACAATATCGCGCAGTTCCTGGGTTTGATCGTCATTAAGCTGCTGGGCCTGCACCAGCTGCGGGATCATCAGCCGGGCGTTTTCCACATCCTCACGCGCCACGCTGGCAAAGGCCACCGCCGCCATCTGGCGGGTAAAATCGGTCGCGCCGGTGGTACGCGCAAACGTCAGCACGGTATTGGGATCGTTTGCCAGACTGATAACGGCAGAGGCAATGGTCTGATAATCCGCGGGCATCTGGCCCGCCAGCACGGTGACCAGCCGGGTGTTACCGGCCTTCATCGCCAGGCGAATACGTTCCAGGTAAGAGAGCGGATCCTGCTTGCCCGAGGCGCGCCAGGCGCTGAACAGCGGGTCACAGGCGTTTGGCTGGCTTTTGCCCGTCAACCACAGCTCTTTCGCGCCGGTCCAGGCTTCCTCCTGCTGACCGGTCGCCCATTTCGCATAATAGTAATTACACTGCGCTTCCGTCGCGCCCGGTTTATCCGGGCTGAAAGCCAGCAGGCCGCGCCAGTCTTCGCGACGGGCCAGCTCGTTCACAAACCGTGACTTCAGGGTGCGCGCAGGCGGCAGTGTCGGGTTCGCCTGAATGAAGTTATTTACGGTGACGGTCGGTTGATTCATGAGATCATCAGTGATCTGACGATACTCCAGATACGGATACAGCGGATAATCCTTCAGCGTCGGCATCAGCGCCTGCACGGTATCCATCTGCTTGTTGTCCCATGCCTGCTTAATCTGGGCATAGCGGTTACGTTGTTCATCCAGTGAATCGGCATGCACCGCCTGGCTTACCGCCATTACGCATACGCTGGCAGCCAGCAGACGCCAGACCACCCGTTTGGCTTTTTCCACAAGCTCTTCCTCATTGTTTTTCGTCAGTTGCAGCGTCTTGCCACGTTAAAGTTACCTCAACTTATGCTAACCAGGCATCCCACAACGCGCCACGTCATGGACACTTTTTTACCTTTCTTGCGCGTTTTAACACTCCCGACGTTCCTGGCTGGGATTAGGGCGTGAAAAAGGCTACACTTCGAGGCTGAAATTCATTCTCATCACGATAAAAGAGGCGAAGTCCAACGTGGCTCAATTCGTTTATACCATGCATCGTGTCGGCAAAGTTGTCCCGCCGAAACGTCATATTCTTAAAAATATCTCGCTGAGCTTTTTCCCGGGCGCAAAAATCGGTGTTCTGGGTCTCAACGGTGCCGGTAAGTCCACCCTGCTGCGCATCATGGCCGGCATCGATACAGACATCGAAGGTGAAGCCCGTCCGCAGCCTGGCATCAAGATCGGCTACCTGCCGCAGGAACCTCAGCTGAACCCGGAACACACCGTGCGTGAATCCGTTGAAGAAGCGGTATCCGAAGTGGTTAACGCCCTGAAAGGTCTGGATGAAGTGTATGCCAAATACGCCGAGCCGGATGCGGACTTCGACAAACTGGCCGCTCAGCAAGGCAAATTTGAAGAGATTATCCAGGCGCACGACGGTCACAACCTGAACGTGCAGCTGGAGCGCGCGGCAGATGCCCTGCGTCTGCCGGACTGGGATGCGAAAATCGCGAATCTCTCCGGTGGTGAACGCCGCCGCGTGGCGCTGTGCCGCCTGCTGCTGGAAAAACCAGACATGCTGCTGCTCGACGAACCGACCAACCACCTGGATGCGGAATCCGTGGCGTGGCTGGAACGCTTCCTGCACGACTTCGAAGGCACCGTGGTGGCAATTACCCACGACCGCTACTTCCTCGACAACGTGGCGGGCTGGATCCTGGAGCTGGACCGCGGCGAAGGTATTCCGTGGGAAGGTAACTACTCCTCCTGGCTGGAACAGAAAGATCAGCGTCTGGCGCAGGAAGCGTCTCAGGAAGCGGCGCGTCGTAAGTCTATCGAGAAAGAGCTGGAGTGGGTTCGTCAGGGCGCGAAAGGCCGTCAGTCCAAGGGCAAAGCCCGTCTGGCACGCTTCGAAGAGCTGAACAACACCGAATACCAGAAGCGTAACGAAACCAACGAACTGTTTATCCCGCCTGGAGCACGTCTGGGGGATAAAGTGGTTGAAGTGACCAACCTGCGTAAGTCATACGGCGACCGCCTGCTGATCGACGATCTGACCTTCTCCGTACCGAAAGGCGCTATCGTCGGCATCATCGGTCCGAACGGCGCGGGTAAATCCACCCTGTTCCGCATGATGTCCGGTCAGGAACAGCCTGACAGCGGCTCTATCACCCTGGGTGAGACCGTGAAGCTGGCCTCCGTTGACCAGTTCCGTGACGCGATGGACAACAGCAAAACCGTGTGGGAAGAAGTCTCCGGCGGTCTGGATATCATGCGTATCGGCAACACCGAGATGCCAAGCCGCGCCTATGTTGGCCGCTTTAACTTCAAGGGCACCGACCAGGGCAAACGCGTGGGCGAGCTGTCTGGCGGTGAGCGTGGTCGTCTGCACCTGGCGAAGCTGCTTCAGGTTGGCGGCAACGTTCTGCTGCTCGATGAACCTACCAACGACCTGGACATCGAAACCCTGCGCGCGCTGGAAAACGCCCTGCTGGAATTCCCGGGCTGCGCCATGGTTATCTCGCACGACCGCTGGTTCCTTGACCGTATCGCAACCCACATTCTGGACTACCAGGACGAAGGTAAAGTGGAGTTCTTCGAAGGTAACTTCACCGAATACGAAGAGTACAAGAAACGCACGCTGGGCGCAGACGCGCTGGAGCCGAAGCGTATTAAGTACAAGCGTATTGCGAAATAAAAGCAAAACGGCAACTTCGGTTGCCGTTTTTTATGTTTGTTCCCTCTCCCCGTGAGGGGGCCAGAGTGAGGGCATCAGGCCGCACAGTGTGTAGGCCGGGTAAGGCGAAGCCGCCACCCGGCTTTTTTATTTGCCCACGTAATACCGCTTCACCTCATCAAACTGCATCGCAAAGTCGATATAGCTCATCAGCGCAGGCGAATTGAGCTTACGGCTCGGATAGGCCAGCCAGAGATCGTTCCCCTCAACGCGCCACTCCGGTAGCACCTTTACCAGCGCGCCCTTTTCGATTTTATCTTCCAGCAGGAATGCGGGTAACAGCGTGATCCCCGCCCCGGCAATGGCGCATTCTCGGGCGTACACCAGGTTATCCGTCATGTGGGCGTTATCCGGCAGGTAGCGGTAATCCTCACTCTCGCTTCGCAGAAGCCACTCCGACCATGCCCGGTGCGTAATGCAGCGGTGATCCACCAGCTGTCGGGGATGGATTAACGGCGCCCGACGTGCCAGATAGTCAGGCGAGGCCAGCATGTAGCGCGGACAGTGCCCAATCATGCGACCAATCAGGGAAGAATCCTGCGGTTTGCCGGTGCGCAGCGCCACGTCAAAACCCGACTCGACCAGATCTACCACATCGTCTGAAATTGATACATCCAGCGACACGTCAGGGTAGCGAAGCTGGAACTCGGCATTCATATGCGCCAGCAGCGTCGCGCCAATCCCTGCCGGACAGGTGATCCTCAGCCGTCCGCTGGGGTTTTCTCGCAGCCGCTGAATGGCATACTCCGCGCGCTCGCTGGCCGCCAGCATCTCGCGGCAGTGCACCAGATAGTGCTCGCCCGCAAACGTCAGGCTTATTCTGCGCGTCGTGCGGTTAAGCAGGCGGATCCCCACCTGCTGCTCCAGCTGGCTAATGCGCTGGCTGACGCTGGATTTCGGCAGTTCAGCCTTCTGCGCCGCCGCAGTAAAGCTGCCCATCTCAGCCACCAGCGCAAACAGCGCCATATCCTGTAGCTGTTTAAACATGATTGTTCACCCTGTACGAACGCTGAGTTCTTGATTGTCCATCTTATCATGCAACTGACCACTTAATAGACTAGCCTCAACACAACGCATTCATTGAGGAGAACATCATGTCTGTTAAAGCCATTGCCGTTAACCCAGAAAATCCCTCCACCTTCGTTGAAATTACCCCGCCGATGCCGCAGCCCGGCGAGTACGATCTGCTGGTGGAGGTGAAAGCCGTCTCCGTAAACCCGGTGGATACCAAAGTACATGCAGGCATTGCCAAAAGCGGACTGAAGGAGCCGCGCATTCTCGGGTGGGATGCCAGCGGGATCGTCAAAGCCGTCGGGGCTGGCGTCACCGGATTTAAACCGGGTGACGAAGTATGGTACGCGGGGGATATCACCCGACCGGGCAGCAATACCACGCACCAGCTTATCGATGCGCGCATTGTCGGGCACAAGCCTGCAAACCTTGGCTGGGCCTCTGCGGCAGCACTGCCGCTGACGGCGCTCACCGCGTGGGAAGGCCTGTTTGAACGGCTGAAGATTCAGGATGCCGACGCAGATAAAACGCTGCTGATAATTGGCGGCGCGGGTGGAGTCGGATCGCTGGCGATCCCGTTTGCGAAGCACAACAGCAAGGTGAAGATCGTCGCAACCGCCTCACGAGAAGATTCCGCCCGATGGTGTCGCGATCGCGGGGCTGACGTTGTCGTAGATTACCGCGACCTGAAGGGTGAACTGGCGAAACAGGGGCTCACCTTTGTGGATTACATTTTTATCCTCAACGACACCGACGGGCACTGGGATGCGGTCAGCGATCTGATTGCCCCTCAGGGACACATTTGTTCCATCGTTGAAAATGCGCATCCGCTAAACCAGGACAAGCTGAAGTCCAAATCTGCCGCCCTGCACTGGGAATTTATGTACACCCGCAGCATGTACCAGACCGCGGATATGGCGCGCCAGGGCGAGATTTTAAATGAGGTGGCGAAGCTGGTGGATAACGGCGTGGTGGAAAGCTCGCTCAGCGAAACGCTGCACGGGCTGAGCGTGGAAAGCATTACCGAAGCGCACCGCATGGTGCTGGAGGGGCATATGCGTGGGAAAGTGGTGGTTGAGTATTGAGTGGTTTGTTCCCCCTCACCCTGCCCTCTCCCCACGGGGGAGAGGGTAAAGACAGCTCCGTGCGATCCCCTCTCCCCTTTGGGGAGAGGGCAGGGTGAGGGGTAAATCTTTTACCCCTGCTCACCCATCATCTCTTTCACCAGCTCGACGCAGCGCAGGAAACGGGTGTCGTAATCCGACTCTTCCACATGCACAAACTCAACGTTGTTCTCGTTAAGCATCTCCACCAGCATGGTCTGGAACTCCCGCCTGTCCACCGAGCTGCCCAGGCTGCGCATGCCGTCGGCAACCCATGGGGTGTTGTTTTCCAGCAGGATCACCAGATCAAAGCGGTATTCATCAATCAGCGCCTGCACAAACGGGTGCTCGCGCCCCTCGTACTTTTTGCAGAACGCCTGCGTGGTGACGAAATCGGTATCAATAAAGGCAACTTTATTGGCGTATTTCACTGCGAAATCAATGTACTGGGCATGACCGAGCGCGATTTTATCGTAGTCGGAATACTGTAATGCCATCTCGTCACCACCGAGGTGTGAGAAGACGTAATCGCGGCCATACTCCCACGCACTGGTGGTATTGAAGATATTCGCCAGCTTATTCACCAGCGTCGATTTCCCGCTCGACTCGCCGCCGAGGATCGCCACCGTACGCACGAAGAATGGCTTCACCTCGGTCGGAATGTAGTCCCAGTAGCGGAACGGGTTCTCGCGGATCTGCGCCCCGCTGATGTTCATAAAGGTGCGTTTAGGATCGATCAGCACGGTTTCGATGCCCAGATGCTCGCGGAACTGCGGCGCGTCGGACTCTTCAGAGGTGTAGATCCAGTTAGGCGCAATGCCCTTCTCTTCCATAAACGCTTTGATGCCGTTGCTCCACACGTCCCAGCCGTGCGGGTACGGCTCCATGCCCTCTTCGTTAAAGGCATGAATACGAATATTTTTCTGATACTTAAATGTCTGAAGTAGCCAGCGCAGGCGGTCCGGCACGGTGGGCTGCTGCGACATGGCGCTGTCTTCAAACAGCTGGCGATCGCGGGTTTCATCATAACCCATGATGATATGCAGCTCGTCGACCTGACTACAGGCGCGCTGGATCAGATAGATGTGGCCGGTATGCAGCGGGTAGAACTTACCGAACACCACGCCAATGTTCTTTTGCATCCGCGGAAATTCAAGCCCCAGAAAACGGTGCAGTGCTTCCAGCTTCTGCGCGCTAGGGCTTTTGATTTTGGCGTTCAGCAGTTGGCTCAGGTAGCCCTTGGTCATGCCGCTGGCGTCCGCTACCTGCTGTAACGTGCAACCCTTCTGGCGGATAGCGGTCTTGATGTAGTCAAATGATGACATAAATTACGGTGCCTCCTGCAAAATCGAATACGTAATTATAAGTCGTCAAAGACATTTAACGCATCTGCGAGTTTTTTAACGCCAAAAACCTGCATCCCTTCCGGAATTTTTTTCGGCACGTTGGCGGCCGGAACAATTGCGCGGCGGAAGCCATGTTTTGCCGCTTCGGAGATACGCTCCTGACCGCTCGGCACCGGGCGAATTTCGCCCGCCAGCCCTACTTCGCCAAATACCACCAGATCCTGCGGCAACGGTCTGTCACGCAGGCTGGAGACCATCGCCAGCAACAGCGCCAGATCCGCGCTGGTTTCCGTAACCTTCACCCCACCAACCACGTTGACGAACACGTCCTGATCCGCCATTTGCAGGCCGCCGTGACGGTGCAACACCGCCAGCAGGATCGCCAGGCGGTTCTGTTCCAGACCGACCGCCACGCGCCGCGGATTACCCATCATCGAGTGATCCACCAGCGCCTGAATTTCAACCAGCAGCGGACGCGTCCCCTCCCACAGCACCATCACCGAACTACCGGACGTAATTTCGTCGCCACGGCTCAGGAAGATGGCCGACGGGTTGCTGACTTCGCGCAGCCCCTGCTCGGTCATGGCAAACACGCCCAGTTCATTCACCGCGCCGAAGCGGTTTTTATGGCTGCGCAGGGTACGAAAACGGGAATCCGCATCGCCGTCGAGCATCACCGAGCAGTCGATACAGTGCTCAAGCACTTTCGGGCCGGCCAGCGAGCCGTCTTTGGTGACGTGGCCCACCATCACTATCGCTACGCCGCGCGTTTTGGCAAAGCGCGTTAAGTACGCAGCCGTTTCACGCACCTGCGCCACGCTCCCCGGTGACGACTGAATGTCCGCCATGTGCATCACCTGGATGGAGTCGATCACCATGAGCTTCGGCTGCTCTTCTTCGGCGATCATGCAGATCTGCTCGATGCTGGTTTCCGAGAGCATATTCAGATTGCCGGTCGGCAGACCGAGGCGGTGCGCGCGCATCGCCACCTGCTGGAGTGACTCTTCGCCCGTAACGTACAGGGTTTTCATCTGTTCGGCGAGCTTGCAGAGCGTTTGCAGCAGCAGGGTCGATTTACCCGCGCCCGGGTTACCGCCGATCAGAATAGCGCTGCCCGGCACTACGCCACCGCCGAGCACGCGGTCAAATTCTTTGAATCCGGTTGAGAAGCGCGGCAGCGCCTCAAGGCTGATATCCGAAAGTTTTTGTACCTTCGACACGCCTGCATTGCCCGCATAGCCGCTCAGGCGTTCATTGCGGGCCACGCTCGGCGAAGCCGCCACACCACGCACTTCGGTGATGGTGTTCCAGGCATGACAGGCGCTGCATTGCCCCTGCCAGCGCGGATAATCCGCACCACATTCATTACAGACAAATGCGCGTTTTGGAGCTTTCGCCACGGTTTACCTCGTTATTTCTGTGCGGTCTGCGCGCCGGATAGCGCTGACGCTTACCCGGCCTACAAAAGCAGGCCGCTATTTTTGATTAATGCTGCCGGAGAGAATGCAGAACACGCCCATCAGGTCAGCATGACGGATAGTGACTTCCGTCTTTTCATTCACTTTCGGCTTGGCGTGGTAGGCAATACCCAGTCCGGCAACTTTGATCATCGGCAGATCGTTCGCGCCATCGCCGATGGCGACGGTCTGTTCGACCGGAATGGCGTATTTCTCCGCCAGACGCGTCAGCGTATTGGCTTTGTACTGCGCATCCACGATGTCGCCAATCACTTGTCCGGTGAGTTTGCCGTCCATGATCTCCAGCTCGTTTGCCACCACGGTGGTCAGACGCAGCTTGTCACGCAGGTAATCGGCAAAGAAGGTGAACCCACCGGAGGCAATCGCCACTTTCCAGCCGAGCGTCTCCAGCTTGAGCACCAGCTGCGTCAGCCCTGGCATCAGGGGCAGTTCATCGCGCACCTGACGCAAAATGTTAGCATCGGCCCCCTTCAGGGTCGCCACGCGCTGTCTCAGGCTGGCGGTGAAATCCAGCTCGCCGCGCATCGCGCGCTCGGTGACTTCCGCCACCAGCTCGCCGCTGCCCGCCAGTTTAGCAATCTCGTCAATACACTCGATCTGAATGGCGGTGGAGTCCATGTCCATCACCAGCAGGCCCGGCGTTTTCAGATGCGGGATCTTGCCGAGCGGGGCTACGTCCAGCCCGGCGTCGTGCGCCAGACGCGTGGCGCGCTGCGTCAGGGAACCCGCCAGGCGAATAACCTGATAATCTTCCACGCACCAGGCCGCAACGATGACCATCGCTGCGCCCAGTTTAGTTTGATACTGGGTGAGGCGTTGCTTATCCAGGCCGCGTCCGTACAGCAGCCAGCCGCTACGGCCAGCGTGGTAATCGAGAGGCATCACCTCATCGCCACTTAAAGAGAGCGGCAATCCTGGCCATAAAGAGACATCCGTTGGCAGGTCGCACCAGGTAATGTTCGGCATTGAAGCTCCTGTAATTTCGTTCGCGCCGGAAGGTTCCAGAGGGAAAATAACGCATGAGGCTACCCTGTAACCATCACTTCTGGCAACATTAAGCCGTAAATTTTAAGCAGGTGGAATATGGCTCGCGCAAAACTGAAATTCCGGCTTCATCGCGCCGTGATTGTCCTGATCTGTCTCGCACTATTAGTGGCGCTTATGCAGGGGGCATCCTGGTTTAGCCAGAATCACCAACGACAGCGTAACCCGCAGTTTGAAGAACTGGCCCGTACGCTGGCGCGCCAGGTGACGCTCAACGTTGCACCGTCTATGCGCACCGAAACGCCGGATGACAAGCGGATAGCCCAGGTATTGCGCCAGCTTACGGAAAACAGCCGCATTCTGGATGCGGGCGTGTACGATGAACAGGGCGACCTGATTGCCCGCGCGGGTGAGCATGTCGACGTGCGCGACAGGCTGGCGCTGGACGGCAAAAAAGCTGGCGGTTATTTCAATCAACAAATCGTTGAACCCATTCAGGGCAAGAATGGCCCACTCGGCTATTTACGTCTGACACTCGACACCCACACCCTGCCAACCGAAGCCAAACAGGTGGATAACACCACCAATATTTTGCGCCTGATGCTGCTGCTCTCGCTGGCGATTGGCGTGGTACTGGCGCGCACGCTGCTGCAAGGCAAGCGCACCCGCTGGCAGCAGTCGCCGTTCCTGTTAACCGCCAGCAAATCGGTTCCCGAAGAGGAAGAGAGCGAGAAGAAAGAATAGTGATAAAGTAGGCGGATGATTCGGAAAAGGAACTCTGCCATGTCGACGTTACGCCTGCTTATCTCTGACTCTTACGATCCCTGGTTTAATCTCGCGGTGGAAGAGTGCATCTTCCGCCAGATGCCCGCCACCCAGCGCGTCCTGTTTCTCTGGCGCAACGCTGATACGGTCGTTATTGGCCGCGCGCAAAATCCGTGGAAAGAGTGTAACACCCGCCGTATGGAAGAGGACAACGTCCGCCTGGCGCGCCGCAGCAGCGGCGGTGGTGCGGTGTTCCACGATCTCGGCAACACCTGCTTTACCTTTATGGCGGGCAAGCCGGAATACGACAAAACCATCTCGACCTCCATTGTGCTCAACGCGCTCAATTCGCTCGGCGTGACGGCTGAAGCCTCGGGTCGTAACGATCTGGTGGTGAAAACACCTGAAGGCGACCGGAAAGTGTCAGGCTCAGCCTACCGCGAAACGATGGATCGCGGATTCCACCACGGCACATTATTGCTGAATGCCGATCTGAGCCGTCTGGCAAACTATCTGAACCCGGACAAGAAAAAGCTCCAGGCGAAAGGCATTACCTCCGTGCGCGGTCGCGTGGCGAATCTGGTGGATCTGCTGCCGGGGATTACTCATGAGCAGATTTGCGACGCGATCCGTGAAGCCTTTTTCAAGCATTACGGTGAACGCGTAGAAGCCGAGGTGATTTCTCCGGATAAAACCCCGGACCTGCCCAACTTCGCGGAAACCTTTGCGCGCCAGAGCAGCTGGGAGTGGAACTTCGGTCAGGCACCGGCGTTTTCACACCTGCTGGATGAGCGATTTACATGGGGCGGCGTTGAGCTGCACTTTGACGTGGAGAAGGGCCATATTACCCGCACGCAGGTCTTTACGGATAGTCTCAATCCTGCACCGCTGGAGGCGCTGGCCGCACGTTTACAGGGCTGTCTGTATCGGGCGGATATGCTGCAGCAGGAATGTGATGCATTAATTGGGGATTTTCCTGAGCAGGAAAAAGAGCTGCGGGATGTATCGGCGTGGATTGCTCAGGCCGTGCGCTAGTAAAAAAGCCCGCTGGCGCTGCGCTTAGCGGGCCTACAAAACCGTAGGCCGGGTCAGGCGAGGCCGCCACCCGGCACAACAGCTCTTACTCTTTATCGCCCAGCAGAACGGATTCCAGCGCGATTTTGATCATGTCGTTGAAGGTGGTCTGACGCTCGGCAGCGGTGGTCTGCTCGTGAGTACGGATATGGTCAGACACGGTGCAGATGGTCAGCGCTTTCGCACCGAATTCAGCCGCCACGCCGTAAATACCGGCCGCTTCCATTTCTACGCCCAGAATGCCGTATTTTTCCATCACGTCGAACATATCGCCTTCTGGCGAGTAGAACAGATCGGCAGAGAACAGGTTGCCCACGCGCGCGTCAACGCCCAGCGCTTTTGCTGCGTCAACCGCGTTACGCACCATGTCAAAATCAGCGATGGCCGCAAAGTCATGATCTTTAAAGCGAATGCGGTTGACTTTAGAGTCGGTGCACGCGCCCATGCCGATCACCACGTCACGCAGCTTAACGTCCATGCGCACCGCGCCGCAGGAGCCGACACGGATGATTTTCTTCACGCCGAAATCGGTGATCAGCTCTTTGGTGTAGATGGAGCAGGATGGGATACCCATGCCGTGACCCATCACGGAGATTTTGCGGCCTTTATAGGTACCGGTGAAGCCCAGCATGCCACGCACGTTGTTCACTTCACGCACGTCTTCGAGGAAGGTTTCTGCAATGTGTTTCGCGCGCAGCGGGTCGCCCGGCATCAATACGACGTCAGCGAAATCACCCATTTCTGCATTAATGTGAGGAGTTGCCATCTTCAGTTCCTTTTACATTGTTGTTTTTGCCGGGTGGCGGCTGCGCCTTACCCGGCCTACATTCTGTTCTCCCTCTCCCTGTGGGAGAGGGTCGGGGTGAGGGCATCAGGCCTCACCCAATCCGTTTAGAACATAGCCTTGCCATATTCCATGTCAGACGTACCAAAGTATTTCGCAATCGTCTGGCCGATGTCCGCGAAGGTTTCACGGTGACCCAGCGAGCCCGGTTTGACTTTGGGGCCGTACACCAGCACCGGAATGTGCTCACGGGTGTGGTCGGTACCGGTCCAGGTCGGGTCACAGCCATGGTCAGCGGTCAGGATCAGAATGTCATCTTCCCCCACCAGCTCCATCAGCTCTGGCAGACGGCGGTCAAACAGCTCCAGACCCGCGGCATAACCGGCAACGTCGCGACGGTGACCCCAGGAGGAGTCGAAGTCCACGAAGTTGGTGAAGACAATGGTCTTGTCGCCCGCTTCTTTCATCTCTTTGATGGTGGCGTCGAACAGCGCATCCAGACCGGTCGCTTTGACCTTTTTGGTGATGCCGCAGTTAGCGTAGATGTCCGCGATTTTACCTACGGAAACGACCTGGCCGTCTTTCTCGTCGACGAGTTTTTGCAGCACGGTCGGCGCCGGTGGCTCCACGGCCAGATCGTGACGGTTGCCGGTACGCTGGAAGTTACCCGCTTTGTCGCCGATAAACGGACGCGCGATAACACGGCCAATGTTGTAGCCGCCTTCGGTCAGCTCTTCACGGGCGATCTCGCACAGCTCGTACAGTTTATCCAGGCCAAACGTCTCTTCGTGGCAGGCGATCTGGAACACAGAGTCAGCAGAGGTATAGAAAATCGGTTTGCCGGTTTTCATGTGCTCTTCGCCGAGCTGATCCAGAATCACGGTACCGGAAGAGTGGCAGTTGCCGAGGTAGCCCGGCAGGTTGGCGCGCTTCACCAGCTTATCGAGCAGCTCCTGCGGGAAGCTGTTCTCGTGATCGGAGAAGTAACCCCAGTCAAACAGCACCGGCACGCCAGCGATTTCCCAGTGACCGGACGGCGTATCTTTACCGGAAGAGAGCTCGTGCGCCCACGCGTAGGCGCCCACCACTTCCGCGTTTCCGTCCATACCGGCTGCGATTTTACCGGTAGAACCTTCATGCGCTTTTACCAGCCCGAGGCGGGTCAGGTTTGGCAGGTTCAGAGGGCCTTTACGACCGTTGTCCGCTTCGCCTTTTGCACAGGCTTCCGCGATGTGACCCAGGGTATCGGAACCCACGTCACCAAAACGTTCTGCATCTTCGGTTGCGCCGATGCCGAATGAGTCCAGCACCATAATAAATGCACGTTTCATAATTGTTCTCCGTACTTAGTGCTTCATAAAAATGCGATCAGATCAGTATACCGCTATTCAGTGATACGACGATAGACCGTCGGTGTGGTTTCCGGTGCTTTATCGTCAAGAGTTATTGCCGCCTTCACCGCTTTCGCCGCGTCCTGCCAGCTGGCTTCGTCTTTCGCGTGGATCACCGCCAGCGGACGTTGGCCGTCAACGCTGTCGCCCAGACGGGCCATATCGGTAAAGCCGACGCTGTAATCAATGGTGTCCGATGCCTGACGACGACCGCCGCCCATAGACACGACCGCCATGCCGAGCGCGCGGGTATCCATAGCCGAGACAAAGCCTTCACTGTCCGCATAGACCGCTTTGCTGAGCATCGCGGTGGGCAGGTATTTCGCGTAGTTTTCCACGAAGTCGGTCGGGCCTTTCTGCGCCGCCACCATCCGACCAAAGATCTCCGCCGCTTTGCCGTTGTCCAGCACCGCCTGAAGCTTCGCGCGCGCGTCAGCGTCGTCTTTGGCCAGCTTGCCGGAGATTAACATCTCAACGCACAGCGCCATGGTGACATCGAACAGGCGCGGGTTACGGTATTCGCCTGTGAGGAACTGCACGGCCTCGCGGACTTCAACGGCGTTACCGGCGCTGGACGCCAGCACCTGGTTCATGTCCGTCAGCAGTGCGGTGGTGCGCACGCCCGCGCCGTTGGAAACGCCAACGATCGCTTCAGCCAGCGCCTCAGAGAGTTCATAGGTCGGCATAAACGCGCCGCTGCCCACTTTCACATCCATCACCAGCGCGTCCAGCCCTTCCGCCAGCTTTTTGGCGAGGATAGAGGCGGTGATCAACGGGATGGAGTCTACGGTCGCGGTAATGTCACGCGTCGCGTAGAAACGCTTGTCTGCTGGCGCAAGAGAGCTGGTCTGGCCGATAATCGCCACGCCAACGTCTTTAATAATGTCGCGGAAGCGGTTGTCATCCGGAAAGATATCGAAGCCCGGAATGGCTTCCAGTTTGTCGAGCGTACCGCCGGTATGACCCAGGCCGCGCCCGGAAATCATCGGGATGTAACCGCCGCAGGCTGCCACCATCGGGCCAAGCATCAGGGAGGTCACGTCGCCCACGCCGCCGGTGGAGTGTTTGTCCACAATAGGGCCGTTGAGGTGGAGGCTTTTCCAGTCCAGAACGGTTCCTGAATCTCGCATCGCCATGGTCAGGGACACGCGCTCAGGCATCGACATATCGTGGAAGAAAATGGTCATCGCCAGAGCCGCAATCTGCCCTTCAGAGATGGTGTTATCACGAATGCCGTTGATAAAGAAGCGGATCTCTTCGTCGCTTAATGCATGACCATCACGTTTTTTACGAATAATTTCTTGTGCGAGAAACACGGTAACCTCCATGCGGAATCGGGTGAATGGCGGCGGGTATGTTGACCCGCCCTACGATCCTGTAGGCCGGGTTAGCGTAGCGCCACCCGGCAATTCAAACTTAGTAGCTGCTTGCGCTCTTACCGTCACCGTGACCCAGCGCTTTCAGCAGGCTGGCCAGCAGGCTGGACGCGCCGAAGCGGTAGTGGCGGGAGTCCGCCCAGTCGGCGCCGAACAGCTCGTCGGCAATCGCCAGGAACTGCTGCGCGTCTTCTGCGGTACGCACGCCGCCTGCCGGTTTGAAGCCAACGGTTTTGGACACGCCCATATCACGGATAACTTCCATCATGATGCGTGCGCTTTCCGGAGTCGCGTTGACCGGCACTTTACCGGTAGAGGTTTTAATGAAATCCGCGCCCGCTTTGATGGAGATTTCAGACGCCTTACGAATCAGCGCCTCTTCTTTCAGCTCGCCGGTTTCAATGATCACTTTAAGCAGCACGTTTGCCGCCGCACACGCGTCTTTACAGGCTTTCACCAGGTCAAAACCGACCTGCTCGTTGCCGGCGATCAGCGCGCGGTACGGGAAAACCACGTCAACTTCGTCTGCGCCGTACGCAATCGCCGCGCGGGTTTCCGCCAGCGCGATCTCGATGTCGTCATTACCGTGCGGGAAGTTAGTCACGGTCGCAATGCGCACGTCCGGCGTGCCCTGTTCTTTCAGCGTTTTGCGGGCAATCGGGATAAAGCGCGGGTAGATACAGACGGCGGCGGTATTACCCACTGGCGTTTTTGCCTGATGGCACAGGGCGATGACTTTTTCATTGGTGTCGTCATCATTCAGGGTGGTCAGGTCCATCAGTTTCAACGCGCGCAGGCTGCTTGCAGTTAAATCGGTCATAACATTCTCCAACGGCAGTGCCGTATAAATTTTACCTTGCGGGTCTGTGAGTATTCTAACATTCACCCGCATCCACACTTCGACATTCATCACAGTTAATGAAAACTGTGTGCAAATTTGCATTACTGTAATGAGATCTTCTTCAAACTTTCATGCGTCAACCGCCGACAAAAGCAGCGATACCCCCTGTCGGATCAAAAGCCCCGGCAGGCTGGCTTCTTACAATTCGTTCACCATCCGCAGAACCCTCAAGGAAGTTGAACATGCCCGACGCCCTGCAACAACGATGCCAGCACATTGTGACCAGCCCGGTGTTAACCCCGGAACAAAAACGTCATTTTCTGGCGCTGGAAGCGGAGAACAATCTGTTCTATCCCGCTCTGCCAGAGGCGGCCCGCGCCGCGCTGGACGAGGGATACATCTGCGACATGTTCGAAGGTCATGCGCCTTACAAACCGCGGTACGTGCTGCCGGACTACGCTAAATTTCTGGCTAACGGCTCAGAATGGCTGGAGCTGGAAGGGGCGAAAGATCTGGATGATGCCCTCTCACTGCTCACTATCCTTTATCACCATGTTCCGTCCGTCACATCGATGCCAGTCTATCTGGGTCAGCTCGATGAGATACTCAACCCATATGTTAAAATTCTAACACAGGATGAAATCGATAGCCGAATAAAACGTTTCTGGCGTTACCTGGACAGAACCCTGCCCGATGCCTTTATGCATGCCAATATCGGCCCGGCGGATACGCCCGTCACGCGTGCTATTTTGCGAGCGGACGCAGATCTGAAGCAGGTCGCGCCGAACCTGACCTTTATTTACGACCCGGACGTCACCCCTGACGATCTGCTGCTGAGCGTGGCGAAAAACATTTGTGAGTGCAGTAAGCCGCATATTTCCAATGGCCCGGTGAATGATAAAATTTTCACAAAAGGTCGTTATGGCGTGGTGAGCTGTTACAACTCCCTGCCGCTGGCGGGCGGCGGCAGCACGCTGGTGCGCCTTAACCTGAAAGCGATTGCGGAGCACAGCCGCTCACCGGAAGACTTTTTCACCCGTACCCTTCCCCACTACTGCCAGCAACAAATCGCGATCATCAATGCGCGCTGCGATTTTTTATATGAACAATCCGGCTTCTTTGAGAATAGCTTCCTGGTGAAAGAGGGGCTGATTGATGCCGATCGTTTTGTACCGATGTTTGGCATGTACGGTCTGGCCGAAGCGGTAAACGTGCTGTGCGAGAAAGCAGGCATTACGGGACGGTACGGTAAAAACGAGCAGGCCAATGCGCTGGGTTACCGCATCAGTGAACAGCTGGCGGCGTTCGTTGAAAACACGCCGGTGAAACACGGCTGGCAGCACCGCGCGATGCTGCACGCGCAGTCAGGGATCAGTTCTGATTCAGGCACCACGCCGGGGGCGCGTCTGCCGTACGGTGACGAGCCAGATCCCATCAGCCACCTGCTGGCCGTAGCCCCGCACCATAAACATTATCATTCGGGGATCAGCGATATTCTCACCCTGGATGAGACGGTTAAACGCAATCCTCAGGCGGTGGTGCAGCTGTGCCTGGGGGCGTTCAACGCCGGTATGCGTGAGTTCACCGCGAATGTGGCCGGAAACGACCTGGTGCGCGTTACCGGGTATATGGTGCGGCTCTCCGATCTGGAGAAATATCGGGAGGCCGGCTCGCGCACCAACACCACCTGGCTCGGCGAGGAGGCCGCGCGCAATACCCGTATTCTGGAACGTCAGCCACGCGTGATAAGCCATGAACAGCAGATGCGCTTTAGTTAGTCAGGTTATTCCCTTCTCCTGCGTGGACGGGCCGGGCAGCCGCCTGGCGCTGTTCCTCCAGGGCTGTAACCTGCGCTGCAAAACCTGCCACAACCCGTGGACCATCGGGCGCTGCAACGACTGCGGCGACTGTGTTCCCCACTGTCCTCATGATGCGCTGACGATTCAGGCCGGGCGCGTCTGGTGGCAGGAGAGTCACTGTCAGCAGTGCGATACCTGCCTGCACCTGTGTCAGCAGCAGGCGACGCCGATGGCGCAGCGATACAGCGTCGAGGAGATCCTCTCACGGATCCGCACGTCCGCGCCGTTTATTGAGGGCGTGACCGTCAGCGGGGGTGAGGCCACCACGCAGCTGCCGTTTGTGGTTGCGCTGTTCACCGCGATCAAAGCCGATCCGTCCCTGCGCCATCTGACGTGCCTGGTGGACAGCAACGGCCTGTTAAGCGAAACCGGCTGGCAAAAGCTGTTACCGGTGTTTGACGGCGCGATGGTGGATCTGAAAGCCTGGGGCAATGAACATCACCGTTTTCTGACCGGGCGCGAAAACACGCTGATCAAGCAGAGCATCCGCTGGCTGGCCGATCGTCATCGCCTGACGGAGCTGCGCCTGCTGGTGATCCCCGATCGGTGTGATTATCTGCAACATCTGTCATCGCTGACCGCTTTTATCCACGCGTTGGGGAACGTTCCGGTGCGGATCAACGCGTTTCATGCCCATGGGGTTTACGGGGAGGCGGCGCGATGGCGGAGCGCCGCGCCGGAGGACATCGAGCCGCTGGCGCAGGCCCTGGAAAGGCAGCAGATCACGGTGATCCGCCCGGCCCTTTATCTATAGCGTGATGCCGAAGACCGCGCGGGTATTTTCCAGCAGCGCGCTGGCAATCACATCTTCAGGCTCCTGACGCAGCTCGCACAGCACATCAAAAACGCGCGCCGCCTGCTCCGGGCGGTTGGGCTGGCCCTGAAAACCATTCAGCGGCATGTCAGGGGCATCCGTTTCCAGCAGGAGCGAAGACAGGGGGAGCTGCGCCATCACATCCCGGGTTTTGCTGGCACGCGGATAGGTGATAGTGCCACCGACACCAATTTTATAGCCCAGCTCGATAAAACGCTGCGCCTGCTGAAGGCTTCCAGCGAAACCATGGACCACGCCCCTGCGCGGCACGTCGATGCGCTTCAGGTGCATCGCCAGTTTGTCATGGGTGCGCCTGGAGTGGAGGATCACCGGCAGATCGTGGCGCTTTGCCAGCCGGAGCTGCGCATCCAGGATCGTCTGCTGGCGTTCAAACTGCGGATCTTCACGATAGAGATCGAGGCCGATCTCACCGATGGCAACCAGCTTCGTATCCGCGTTTTGCAGCGTGGCATCCAGCCTGTCGAGATGGTCATCAAGATGGTGCTCAATCACGATCGGATGCAGACCCAGCGCGGCATACAGCGCATCGTGACCCTGGGCAAGCGCCAGGACTTTCTCGAATCTCGCCGCTTCAATAGCGGGCACAATAATGGCTCTCACACCGGCCTCAGCCGCACGCGCAATACTTGATGTTTCCTCCCCGCTAAACGCCGGGAAATCAAAGTGGCAATGGGTATCGATAAAAGAGTGCGTCACGCCAGGTCCTCGTTATCGAGTATGCCGTCGTTGGCCTGCGGCGCGTCCACCAGCGGCATCGCCACCGCGTCATTGGCCACACTAGCGGGTGGCAATATGATGCTTTTATGCCGATGAAGAGGCGGTTGCTCGGCCAGCATTTTCCCGACGGTCGCCAGGAAGTAACGCCCGCATAGCCGCCCCGTTTTGTAATCCATACGCAACGCAGGCAGCCGACTGCCCAGCGCCATGCTCAGCAGCGGCTTCGGCGGGTAAATTTCAAAGATGCGCAGCTTGCCCGGTGGTTTTTCAATAAAACGCTGCATCGCGCCGTAGGTGGTTTCATGCTGCTTCGCGATATTCACCAGCGGTTGCAGGCTGCTGTCGCCCAGCCAGCGTTCCATCCGCTTAAACCACTGTGGGGTGTAATACATCTGCGAAGGCACCGTGCGGATCACCACAATGGTTTTCGCCCCGCGCCGCGCGGCCTCCTGTACCGGCACCGCGTCGCTGATACCGCCGTCAAGATAGTTTATCCCCTCCAGCAGCGCGCCGGTACGGTAGAAACCCGGGATCGCGCTGGAAGCGCGAATGATATCCAGCCAGTTCTCTTTCTGCGGCGAAAAGTAACCCGGCGAATAGTCATCGCCACGGCTGGCGCACATCCAGAACGCTTTGCCGGTATCGAACAGTCGTGACGCGGTATCCATGGCCAGCGGCATCTGGCTGGAGGTGGCATCCAGTAACCAGTCGAGATCGATCAGGTTCCCGCCGCGCACGAAGCGTACCGGATTGAAGAATTCTTTGGAGGTGGTGTAGCGCATAATCACTTTGCGCGCATAGCCGGGCTGGTTGCAGACATAGGCGGAGAGGTTCTGCGCCCCGGCAGAGGTACCGAAGTAGAGATCGAACGGGTTGAATTGCGCGCGCATAAATTCGTCGAGCACGCCGGCGGTAAAAATACCGCGCTGCCCGCCCCCTTCACAGACCAGAGCAAGCTGGCCTGCATGAAACGGTTTTAACGTCAGCGGCGCAATATTGCCGAGCGTCACGGGAATTCGTTGCCCCACCTCTGCCTTCCTGTTTTCATTATTTTGATGAGACACAGTAACGCACATTCCCGATGGTTCTCAAACGAGAAAAAGCCAGTCACGAGGACTGGCTTGAGTTTGTTTAATAACTATTGCGTTTGCTACGGGCGACGTCGACCCGTAAACAGGCTGACCAGGAACAGAATAATACCGACGACGAAAACAATTTTCGCTGCCCATGCCGCGGTACCCGCCAGTCCACCAAAGCCCAATGCGGCGGCAATTAACGCGATAACCAGAAATATAATGCCCCAACGAAACATAAGCCTCTCCTTTACCATAGTTAATGTCGGCCGCTAAACGTGAGCGCTCAGGTCACTCACCGGCTTTTCCAGAGTCGTTTTTATTTCGCCCGCGGTTTTCAGCCAGACGGGCGAGTGGTACTGCTTTACTTCGTTTTCAGATCGTTTTTGACGCTTTTCACACCATCAATAGCTTTCGCAATTGACTCGGCACGATCGCTTTGTGCCTGGTTCTCAACCGTACCGGACAGCTGGACCACACCATCAGTGGTTTCAACTTTCACCATACGGGATGGCACGATGTCGTCAGCTAACAGTTTAGCTTTGATTTCGCTGGTAGTTGCTGCATCTCCGGCATAGCCCTTCACCGACGATTCTTTGCTGTCACGTACGTGCAGTTTGTCGCTTACAGAGCTTACGCCCTCAACGCCTTTCGCTACTTTAACGGCCTCTTCAGCCTGAGTCTGGCTTTCAACGAAACCGCTCAGAGTGACAACCTTGTTGTCGGTTTTAACAGAAATATCGGTGCTCTTAATGGATTCATGATCCACCAGTGCGGCTTTCACTTTTGCTGTGATAGAGCTGTCATCCATGAAATTACCGACTTTATTCATAGAGCTATCGATTTTTTCCCCTGCGGTATTAGCGGTATTTTGCGCTTTATCCATGGTGCTGGATTCCGCCAGAGCAGAACCGCTTACCAGGACACTACCCAACGTTACAGCCAGCAGAGTTTTAGAAATCTTCAGTCTTGTCATATTCATCGATTTATTCCTGTGTTTTGCCCGTTATTTGGGCGACATACTTCCCTAAATCTTGGTTTTATATATTGCGAATTAACACACGGGCGAAATGGAGAACCAGTGGACATGCATTGAACAGTTAATTCATCCACGCCCGGTGCTAAACACTGAGTTAAATATAGATCACAATCAGAGGGGTGCATTCAGAATTGGGGAAAAAACGAACGAATAGCGAAAAATTACGTTGAATTAAGAACATTCCGCAAGGGTTTAATAACACTGGAATTAAAGAAGAGCACGGCGGCTGCCGTGCTCTGTGAGGGAATTAATGCTCGCGCGTTTTGCGGAACTGAACGTCGGGATAACGTTCCTGCGTCAGGTTCAGGTTAACCATAGTCGGGGCGATATAGGTCAGATTATCGCCACCGTCCAGCGCCAGCTGAACTTCGTTCTTACGCTTAAACTCTTCGAATTTCTTCACGTCTGAACATTCAACCCAGCGCGCGGTCGCCACGTTCACCGATTCGTAAATCGCTTCCACGTTGTACTCGCTCTTAAGACGGGCAACTACCACGTCAAACTGGAGCACACCCACCGCGCCCACGATCAGATCGTTGTTGGCGATAGGGCGGAACACCTGTACAGCCCCCTCTTCCGAAAGCTGGACCAGGCCTTTCAGCAGCTGCTTCTGCTTAAGCGGATCGCGCAGGCGAATGCGGCGGAACAGTTCCGGCGCGAAGTTCGGGATACCGGTGAACTTCATCATTTCGCCCTGCGTGAAGGTATCGCCGATCTGAATGGTACCGTGGTTGTGTAAACCAATGATGTCACCCGGATAGGCTTCTTCCACGTGCGAACGGTCGCCCGCCATGAAGGTCAGCGCGTCGGAAATCACTACGTCTTTACCAATACGCACCTGACGCAGCTTCATGCCCTTTTCGTACTTACCGGAAACCACGCGCATAAAGGCGACGCGGTCACGGTGTTTCGGGTCCATGTTGGCCTGAATTTTAAAGACGAAGCCGGAGAACTTCTCTTCCTTCGCTTCTACTTCGCGGGTGTCGGTTTTACGCGGCATCGGCTGCGGGGCCCACTCAACCAGACCGTCGAGCATATGGTCAACGCCGAAGTTGCCGAGTGCAGTACCGAAGAAGACCGGGGTAATGTCACCGCTCAGGAACAGCTCTCTGTCGAACTCGTGAGAGGCGCCTTTGACCAGCTCAAGCTCATCGCGCAGTTGCGCGGCCAGCTCTTCACCGACAGCGGCGTCCAGCTCCGGGTTGTCCAGCCCTTTCACGATGCGGACTTCCTGAATAGTGTGGCCCTTACCGGTCTGATACAGGTAGGTTTCGTCTTTATAGAGGTGGTAAACCCCTTTGAACAGCTTGCCGCAGCCAATCGGCCAGGTGATTGGCGCGCAGGCGATTTTCAGCTCGTTTTCCACTTCATCCATCAGCTCCATCGGATCACGGATGTCACGGTCGAGTTTGTTCATAAAGGTGAGGATCGGCGTATCGCGCAGACGAGTGACTTCCATCAGCTTGCGGGTACGATCTTCAACACCTTTCGCCGCGTCGATCACCATCAGGCAGCAGTCCACCGCCGTCAGGGTACGGTAGGTATCTTCGGAGAAGTCTTCGTGCCCCGGGGTGTCCAGCAGGTTCACCAGGCAGTCATGATACGGGAACTGCATCACGGAGGTGGTAATCGAAATACCACGCTGCTTTTCCATCTCCATCCAGTCGGATTTAGCATGCTGGCTGGAGCCACGGCCTTTAACGGTACCCGCGGTCTGGATCGCCTGTCCGAACAGCAGCACCTTCTCGGTGATGGTCGTTTTACCGGCATCCGGGTGCGAGATAATGGCAAAAGTGCGGCGTTTGGCCACCTCTTGCAGATAAGGAGACAACGTCATAATCAATTCTTCTTAGGTAAGCGCGGCAGCAGGCCGCGCATCATGGAATACGAAAAATGCGGCTATTTTACCCATCAACAGGGGGCAGGCAATCATTGTTTACACAGGAGCTGCTCCAGTTCGTTCAATGACGTTACGGTCCAGGTCGGTTCGATGCCTTCAGGCAACGTGCGGCCATGCGCATTCAGCCAGACGGTCGACAGGCCCGATCTCATACCCCCCAGAATATCAGATTCTGCCGTATCCCCCACCATCAGCACGCGATCGCGGTCAGGATTGCCCGCTTGTGCCAGCGCATAATCGAAAATACGCGGATCCGGCTTCGGCACGCCTACCTCTTCGGAGATCACCAGCGCGTCGAAATGATCGCGCAAGCCAGTGCGTTCAAGGCGGATCTGCTGAAGCGCGGTAAAGCCGTTGGTGATGATCCCAAGCTTCACCTTCCCTTTCTGCGAATCCAGCAGAGAAACGGCACCGGGCAACGGCGCGCAGATATCTGCCATTGCATTCAGGAAGGCCTCGTTCAGCACCCCAGGACTGATGTTTAACCGTTCAGCCCAGACGTCAAAACGCTGATGCTGAAGCTGTAACGCGGTGATGGCACCGTTCTGGTAATCCACCCACAGCGGCTTGTTCACCGCCTGATAGTCCTGAAAATCTTCCGCGGTGAACGTCACGCTATAGTCGAGAAACATCCGCTGTAGGCCGCCGAACGAGTCAAACGTAAACAGCGTTTCGTCGGCATCAAAGAAAATCCAGTCCCATTTCATCGTTACAACCTTATTTTCGTTATCCAATCGGCAGAGCCATGATAATGGCGTCTTCACGTCCCTCTGCGGTGGGGTAGTAGTTACGGCGGATAGTCGCCTCGTTGAAGCCTAAGCTTTCATAAAGCGCGATGGCGGCGACATTGGACGCGCGCACCTCCAGCCACAGGGTGAAAACGTCACGGGTTTCCAGCTCACGAATGAGGTGCTCAAGCAGATCCCTGCCCAGCCCGCGGCGCTGGTAAGCGGGATCGACCGCGATATTAAACAGCGTCGCCTCGTCCAGAACGACCTGCGTGATGGCGAACGCGGCCATCGCACCGTCAACGTCCAGGCGGAGATTTAAATAGCGTTCGCCCTGATTGCTGGCAAACGTCTTTTCGCTCCACGGAAAGGCATGGGCGCGTGTTTCAATCGCGAACGCGGTGGCCAGGTCAGCCGTCGTGAGGGAAGAAATCGTGTTCATATTCGCAAATTTGTTGCCATAGCGCGCTACGCGCTTTTGGGTTGGCTTTCAGTTCGTCCAGCGCTGGCGAGCTGATCTGGCTTCCTTCAAGAGGTAGCTCATCCACCGCCCCGATTCGCCAGCTGTTACAGCGGCTGTCAGGGGGAAGCATCGCGACGCTTTCGGGCGCCAGCTGTAATACCTGATCGTTTGTCACCTTCAGGGTGCGAAGGACATCCTCAATCAGGGGTTCGTTCAGGGCAGGCGGCGCTTCTGCCACCATCACCAGGCGGACATGCGCAGGGATGGAGATGGCTATTTCGCCCCGCAACGCCGTCGGGCGACGCAAAGCCCACTGGGTGATGCCCAGCTGCTGCAACTGCCAGTCTCGTCGGGATGTCATAGCGAAAACTCCTGTCTCTCAGGCGCGCAAATATAGCAAATGTGTCGAAACTGCGCCATCTACCTACTATAATCCCCGCCTGAGTTTATTGAGGAACAATTCATGTCTGCATTTACCCCGGCAAGTGAAGTCTTGCTGCGTCACAGTGATGATTTCGAAGAAAGCCGTATTCTGTTTGCCGGAGATATGCAGGATGACCTGCCCGCACGTTTCGACTGTGCTGAAAGCCGTGCCCACACCCAATACTACCACCACTGGCAGGTGCTGAGCCGCCAGATGGGCGAGCGCGCACGCTTTAGCCTGGTGGCGGAGCAGAGCGATATTGCTGACTGCGATACGCTCATTTACTACTGGCCGAAGAACAAACCGGAAGCCCAGTTCCAGCTGATGAACCTGCTTTCTCTGCTGCCGGTCGGCTGCGATATTTTTGTCGTCGGTGAGAACCGCAGCGGGGTGCGAAGCGCAGAGCAGATGCTCGAAGGCTACGCGCCGTTGACGAAAATCGACAGCGCCCGACGCTGCGGCCTGTATCATGGCCGTCTGGAAAAACAGACCACTTTTGATGCCAACACCTTCTGGGACGAGTACCAGCTTGACGGCCTGACCATTAAAACCCTGCCGGGTGTGTTTAGCCGTGACGCGCTCGATACGGGCAGCAAGCTGCTGCTTTCCACCCTGACGCCGCACACCAAGGGCAAGGTGCTGGACGTCGGCTGTGGCGCGGGCGTGCTGTCAACGGTTCTCGCCAGCCACTCACCAAAAGTGCGTTTAACCCTGTGTGACGTGAGCGCCCCGGCGGTAGAAGCCAGCCGCGCCACGCTTGCTGCGAATGGCATTGAAGGCGAAGTGATCGCCAGCAACGTTTTCTCCGACGTGACCGGTCGCTTTGACATGATCATCTCTAACCCGCCGTTCCACGACGGGATGGAGACCAGCCTTGAAGCGGCGCAAACGCTGATCCGTGGCGCAACCCGTCACCTTAACAGCGGCGGTGAGCTACGTATTGTGGCGAATGCCTTCCTGGCGTATCCGAAAGTGCTGGATGAAACCTTCGGCTTCCACGAAGTGATCGCCCAGACAGGCCGCTTTAAGGTGTATCGCACCGTGATGACGCGCCAGGCGAAAAAGTAATTCCCCTGCCCGGCGATGGCTGACGCTGCCATCGCCCATTTTTGCAGCAATCAAAACAACGTGCGCAATTTTCTGTTGACGTAAAGCTGAAAACATCTAGAATGCGCCTCCGTGGTTACGATACTTTTACAGTGTCGATGGTATGCGAAGGTGGCGGAATTGGTAGACGCGCTAGCTTCAGGTGTTAGTGTCCTTACGGACGTGGGGGTTCAAGTCCCCCCCCTCGCACCAATTATCTTACATCCCTTCAGCAGTACCTCTTGTTTTTCCCTTTTATTTCAAACTCATCAGAATCACCAGCAGTCCACTGATTAGCGCAACGCATGATGGCAACAGCACGTAATGCCGTAACTGTTTGTGCCAGATCATCGCGGATGTCACCAGCAAGCCCGAAACAATCATTGCTTTCCAGACATCAATGGGAAGATCGGCAAACATCAGCCCACCGATAATGGAACCAGGCAGCAATATTCCCCACCCACTTCCCAGCGCTTTGCTCAACATGGTTTCACCTCTCGCACTGATAATGATAACCAGTATCATATGATAGTAATTATCACTTGTCAGCATGCGACGTAAGAAATTGCGCCAGCAATTGCTTTCCCATAATGACAGAGAATGTGTAAGGTGATAAATTGCCCACCTGTTAACTTCCGATAACGTTTTTCTGATAATAAAAATTCAATTTTGTAGCGACCAATAATACATAACAACACCTTGCTCATTGTTTTAATTGAGTTTTAATAAAAACGCACGCATATGACATCACAATCCTGGCTGTCCTTAGTCAACAAGAAATATCAGCTTTCTTTACGTTTATTTTTATTTCTGAACGCTGCATCAGCATTGTTCTCGGTAACAAACCCTCTCTATTCCGTTCGTGTGTTATCAGTCCCCCTGTTTGCCGTATTGGCTGCCAGCACTGGCTTACTTATCTGGCACTGGAAAAATAGCACGCGAAAAATAAATATCCCTGCTGTTTCAGCTATTTTTGGGTTTTTATGGGCATGGCAGATCGTCTCAAAATTTCTGTTAATAACGCACGATCACGCAACCTATTTAATGATGGCGCTATTAACAGTGCTTTTTATAGGGTCTCTGGCTTTCGCCAGTAATATTAAAGCCTTTACGTTACATTCATTTCCCGCTTTTATATCCTGCCTGTGGCTTAGCCCGTCCGAAAACTGGCTGAGAATGGCCTATTTTTTCGCGCTGCCGGTGGTCGCCATTGGTATCCATCATGTTCTTCAGCGGCGTAATGACCGTTTCGCCCAGGAGCTGCTTTCCGAACTGCTGGAAGAGCGTGAAACCCTGACCGATCTCAGCATGATGGACCCGCTCACCGGCCTATATAACCGTCGCGGGCTGCAAAGCCGGCTTGAGAACCTCCCCAGGCCTGACGCTGGCGAGCACTTTGTGCTGCTGATGGATATCGACCATTTCAAAGCCTACAACGATCATTACGGCCATATGATGGGCGATCAGGCCTTGATCAGGGTCTCGGCTGCGATCCGCGACGCCGTGCGCTCACGCGATGTTGTCGCCCGGTTTGGCGGGGAAGAATTTATGGTGCTGTTAAGTAACATCCCACTGGAGCAAGCGCGCCAGACAGCTGAACGCATACGTCAGAAGGTTTACGATCTCAAAATCCCCCACATGTTTAACGAAAGCGTCGCCACTAACGTGACCATCAGCATTGGCATAGCCATGTTCGAAGGTGAAGACGTTGATGGCGCACTGGCGAAAGCCGATAAAGCCCTCTATGAAGCCAAGCATATGGGACGCAACAGCATTCTGCTG
The DNA here is from genome assembly GCF_014893445.1 of Enterobacter cloacae complex sp. P29RS. Taxonomy (NCBI): domain Bacteria; kingdom Pseudomonadati; phylum Pseudomonadota; class Gammaproteobacteria; order Enterobacterales; family Enterobacteriaceae; genus Enterobacter; species Enterobacter cloacae complex sp. P29RS. The sequence continues at coordinate 40,719 of NZ_JADBPZ010000005.1, read as the reverse complement.
AGCGACGAGCTTCATATCGCCTGAAACCGCCTTCACAGCGCCAGGATAAAACGCTTGCGCTCGGTTTTATCTATAGTTAGGATTGGCAATCATTATCATTTAGATTTGTAATCCACACTATGGCGACTCGTACCGCACACATCGTTGAGCCACTGCTCTGGCGAGCTCCACTCTCCGCCGGAGAAACGACGCTTGCGGATGCCATTCGGGAAAAAATCGCCGTAACACGCGCCCATCTGCTGGATTTCATCAAACTGGATGAAGCACCGCCGCATCATGCTCTGACGCTGACTCAGTGGCAACGACCTGCCGAGCTGCGATCACTGCTGGCAACCTATTCCGACCATATTTATCGTAACCAACCGACGCTGGCGCGGGAAAATAAACCGCTGCTTTCCCTCTGGGCACAATGGTATATCGGGCTGATGGTGCCGCCTGTCATGCTGGCCCTGTTGACCCAGGAAACGATGCTCGATCTCTCGTCGGAACATTTCCACGTCGAATTCCATGAGACCGGACGCGCCGCCTGTTTCTGGATTGATGTACACGAAGATCCGAGCGCGAGTCACCTGTCAGCGCAGGCGCGTATGGAACGACTGATTACAAGAGCGCTGGTTCCGGTCATTGATGCGCTGGAAGCGACGGGGGAGATCAACGGCAAACTGATCTGGAGTAATACCGGGTATCTTATCCACTGGTATTTAACGGAGATGAAGCCGCTGCTCGGCGACGAGAAAGTGGATGCGCTGCGTCAGAGCTGTTTCTTTGCCAGACAGCTGTCGGATGGGCGGGATAACCCTCTTTACCGCACCGTGGTTCCGCGTGAGGGACTTCTGGTGCGTCGTACCTGCTGTCAGCGCTACCGTCTGCCGGATGTCCAGCAGTGCGGCGATTGCACGCTTAAGTAGTCTGGCCCTGCCTGAAACCCGCAGAGAGAGGGAACAAACACTAAAAACGGCAACCTGCGTTGCCGTTTTGCTTTTACCTAAGCGACCTGCTGATTTTCCTCTTCCCCATTACGCTGTGCTTCTTCCGCTTCCTGCTGAAGCAACTGTTTCTCGTACACCTTGAAGAACGGGAAATAGATAATGGCGGAAACGCAGGCCAAAACCAGCACCAGAATGGCTGCACGGAAATCCCAGCCCAGCGCCCAGGCGGCACCAACCGGAGCCGGTGCCGTCCACGGCACAACGGAAATCACGCGGCCAATCAGATCAAACTTCATCGCTGCCCATGCCAGTACGGCATTGACCATCGGCGCCAGCAGGAAAGGAATAAAGAACACCGGGTTCATCACAATCGGCGTACCAAAAATCACCGGTTCATTGATATTGAAAATGCTTGGCACCACGCTCAGACGTCCAATGGAGCGCAGGTGCGCGGAGCGGCTACGCAGGTAACAGAACACCAGCCCCATCGTCGCTCCTGACCCACCGATCACAATAAAGAACGTCCAGAAGGCTTCCATAAAGATGTGTGGTAAAGGCAGGCTCGCCGCCAGCGCGGTCTGGTTCGCCCCCAGGTTCGTCAGCCAGAACATTTGCAGCATACCCGAGACAATCGCTGCGCCGTGGATCCCGGCAAACCACAGCAGGTGGCCAATCAGCACCGCCAGCAGGATCGCTGGCAGCGAGTCCGCCGCAGAGACCAGCGGTTTGAATATCGACATGATGGCCTGTGGGATCAGCATACCGAACTGCGACTGGATCAACAGACTCAGCGGATAGAGTGTCAGCACCACCACCAGCACCGGGATCAGCAGGTCAAACGAGTTTTTGATCATCGGCGGAACCTGATCTGGCAGGCGGATCCCGATATTATGTGCTTTCAGGAAACGCATCATCTCAACGCAGTAAATCGCCACCAGGATCGCGGTGAAAATCCCGGTCCCTCCAAGGCTATCAACCGGTAAGGCGCCTTTGGTTTTAGGGGCGGCGACCAGCAGGAACGCCATCAGCGACAGCATCGCGCACATGAACGGATCCAGCTGATGGGTTTTAACGTAATGTTTGCCCAGGTTGTAGGCGATAGCCGCACAGATATAGAGGGACATCACCCCCATCGTCATATCAAACGGCGTCAGAATTTGACCTTCAAACTGCTTCGCCATATCCAGCCAGGCGCGAGCAAAGCCCCAGGTGGTATCTGGCGAAAAAGGTGGGTAAGCGAACACTAATAAAAACGACCCGACAATCATAAACGGCATTGCCGAGATGAACCCGTCACGAATCGCCATAACGTGACGCTGGGAAGAGATGCGCCCGGCAATAGGGCTGACATAATTTTCAACGAAGCGGAAAATCAGATTAAATGCAGCATGGTTGGCAGACATAGCAGATCTCCTGTCAGACGTTCGTTTCGGACGTTCTCACGTCACACGTTGTTCCATACATCAGCGTCACAACCTTGCCGGATCGTGTACCTGCGGTACTGCTCAAACGGAATGGTTTCATACTTAGCTCTTATTATTAGATACAGGGGAAGTTACACACTCAGTATTAATCTCTGCATCACGCTCTGCAACCGGTTACTGTAACCGGTTTCTGTGAATGTGAAGGCGATCCAGAAATCGCCCCTGACGGATATTTGTTACTTAAGGGATATTTACAGCGACTAAATTCTTATGACAGATTACGGAAGATATTTGTCAGGAGGAATCAATGAGTTTGCAGTCTGTACAGCAGTTTTTCGCCGAACACGCTCCGGATATAGAAATCATCGAGCTTAACCAAAGCACAGCGACTGTTGCCCTTGCTGCTGCCGCGCACAACGTTGAACCCGGCCAAATTGCCAAAACGCTGTCACTGAAAATTAAAAATGATGTGATTCTGGTGGTTGCAAAAGGCGATGCGCGTCTGGATAACAAAAAGCTCAAAGAGACATTCGGCGCAAAAGCCCGCATGCTCAGCTGCGATGAGGTAGTAACCCTGACGGGTCATCCTGTTGGCGGCGTCTGCCCTTTTGGACTGGAAAATCCGCTCTCTGTTTACTGTGACATCACTTTAAAACAGTACGCCGAAGTGTTACCCGCAGCGGGCGCCATCCACAGTGCGGTGCGTATATCGCCCGACAGAATGGCGGAACTGACCGCAGCAAAATGGGTTGATGTCTGTATTTGAACGTTGCGCCAGAAAAATTCTGGCGCATCACTTAACACTACGAGAAAGAAGGAACGGTGAGAGCGGAACGGCGTATTTCCCTGACCGGGAGATGCGCCAGGATATCTGCCGCATCCAGTAATCCCACATCAGAATTGACGCCCAATTTTACCATTGCGTTAAACTTATGCGCCCGGATGGTTTTGATATTGCGTTCAAGCTGTGCCGCAATTTCAGGGATCGAAAAACCCGATGACATATATCGCAGAATCGCCCTTTCAGTTGGGCTTAGCATACGATGCTGGCTCACACACCAGTGATTGTACACGTTGTCGTTCACGTGATGCGTTTCGCTGAGTAATGTCTCCAGCCCCTCCATTAACTGCTTCAGCGGAACCGATTTACTGATAATTCCATGTAAGCGAGAAGGCGAAAGATGGCTGACCAGTCTCGCCTCCATTTCATCAGAGGCCAGCACGATACGCTTGACGTCGCTGTGGGTGAAGGTGAGATCCCGCAAACAGGCCAGACAGTTTCGCCGCTCCTCACGCTCATCGGACAATGAATAAATTACGGCAAAGAATGAGATTTCCGAGAGCGCCGCTTTGAAGCTGTCAAATCTGGCAAACAGGTGCACCTGGTAATGGCTTAGGGCGGGCATCGCAAAAAGATGCTTCAGCCCCATAGCGCTCATTGAGCAGCTTTCGATGACGGCGATATGTTTTGTTGCAGTGGTCTTTTCCATTCCTCAAACTCTCCATAAGCCGACATTAAACTGAGTTCTCGCATTCCCTGGGTACTGCTTATCCACGCGTACATATCGGCATTACTGCGAAGTGATAAGCGACGCATTGCACTGTTTTTCTGTGCACTGATCGTTTTATTACTTTTATTAAGTAGCGTGGCTATTTGGTTGATTCCCCAACCTTTACCTAACAAACGCAACACCTTGCGTTCAGAGTGGGTAAGCGCAATCATTTGCTCACTCTCCTCTTCAATATCAGGATTTTCCGGTATCAATAACGTCTGGCTTATTCGCTCGGCACGTTCACTCCCCGCGCGAATAGCGTTAATTACGCCTTCAATGGGTTCCATATCCGAAAGCAGCGTGCTTTCCGGACGCATAAGAAGCTCTACTGCAAGTGGATAAAGGGGGCGCGAAACGAGGAATATCCAGTGAATATCCCGGTACTGATTCATTAACCCATAATATTGCTCAAGCGTGCCGCGTGGATTACGATACTCACCCGAAATATCGGCAATAACGACCCCAGCGCGACGCAATTGTAATAACGTCAACTCCTGCATCGAACGGCAGTACGTTATCTCAAAATCGGGAAAATGACGCGACATGACGCCACCTAACCCATTTTGCATAACCGGTACTCTGCTGATCACCACTCCGTGTTTACCATTCAATGGCAACATAGACCCTCCCTGTCATGAATTCTTTATTTAAGAACGAACTAACCCTGCAAGGTTAAACACGTTTGCATTCCGAAGTACAAACGGGTTAATACTCGCAAAATAGAACAAATATCACATGGGTTAAGAAACGCCCAATACAGGCCTAATATCGCATAAAGACCATTTAAATTTAATTCAAATTGCGTGAAAAGATCGAAAATATGAAATTAGAAATACTTAATATATTGTTTTTATAAATCCTAATTTCATATTCATTAAATAAATAACAATGCTGTCTTTCCTCCGCCCCCATCGCGCCACTGATCGCACAAATGTTGATCTGGCCCAGCGCAAAGGGCCCTGCACTTTGTGTTAAAAGTAAGCAATCTCTCTTCTCTTCAGGGCGTTTCATGCAGGCAGATCGGTCTACGCAACGTGCCACCACGCGGCTATGTATTCAGTGCGGGCTTTTTCTCTTACAGCACGGCGCAGAAAGCGCCCTCGTCGAAGAGCTCTCCACACGCCTTGGGCTGGCGCTGGGGATGGACAGCGTTGAGAGTTCCATCTCGTCAAATGCCATTGTGCTGACCACCATTAAAGACGGACAGTGCCTGACCTCCACCCGTAAAAATCATGACCGCGGCATTAACATGCACGTCGTGACGGAAGTGCAGCACATCGTGATCCTTGCTGAACACAAGCTGCTCGATCTCCGGGAGATAGAAAAACGTTTCAATCAAATCAAACCCCTCCGGTATCCGCGCTGGCTGGTTGTGCTGATGGTGGGACTGTCCTGCGCCTGCTTCTGCAAGCTCAACGCGGGCGGCTGGGACGGCGCTGTCGTGACCTTCTTTGCCAGCAGCATCGCAATGTATGTCCGCCAGCTGTTGACGCACAGACAGCTACATCCGCAAATTAACTTCTGCATCACGGCATTTGTGGCGACAACCGTATCCGGCCTGCTTTTGCGCCAGCCCTACTTCGCCAGCACGCCTACTGTTGCGATGGCCGCCAGCGTATTGCTGCTGGTGCCGGGTTTTCCCTTAATTAATGCCGTCGCTGATATGTTCAAAGGCCATATCAACACCGGTCTGGCGCGCTGGGCGATAGCCAGCCTGCTGACGCTGGCGACCTGTATCGGGGTGGTAATGGCCATGACACTCTGGGGGTTACGCGGATGGGCGTGATGGATTTTATGCTCGCACTGGCACAGGACATGCTCTTGTCTGCCCTTCCCGCCGTTGGTTTTGCGATGGTGTTTAACGTCCCACAGCGTGCATTACCCTGGTGTGCGCTGCTGGGTGCCATTGGCCACGGCTCTCGTATGATCATGATGACAGCGGGCTTTAATATTGAATGGTCGACGTTTATCGCCTCCATGCTGGTTGGCAGCATCGGTATTCAGTGGTCCCGCTGGTATCTGGCGCACCCGAAGGTATTCACCGTGGCGGCAGTGATTCCTATGTTCCCAGGCATTTCAGCCTATACGGCGATGATCTCCGCCGTCAAAATCAGCCATTTTGGCTACAGCGAACCCCAGATGATCCTGCTCCTGAGCAACTTCCTTAAAGCCTCGTCGATCGTGGGTGCGCTCTCCATCGGCCTGTCGATCCCCGGCTTATGGCTTTACCGCAAACGTCCACGCGTATAATAAAATCGCTTGCAATTGTATCGCGCACTATCTATATTCATTTCATGGACGCAAAAACGAACGACACCACCAACGCGCTTCTGCTGGATAACCAGCTCTGTTTTGCCCTCTATTCGGCAAATCTGGCGCTTAACAAGCTGTACCGGCAACTGCTGGCGCCGCTTAATCTGACCTACCCGCAATACCTGGTGATGCTGGTGCTGTGGGAACAGGATGATATTACGGTGTCAGACATTGGCGAGCGGCTATTCCTGGATTCCGCCACGCTGACTCCCCTGCTGAAACGCCTGGAAAGCGCAGGATTGATCCTCCGCCAGCGTTCCCGTCAGGATGAGCGTCAGGTCGCCGTCACCCTGAGCGACGCGGGTCGGGCGCTGCAACAGCAGGCCGTGACGATACCCCACGCCGTGGGCTGTGCAGCGCAGTGTGATACCGACACCATGCTGGCGCTCAAGCAACAGCTCGAAAGTTTGCGCCAACAGCTGCATCGCGCGTAAGGCTGTACTTTACGCGTCTAATTTTAACTTAAAACATCGCGCGCTATTTAATAGCGCATATAAACGTAAGATGAGGAACCTGCCATGTCTTTAGAAAAAGTTGTCTACACTGCCAAAGCCAAAGCAACCGGAGGCCGTGATGGCCGCGCCACGTCTTCCGATGGCGTTCTGGATGTCAAACTGGGTGTGCCAAAAGAGATGGGCGGCATGGGGGGTGAAGTAACCAACCCTGAACAGCTGTTCGCTGCGGGCTACTCCGCCTGCTTCCTGGGCGCAATGAAGTTCGTTGCGGCACGCGATAAATTCGCTCTGCCAAAAGACGCCTTTATTGAAGGCGAAGTAGGGATTGGCCCGCTGCCAACCGGTTTTGGTATCGAAGCGAAGCTGAACATCCACGTTGAAGGGATGGACGCAGCGGAAGCCAAAAAACTGGTGGATGCGGCGCACATCGTCTGTCCGTACTCTAACGCGACGCGCGGCAATATCGACGTGACGCTGAATATCATCGCGTAACCAGCCCCTGTGATTTTAGCCCCGGTAAGCGTAACGCCACCGGGGAAATCCTCTCCTTTCCTCCCCTCTCTCTGTGCTACCATAACCCTCAATCACGCCCGTAGTAATCAGTTGAGAAAGTGTTATGTCCTCCAGAATTCTGACCACCAGCATTGCTGGCATTGATGCCTTTATGCGCGATCCTCGCGGTGTGTTGACGCACGCCGAAGGCGGCACGCTCGCGGTATTTGCCGACAACGCCCCGGCGTTTTATGCGGTCACGCCGGAACGTCTGGCGCAGCTTCTGGAAATTGAAGAGAAGCTGTCGCGCCCGGCGAGCGATGTCATGCTGGATAATCAGTTTTTTGACGAACCCGCCAGCGCCCCGGTGGCCGTTCCAATGGGGAAATTTCCCATGTACGCCGGTTGGCAGCCGGACGCCGATTTTCAGCGGCAGGCGGCCTTATGGGGAATAGCCCTCTCGCAGCCCGCGACACCGGAAGAGCTGGCAGCCTTTACCGCATACTGGCAAGCTGAAGGAAAAGTCTTCCACCATGTTCAGTGGCAGCAAAAATTCGCGCGCAGTCTGCAAATCAACCGCGCCAGCAACAACGGCCAGCCAAAACGTGATATCAATGCTTTTTCAGAACCGGACAAAAAAATCCCTGATGGATTCCGAGGTGCGAAATGAAAAACGTCGGCGACTTGATGAAACGTTTGCAGAAGATGATGCCTGCCAACGTGAAGCCCGCCTTCACCACCGGTGAAGAGCTGCTGGCATGGCAAAAAGAGCAGGGTAAAATTCGCGCGGCAGCCCTCGCCCGCGAAAACCGCGCGATGAAAATGCAGCGCACCTTTAACCGCTCGGGCATTCGCCCTCTGCACCAGAACTGCTCCTTCGAGAATTATAAGGTCGAGTCTCAGGGGCAGATGAACGCCCTTAACCAGGCGCGCCAGTACGTGGATGAATTTGACGGCAACATCGCCAGCTTCATCTTTAGCGGAAAACCCGGCACCGGGAAAAATCACCTCGCCGCCGCTATCTGCAACGAGCTGCTGCTGCGCGGGAAGTCAGTGCTGATTATCACCGTGGCCGATATTATGTCCGCCATGAAAGACACCTTCAGTAATCGCGAAACCAGCGAAGAACAGTTGCTGAATGATTTAAGTAACGTGGATTTGCTGGTCATCGACGAGATCGGTGTCCAGACGGAGTCCCGCTACGAAAAAGTGATCATCAACCAGATTGTCGATCGCCGTTCGTCGTCAAAACGCCCAACCGGTATGTTGACGAACCACAATATCGACGAGATGACCCGACTTCTTGGCGAGCGGGTGATGGATCGCATGAAGCTGGGTAACAGCCTGTACGTCATCTTCGACTGGGACAGCTACCGCAGCCGCGTCACCGGCAAAGAGTATTAAGATATTTCCAGGGAGCGCCGGAAGAGCAGAGGTATATACTGAACCCACTTCTGGCCCAAAACGGACCTTGTTGAGTAAATCATTATGAAAAAACAATTTCTTATCAGCATCCTTACTGGCGCCCTGCTGGTGACTGGCGCAGCGCAGGCCGCATCATGGCAGGAGTCGCTCTCCAGCGCAGCAAGTGAGTTAACCAAAGAGAGCGGCACGTCCCAGGGCGGACTGTCAGCCTCGTCCCTCACCGGCCTGCTGGGCAACAGCTCCCAAAGCCTGAGTGCCGGAACGATGAACAACGCGGCGGGTATTCTGGAATACTGCGCGAAGCAGAAACTGGCTTCCGTCACCGATACCGAAAACATCAAAAACCAGGTGTTGGGTAAACTGGGACTGGACACCCAGGAGCAGAAAGCGGACACCAACTATATGGACGGTATTCAGGGCCTGCTGAACGCGCAAAATGGTCAGCAGCTGAACCTCAGCACCCTTGGAAATTCATCTCTGGCGAAACAGGTGAAAACGAAAGCCTGCGATCTGGTGCTGAAACAAGGCGTTAATTTCCTCTCCTGATCGCCTCCCATTTTCTGCCACAACACGCCGGGTTTATTACGTTAGTCTTACACCGCGGCGTGAAGTGCGTTTTTTTACCCCCTGCCACCACCTCAGCCTCCGTGTGCCACGATGCGACTGTATTCAAAAATCCGATTTTATAAACCAAATCCTAACAACAGCACACTTTCGTGACACTAAAATTGCAGCTAAGCGACATCGCAATTACATTGTATTACCCAAAAAATAAGCAATTAGCCGGCTAAGCGTCCGGCATGATGAGGATCTGCTGTTGTCAGAGTTAATGTCCCTTGTCCTTTTCCTGGCTTCCATCGGCGTTTATGCCTGGAAAGCCGGTCGTCACACCTGGTGGTTTGTGGCCACCCTGGTGGTGCTCGGCATTTTTATTGTTTTAAACATTACGTTATATGCCAGCGATTACTTTACCGGCGACGGTATTAACGACGCGGTGCTCTACACGTTGACCAACAGCCTCACCGGCGCTGGTGTGGGTAAGTACATCCTTCCGGGTCTGGGGCTGGTGGTCGCCCTGGTGGGCATCTTCGCCGCGCTGGCCTGGGTTCTGCGCCGTCGCCGTCACCGTCCGCATCATCATGGCTACAGCCTGCTGGCGCTGTGCCTGGCGCTGGCCTCCGTGGATGCCAGCCCGGCATTCCATCAAATTACCGAGCTGGTAAAATCCCAGTCGCGCGATGGCGATCCGGACTTTGCGGCCTATTACAAAGAACCCTCGAAGAAGATCGACAATCCCAGACTCAACCTGGTCTATATATACGGCGAAAGTCTGGAACGCACCTGGTTTGATAACGATGCTTTCCCGAACCTGACGCCAGAGCTCGGCGCGCTGAAAAACCAGGGCCTCGACTTCAGCCACACCATGCAACTGCCTGGCACGGATTACACCATCGCCGGGATGGTGGCTTCCCAGTGCGGCATTCCCCTGTTCGCCCCGTTTGAAGGCAACGCCTCCGCCTCGATGTCGAGCTTCTTCCCGCAGAACATTTGCCTCGGCGATATCCTGAAAAACTCGGGCTATGAAAACTACTTTATGCAGGGCGCTAACCTGCGCTTTGCCGGGAAAGATGTGTTCCTGAGATCCCACGGTTTCGATCACTTATATGGTTCCGAAGAGCTGAAAACCACGGTCGCCGATCCGGCCTACCGCAACGACTGGGGCTTTTACGACGATACCGTTCTGGATGAAACCTGGAAGAAATTCGAGGAGCTTTCCCGCGCCGGTAAACGCTTCTCGCTGTTTGCGTTGACCGTCGACACGCATCATCCGGATGGTTTCGTCTCACGCACCTGTAAACGTCAGGGCTACGACATTGACGGTAAAAACAACAAGTCGTTCAGCGCTGTGACCTGTAGCCAGGAACATATCGCGGCGTTAATCGAGAAAATCAAAGCGTCGCCGTATTTCAAAAATACGGTCATCGTCGTCTCATCTGACCATCTGGCGATGAAAAACAGCGCCTGGGATGAGCTGAATAAGCTGGATCGCAGCAACCTGTTCTTTGTGCTGCGCGGCGATAAACCGCAGCAGGAGATCATTGCCGCTAAACGTAACTCGATGGATAACGGCGCCACCGTGCTGGATATTCTGGGTGGCGATAACTTCATTGGCCTGGGCCGCAGTACGTTGTCGGGCCAGTCCCTGTCGGAAATCTTCCTCAACATGAAGGAAAAAATCCTCGCCTGGAAGCCGGATATCATTCGCCTGTGGAACTTCCCGAAAGAGATAAACGACTTCACCATCGATCAGGATAAAAAAATGATCGCGTTCTCCGGCAGCCATTTCCGCCTGCCTCTGCTGCTGCGCGTATCGGATAACCGCGTCGAGCCGCTACCGGAAAGCGAATACTCCGCGCCACTGCGCTTCCAGCTGGCGGAATTCGCCCCGCGCGATAATTTCGTCTGGGTCGATAAATGCTACAAAATGGGCCAGCTCTGGTCACAAGAGCTGTCACTGTCCACCGACTGGTGCGTCTCTCAGGGGCAACTCGGTGGCGAGCAGACCGTGCAACACGTTGATAAACCGCAGTGGCAGGGGAAAACCGCGTTTAAAGATACGGTTATTGATACCGCACGCTATCAGCGCAACGTAGACCTGCTGAAAATCGTCGACAACGACATTCGTTATAAAGCTGACAGCTTTATCTTTAACGTTGCCGGCGCGCCTGAAGAGGTGAAGCAGTTCAGCGGTATTTCACGTCCCGAATCGTGGGGGCGCTGGTCTAACGCGCAGTTAGGTGATGAGGTGAAAATTGAGTATACCCATCCGCTGCCGGAGAAATTCGATCTGGTGATCACCGCCAGGGCATTTGGTCCCAACGCAAACCGTCCTGTGCCGGTGCGCGTCGGCGATAAAGAACAGATGCTGACGCTGAGCAATGATGTCACCACCAGCACGCTGCATTTCGATAACCCCACACGCAGCAATACGCTGGTCATTGTGCCGCCCGAGCCGCAGTCCACTAACGAAGGGAATATTCTCGGTCACGCTCCGCGCAAGCTGGGGATCGGCATGGTGGAGATTAAAATTGTGAGCAGCGCTGGCTGATGACGGCGTTCACCCTTCGCCCGACGCGCATCGACGACGTCGCTGCCCTGCCCGCCATTGAACGCGCGGCGGGGCAGCGATTTCGCGACGTTCCTGAGCTGGCCTGGCTGGCAGACAGCGAGGTTATTTCCGTTGAAGATCACCTCGGTTACGCCGGACGCGGATTAAGCTGGCTGGCACTGGCTGATGACAGGCCCGTGGGCTTTATTCTCGCCGAAGCCCAGCCATCTTCGCTGTTTATTGTGGAACTTTCGGTTCATCTGGACTGGCAGGGACGAGGTCTCGGACGCCGGTTGATTAACCGTGTCGCAGAGCATGCCCGCACGCTGGGGCTAACCTCGCTGACGTTAACGACGTTTCGTGATGTCTCGTGGAACGCGCCCTACTACAGGCGATTAGGGTTTGAAATGATGACGACGCTGACGCCGGAAATGCGCCAGAAACGTGAAGAAGAGACGGCGCACGGTTTAGCGTATGGTTCCCGCTGCGCCATGCGCCTGCCTCTGTAAAATCGCCCGGTGGCGCTGCGCTTACCGGGCCTACAAAACCCAATTCCGCAGGCCAGGTCAGACGCAGCCACCCGGCAAATTGCACAATCCGTAGGCCGGGTAAGGCGTAGCCGCCACCCGGCAAAACCCACAATCCGTAGGCCGGGTAAGGCGTAGCCGCCACCCGGCAAAACACACAACGTCAGAACGTTTCCCAGTTATCGCCCGCATCTGCGGTCGCCGGTTTACGCGCCACTACCGGTGCGGCAACGCTTTTCGCGGAGGCGAACTCGCGCGCCTTCATCTGTTCCTGCTGAATACGGAACACCGCAACGGCCTGCGTCAGACGGCTCGCCTGCTCTTCCAGTGCCGCCGCGGCCGCCGCAGACTCTTCCACCAGCGAGGCGTTCTGCTGGGTCACGCGATCCATCTCCGCCACCGCCAGCCCCACCTGGTCGATACCGCGGCTCTGCTCATCAGACGCAGACGCGATTTCGCCCATGATGTCCGTCACGCGCGTTACCGCATTCACGATCTCACCCATGGTTTCACCGGCGCTTTCTACCAGCGTTGATCCCAATTCCACGCGCCCCACGGAGTCTTCAATCAGGCTCTTGATCTCGCGAGCCGCCTGGGCGCTGCGCTGCGCCAGGTTTCGTACTTCACCTGCAACCACCGCAAAGCCGCGGCCCTGCTCGCCCGCACGTGCCGCTTCTACCGCCGCGTTCAGCGCCAGAATATTAGTCTGGAAAGCAATCCCGTCGATCACGCTGATAATATCGGCGATTTTCTGCGAACTGCCGGCGATGTCGCGCATGGTCTGCACCACGTTATCCACCACTTTCCCGCCTTTCTGCGCGGTTTCGGATGCGCTCAGGGCCAGGTTGCTCGCCTGACGGGCATTCTCGGCGTTTTGCTTCACGGTGGCGGTCAGCTGTTCCATACTGGCGGCGGTCTCTTCCAGAGAGGCAGCCTGCTGCTCGGTACGGGATGAGAGATCGTTATTGCCCATCGAGATTTCGCTCGCACCGCTGTAAATGGCGTTTGCGCCGTTACGCACGTCACCCACGGTACGCACCAGCTCGCCCTGCATATGGCGCAGGGAGTCAGCCAGTTCACCCATCTCGTTGGAGCCTTCCACGTCGATGCGCTTCACCAGGTCGCCGCTGGCGATATGACGAATGCTGTCAATCAGACGGTTCAGCGGCGAAATCAGCGCCTGACGAATACCCAGCCAGACGGCAACAATCACCACCAGCACCGCAGCCAGCACGCTAATCAGCACCCAGATAGCCTGGCGGTAAGAGCTGTTGCTGTCTTCAACCGCGGTCTGATAGAGCGCGTCGTTTTGTTGCAGGTAGCTGACGTACTGCTTCTCAAAGCCATCCTGATAGCTCTGGGTCGGCTGGTCGAAGAACTCGTTGATCTTGCCCGCCCCCAGCAGCTGGATCAGCTCGGCCAGCGCGCCGTGGTAGATATCGTAATTACGTTTGATTTCCAGTGCCGCAGCGTCGCTCTGACGCGGGTCGCGCGGAAGTGCTTCGTAATCCGCCCAGTTTTTTTCCGCCTGTTTCAGAGACGCAGAGGCAATCTGCATCAGCTCGGCGACGGTTGAGCCGCTGCCGATATTGTTCTGATCCATCATATAGCGGATACCCGCGCGGTTCAGGGTGTTACGGGTTTGCAGCAGCGCCACCCAGCTACCGTTCAGGGTGGATTGTTGCTGGCGAATGGTTTGCAGGATGGTGAAATTCTCTTTGTCATGCTTCAGGGCATTGAAGAAAAGACCACCGGATGTGAGTTGTAAAAGGCCAAATATCGCTAAAACCAGCAGTAAGCTGGTGACAATCTTGATACGATTTAACATGTTTTCTCTTTCCTCAGACAGATACAGAATATTCGGCCTGGCATGAGAAAACTTTACGAAAATCATCCTGGAATTTAGGGTTTTTACGCTTCGTCCCGCGCGGCAATATGTCGGTTTCCGAGTTCAATAAACTCTTCCAGCAGCGCCGTGAGCTGCTTCATCTTCTCCGGGGTATATTCCGCCTCAATCTGCTGGTACGCCTCTTCCACCTGAGCCTGAGCACGCTGGTACAGCGCGTTGCCTTCTTTCGTCAGCGATACGTACAGCTTGCGCTGGTCATTCACCGGCTTTAAGCGCAGCACCAGACCGTCGCGCTCCATCCGCGTCAGAATGCCGGTCAGGCTTGGGCGCAAAATGCAGGTGCGGAACGCCAGATCATGGAAATCCATGGAGGGATGCTCGGCCAGTACGCGGACGATACGCCACTGCTGCTCGGTCAGATTATGCCGTTTCACTATCGGGCGGAAGTAGCCCATCGCCGCTTCACGCGCCTGCAACAGCGCGATGGTTAATGAATCATGCATCACCTTCCCCTTACATCATTAACAAGTAAACAATTTAAAACAGATGCTTTTATAGACAATACGTTGTAACCCAAAAAGTCTAACAGAAACAACGTCATTTTTTTAATGCATTGATTTAAATGATAATTAAACCATTGGTGTAAATTTATTGTTATTCATATCACAAATTATTCACTTCTGATTGCGAAACGAACAGCAAAAGCATAAAACCAGATCATTAACATATTAATGAAATAAAAACCGGACAGCCGGTTTGAGGAGTATGGGAATGAAAGGTACTGTTTTTGCCGTAGCGCTAAACCACCAAAGCCAGCGTGCGGCCTGGGCTGAGGCGTTTGAAAAAGCCCCCTATAACGCGCCGCCAAAAACGGCGGTGTGGTTTATCAAGCCACATAACACTGTTATTCGCGCAGGCGAGCCGATTCCCTTCCCGCAGGGAGAAACCGTGTTAAGCGGCGCAACGGTGGCGCTGGTGGTGGGCAAAACCGCCAGCAAAGTACGCGTTGAAGAGGCGGCGGCGTACATCGCCGGCTACGCGCTGGCCAACGAAATCAGCCTGCCGGAAGAGAGCTTCTACCGCCCGGCTATTAAAGCCAAATGCCGGGATGGATTTTGCCCGCTCGGCGAACCTGTCGCCGTTGATAACGTGGACAACCTGACCATCATCACCGAGATCAACGGTCGCGAAGCGGACCACTGGAACACGGCCGATCTGCACCGCAACGCCGCCGAACTGCTGAGCGCCCTGAGCGAATTTGCCACCCTGAACCCCGGCGATGCGATATTGCTCGGTACCCCGCAAAGCCGCGTCGAAATTCGCCCGGGCGATCGGGTACGCATTCTGGCGGAGGGATTTCCGCCGCTGGAAAACCCGGTGGTGGAGGAACGCGACGTTACCATCGCTTCGCGCACGCCGCCGCACGCCACGCTGTTCGCCCTCGGCCTGAACTACGCCGATCACGCCAGCGAGCTGGACTTCAAACCGCCCACCGAGCCGCTGGTGTTTATCAAAGCGCCGAACACCTTTAACGGCGACAACCAGACCTCGGTGCGCCCAAACAACATTGAATACATGCATTACGAAGCCGAGCTGGTGGTGGTCATCGGTAAAACCACGCGTAAGGTCAGCGAAGCCGAGGCGATGGACTATGTTGCGGGCTACACGGTGTGCAACGACTACGCCATCCGCGATTATCTCGAAAATTACTATCGCCCGAACCTGCGGGTGAAAAGCCGCGACGGGCTGACCCCCATCAGCCCGAACGTAGTGCCAAAAGAAGCCATCCCTGACCCGCACAACCTTCGTCTTCGCACCTACGTCAACGGTGAACTGCGTCAGGAAGGCACCACCGCCGATCTCATTTTCAGCATCCCATTCCTGATTGCGTATCTGAGCGATTTCATGACCCTGCAACCGGGCGACATGATTGCCACCGGCACGCCGAAGGGGCTGTCCGACGTGGTACCGGGCGATGAAGTGGTAGTGGAAGTGGAAGGCGTAGGCCGCCTGGTAAACCGAATTGTCAGTGAGGAGACTGCAAAATGAAAAAGATTAACCACTGGATCAACGGGAAAAACGTCGCCGGAAGTGAGTACTTCCAAACCACTAACCCGGCCTCCGGCGAGGTGCTGGCAGAAGTGGCCTCCGGCGGCGAAGCCGAAATCCATCAGGCCGTTGCCGCCGCCAAAGAGGCGTTCCCGAAATGGGCCAACCTGCCGATGAAGGAGCGTGCGCGCCTGATGCGTCGCCTGGGGGATCTGATTGACCAGAACGTGCCGGACATTGCCGCCATGGAAACCGCCGACACGGGCCTGCCGATCCACCAGACCAAAAACGTGCTCATTCCACGCGCCTCGCACAACTTTGAGTTTTTCGCCGAGGTGTGCCAGCAGATGAACGGCAAAACCTACCCGGTCGATGACAAGATGCTCAACTACACCCTCGTGCAGCCGGTAGGCGTTTGTGCGCTGGTGTCGCCGTGGAATGTGCCGTTTATGACCGCCACCTGGAAGGTCGCGCCGTGCCTGGCGCTGGGTAACACCGCGGTGCTGAAGATGTCCGAGCTCTCCCCGCTGACCGCCGACCGTCTGGGCGAGCTGGCGCTGGAGGCGGGCATTCCGGCGGGCGTGCTGAACGTAGTGCAGGGCTATGGCGCCACGGCGGGCGACGCGCTGGTGCGTCATCATGACGTGCGCGCCGTCTCCTTCACCGGCGGCACCGCCACCGGGCGTAACATCATGAAAAACGCCGGGCTGAAGAAGTATTCCATGGAGCTGGGCGGCAAATCTCCGGTGCTGATATTTGAAGACGCCGACATCGAGCGCGCGCTGGACGCCGCCCTGTTCACCATCTTCTCCATCAACGGCGAACGCTGCACCGCCGGCTCGCGCATCTTCATCCAGCAGAGCATCTACCCGGAGTTCGTCAAACGCTTTGCCGAGCGCGCCAGCCGCCTGCGCGTGGGCGACCCGACCGATCCGAACACCCAGATTGGCGCGCTGATTAGCAAGCAGCACTGGGAGAAGGTCTCCGGCTACATCCGCCTCGGCATTGAAGAGGGGGCAACCCTGCTGGCGGGCGGCCCGGACAAACCGACCGATCTGCCTGCGCACCTGAAAGGCGGCAATTTCCTGCGCCCGACCGTGCTGGCCGATGTCGATAACCGCATGCGCGTGGCGCAGGAGGAGATCTTCGGGCCGGTGGCCTGCCTGCTGCCGTTTAAGGACGAAGCGGAAGGCCTGCGCCTGGCAAACGACGTGGAGTATGGCCTGGCGTCGTACATCTGGACGCAGGACGTCAGCAAAGTGCTGCGTCTGGCGCGCAACATTGAAGCCGGCATGGTGTTCGTTAACACCCAGAACGTGCGCGACCTGCGCCAGCCGTTTGGCGGCGTGAAGGCCTCCGGCACCGGGCGTGAGGGCGGCGAGTACAGCTTTGAGGTCTTCGCGGAGATGAAAAACGTCTGTATCTCCATGGGCGACCATCCGATTCCAAAATGGGGGATCTGATCATGGGAAAGTTAGCGTTAGCGGCAAAAATCACCCACGTGCCGTCAATGTATCTCTCTGAACTGCCGGGCAAAAACCACGGCTGCCGCCAGTCAGCCATCGACGGGCATAAAGAGATCAGCAAGCGCTGCCGCGAGCTGGGCGTCGATACCATTATCGTCTTCGACACCCACTGGCTGGTGAACAGCGCGTATCACATCAACTGTGCGGACCATTTTTCAGGCGTCTACACCAGCAACGAGCTGCCGCATTTTATTCGCGACATGACCTACGACTACGACGGCAACCCGGAACTCGGCCAGCTGATCGCCGACGAAGCGGTGAAGCTTGGCGTGCGCGCCAAGGCGCACAACATCCCGAGCCTCAAGCTGGAGTACGGCACGCTGGTGCCGATGCGCTACATGAACGCGGATAAGCACTTCAAAGTGGTCTCCATCTCGGCGTTCTGCACGGTTCACGACTTCGCCGACAGCCGCAGGCTGGGCGAGGCCATCGTCAGCGCCATCGAAAAATACGACGGCACCGTGGCGGTGCTCGCCAGCGGCTCGCTGTCGCACCGCTTTATCGACGACCAGCGCGCGGAGGAAGGGATGAACAGCTATACCCGCGAGTTTGACCGCCAGATGGATGAGCGGGTAGTGAAGCTGTGGCGCGAGGGGCAGTTCAAAGAGTTTTGCAGCATGCTGCCGGAGTACGCCGACTACTGCTACGGCGAGGGCAACATGCACGACACGGTGATGCTGCTGGGGGTGCTCGGCTGGGACAACTACGACGGTAAGGTGGAGTTTCTCACCGAGCCGTTCGCCAGCTCCGGCACCGGCCAGGTCAACGCCGTTTTCCCGCTGCCCGCGTAAGGAGCCACCATGCCGCACTTTATTGCTGAATGTACCGACAACATCCGCGAGCAGGCCGACCTGCCGGGGCTGTTTGCCAAAGTGAACGAGGCGCTCGCCGCCACGGGTATTTTCCCGCTCGGCGGTATCCGCAGCCGCGCCCACTGGCTGGACACCTGGCAGATGGCCGACGGCAAGCACGATTACGCCTTTGTGCATATGACGCTCAAAATCGGCGCCGGGCGCAGTCTGGAGAGCCGGGAAGAGGTCGGTGAAATGCTGTTTGCGCTGATCAAAACGCATTTTGCAGCGCTGATGACCGCCCGCTATCTGGCGCTGTCTTTCGAGCTCGACGAGCTGCACCCGACGCTCAATTACAAGCAGAACAACGTGCACGCGTTGTTTAAGTAGCCGTCTGCTCGCCCGGTGGCGCTTCGCTTACCGGGCCTACAACGGCTCGAACGTAGGCCGGGATCGCTACGCGCCACCCGGCAACAACAGGATATCGCCATGCTCGACAAACACACCCATACCCTGATCGCCCACCGCCTGCATCAGGCGGAACAATCCCGGGAGCAGATCCGCGCGATCTCGCTTGAGTATCCGGAGATCACCATTGAAGACGCCTACGCCGTCCAGCGCGAATGGGTGAGCCTGAAAATTGCCGAAGGCCGCGTGCTGAAAGGCCACAAGATCGGCCTCACCTCCAAAGCGATGCAGGCCAGCTCGCAGATCAGCGAGCCAGACTACGGCGCGCTGCTGGACGATATGTTCTTCCACGACGGCAGCGACATTCCCGTGGATCGCTTTATCGTCCCGCGCATCGAAGTGGAGCTGGCCTTCGTGCTGGCAAAACCGCTGCGCGGCCCGAACTGCACGATCTTCGACGTTTACAACGCCACGGATTACGTCATCCCTGCCCTGGAGCTGATCGACGCCCGCTGCCACAACGTTGACCCGGAAACCCAGCGCCCGCGCAAGGTATTCGACACTATCTCCGATAACGCCGCCAACGCGGGCGTGATCCTCGGCGGCCGCCCGATTAAACCCGACGAGCTGGATCTGCGCTGGATCTCCGCCCTGCTCTACCGCAACGGCGTGATCGAAGAGACCGGCGTGGCCGCAGGCGTCCTTAATCATCCGGCGAACGGCGTGGCGTGGCTGGCGAACAAACTCGCGCCATACGACGTGCAGCTTGAGCCAGGCCAGATCATCCTCGGCGGCTCGTTTACCCGCCCGGTTGCCGCCAGCAGAGGCGACACCTTCCACGTCGACTACGGCAACATGGGCTCCATCAGCTGCCGCTTTGTGTAAGGAGATGATCATGCAAAACGCATTCAAAGCGGCGCTGAAAGCGGGCCGACCGCAAATCGGGTTATGGCTGGGGCTAACCAGCAGCTACAGCGCTGAGCTATTGGCCGGGGCCGGTTTTGACTGGCTGCTGATCGACGGGGAGCACGCGCCAAACAGCGTGCAGACCGTTCTGACTCAGCTACAGGCCATCGCCCCTTATCCCAGCCAGCCGGTGGTGCGCCCGTCGTGGAACGATCCGGTGCAGATCAAGCAGCTGCTGGACGTGGGGGTGCAAACCCTGCTGGTGCCGATGGTGCAAAACGCCGACGAAGCGCGGCTGGCGGTCAGCGCCACCCGCTATCCGCCCGCGGGCATTCGCGGCGTCGGCAGCGCGCTGGCGCGGGCGTCGCGCTGGAACCGTATCCCGGACTATCTGCATCAGGCTAACGACGCCATGTGCGTGCTGGTGCAAATCGAAACCCTAAGAGCGCTGAAAAACCTGCCGCAGATCCTGGACGTGGACGGCGTCGACGGCGTGTTTATCGGCCCGGCGGATCTGAGTGCCGACATGGGCTTTGCCGGTAATCCGCAGCACCCGGAGGTGCAGGCCGCCATTGAGCAGGCGATCGCGCAGATACGCGCCGCCGGTAAAGCGCCCGGCATCCTGATGGCGAACGAGCAGCTGGCGAAACGTTACCTTGCACTCGGCGCGCTGTTTGTCGCCGTCGGCGTCGACACCACCCTGCTCGCCCGCGGCGCGGAAGCGCTGGCGGCACGCTTTATCGAACAACCGGTTACGTCAGTTAATAACAATAAATCCGTCTACTAAACGTAAGATCTGGAGCGCAGCATGACGACCTCTACCCTGCAAGATAAGAAAGATATAGAACATCGCGTTATCAACAAGCTGTTCCGTCGTTTGATCGTGTTTCTCTTTATCCTGTTTGTCTTTTCGTTTCTCGATCGCATCAACATCGGCTTTGCCGGGCTAACGATGGGCAAAGATCTGGGCCTCACGTCGACCATGTTTGGCCTGGCCGCGACCCTGTTTTACGTCACCTACGTGCTGTGCGGGATCCCCAGCAACATCATGCTGGCGAAAATCGGCGCGCGGCGCTGGATCGCCGGGATCATGGTGGTGTGGGGCATCGCCTCTACCTGCACCATGTTCGCCACCAGCCCCGAAACGCTCTACGTCCTGCGCATGCTGGTGGGCATTGCCGAAGCCGGTTTCCTGCCGGGGATCCTGGTCTATCTCACCTGGTGGTTCCCGGCGTATCACCGCGCCCGCGCCAACGCGTTGTTTATGATCGCCATGCCGGTGACCATGATGCTCGGCTCGATCCTCTCCGGGTACATTCTGGCGATGGACGGGCTGTGGAACCTGAAGGGCTGGCAGTGGCTGTTCCTGTTGGAGGGGCTGCCGTCGGTGGTGCTCGGCGTGGTGACCTGGTTCTACCTTAACGACACCCCGGATCAGGCCACCTGGCTGGATGATGATGAAAAGCAGGCACTCAAAACGATGATCGCCCGCGAGCAGGAACTGGCCATTGCGCACGTCGCCACGCCGCGATCGACGCTGCGCGAGGTGCTGACGCCCGCCGTACTGCTCTACACGCTGGCCTACTTCTGCCTGACGAATACGCTGAGCGCGATCAACATCTGGACGCCGCAGATCCTGCAAAGCTTCAACACCGGCAGCAGCAATATCGTGATTGGCCTGCTGGCGGCGATCCCGCAGTTTTGCACCATCCTCGGGATGATCTGGTGGAGCCGCCGCTCCGACAGGCTGAAAGAGCGAAAAAAGCACACCATCCTGCCGTATCTGTTTGCGGCGGCGGGATGGATGCTGGCCTCGGCGACCGATCACAGCCTGATCCAGCTGCTTGGCATCATCATGGCCTCAACCGGATCGTTTACCGCCATGGCGATATTCTGGACCACGCCGGACCAGGTGATTAGCCTGCAATCCCGCGCGGTGGCGCTGGCGGTGATCAACGCCATCGGCAACGTCGGGTCTGCCGTCAGCCCATTGCTGATTGGTATTCTGCGCGACGCGACCGGCAGCTTCAGCTCGGGGCTGTGGTTCGTGGCGGGTCTGCTGGTAGTGGGCGCGCTGGTGCTGACGCGCATTCCGATGACGCAGCGGGTTCAAAAGAGGAACGATCATGTGCCAGAGCCCTATCGCCAACATTGATATCAGCAAGGAGTACGACGAAAGTCTGGGCACCGACGATGTGCACTACCAGTCGTTCGCCCGCATGGCGGCCTTTTTTGGCCGCGACATGCAGGCGCACCGCCACGACCAGTATTTTCAGATGCATTTTCTCGACACCGGGCAGATTGAGCTGCAGCTCGACGACCACCGCTACTCGGTGCAGGCGCCGCTGTTCGTTCTGACGCCGCCGTCGGTGCCGCACGCGTTTATCACTGAATCCGACAGCGACGGCCACGTGCTGACGGTGCGCGAGGATCTTATCTGGCCGTTGTTAGAAGTGCTCTACCCCGGCACGCGGGAGGCGTTCGGTCTGCCGGGGATCTGCCTGTCGCTTGCCGACAGGCCTGACGAGCTGGCGGCGCTGAAGCATTACTGGCAGCTCATTGCCCGGGAATCCACGGAACAGCTGCCGGGCCGTGAGCATACGCTGGTTCTGCTGGCGCAGGCCGTATTTACCCTGCTGCTGCGCAACGCGAAGCTCGACGACCACGCTTCAGGCGGCATGCGCGGCGAGCTGAAGCTGTTTCAGCGCTTTAACCAGCTGACAGATGCGCATTACCACGAGCACTGGACGGTGCCGGAATACGCCAGCGAACTGCATCTTACCGAATCCCGCCTGACCGATATCTGCCGCCGCTTTGCCAACCGCTCGCCGAAACGGCTGATCTTCGACCGCCAGCTGCGGGAAGCCAGGCGCTTGCTGCTGTTTTCCGACAGCACAGTGAGCGAAATTGCCTGGCAACTGGGGTTTAAAGATCCGGCCTATTTCGCCCGTTTTTTCAACCGACTGACGGGGTGCTCACCCAGCGCATACCGGGCGCAGAAAGTACCGGTTTCCTGAACGCATCACGGTTCGTAGGGCGGGTAAGCGCAGCGCCACCCGCCGAAAAGCCGCACAGATCACAAAACAACATCCCACCCGAAAAGTACCTGCCGTTGTCCCAATCGTCCCTTCACGTTCCGCCCCTCTCACGCTTCAATTAAACAACAAAAACAAAACATAAATTTAACAACCATCTTCCGATACGAGGTCCCTATGAAGCCTGAAGATTTCCGCGCTAATGCCAAACGTCCGTTAACCGGTGAAGAGTATTTAAAAAGCCTGCAAGATGGCCGTGAGATTTATATCTACGGCGAGCGCGTTAAGGACGTTACTACCCACCCGGCATTTCGCAATGCGGCGGCGTCCATCGCCCAGATGTACGATGCCCTGCACAAGCCAGACATGCAGGATACACTCTGCTGGGGCACCGACACCGGCAGCGGCGGCTACACCCATAAATTCTTCCGCGTGGCGAAAAGCGCCGACGATCTGCGCCAGCAGCGCGACGCCATCGCCGAGTGGTCGCGCCTGAGCTACGGCTGGATGGGCCGCACGCCAGACTACAAAGCCGCGTTCGGCTGCGCGCTGGGGGCTAACCCTGCCTTCTACGGTCAGTTCGAGCAGAACGCCCGCAACTGGTACACCCGTATTCAGGAAACCGGCCTGTACTTTAACCACGCCATCGTCAACCCGCCTATCGACCGCCATAAACCGGCGGACGAGGTGAAAGACGTTTACATCAAGCTGGAGAAAGAGACCGACGCCGGGATCATCGTCAGCGGCGCGAAAGTGGTGGCCACCAACTCTGCGCTGACCCACTACAACATGATTGGTTTTGGCTCTGCGCAGGTGATGGGCGAAAACCCGGACTTCGCGCTAATGTTCGTCGCGCCGATGGATGCCGAAGGGGTGAAGCTGATCTCCCGCGCCTCTTACGAGATGGTGGCAGGGGCGACCGGCTCCCCGTACGACTACCCGCTCTCCAGCCGCTTTGACGAGAACGACGCCATTCTGGTGATGGATCATGTGCTGATCCCGTGGGAAAACGTGCTGATCTACCGCGATTTCGACCGCTGCCGTCGCTGGACGATGGAAGGTGGCTTCGCCCGCATGTACCCGCTTCAGGCCTGCGTGCGTCTGGCGGTGAAGCTCGACTTCATCACCGCTCTGCTGAAGAAATCGCTGGAGTGTACCGGCACCCTCGAGTTCCGCGGCGTGCAGGCGGATCTCGGCGAAGTGGTGGCGTGGCGCAACATGTTCTGGGCGCTGAGCGACTCCATGTGCTCCGAAGCCACGCCGTGGGTAAACGGCGCGTACCTGCCAGACCACGCGGCGTTACAGACCTACCGCGTGATGGCGCCAATGGCCTACGCGAAAATCAAGAACATCATCGAACGCAACGTGACCTCCGGGCTGATCTACCTGCCGTCCAGCGCGCGGGACCTGAACAACCCGCAGATCGACCAGTATCTGGCGAAGTATGTGCGCGGCTCCAACGGGATGGATCACGTCGAACGCATCAAGATTCTGAAACTGATGTGGGATGCCATCGGCAGCGAGTTTGGCGGACGTCACGAGCTGTACGAAATCAACTACTCCGGTAGCCAGGATGAGATCCGCCTGCAATGCCTGCGTCAGGCGCAAAGCTCCGGCAACATGGACAAGATGATGGCGATGGTTGACCGCTGCATGTCCGAGTACGACCAGCACGGCTGGACCGTACCGCACCTGCACAACAACACTGATATCAACATGCTGGATAAGCTGCTGAAATAACGCAGCAGGAGGTTTCAATGCAATCTGAAGAACGCCTGCGTTTTCGCGACGCGATGGCCAGCCTGTCGGCGGCGGTGAATGTGGTCACCACCGAGGGCGATGCGGGCCGCTGCGGCATTACCGCCACCGCCGTCTGTTCGGTCACGGATACCCCGCCCTCGGTCATGGTCTGCATCAACGCCAACAGCGCCATGAACCCGGTCTTCCAGGGCAACGGCAAACTGTGCGTCAACGTGCTGAACCACGAGCAGGAGATCATGGCCCGCCACTTTGCCGGGATGACCGGCATGGCCATGGAGGAGCGCTTTGCTCTCTCCTGCTGGCAGAAAGGACCGCTGGCGCAGCCGGTGCTGAAAGGCGCCCTGGCAAGCCTGGAAGGTGAGATAACCCAGGTGCAAACCATCGGCACCCATCTGGTCTACCTGGTGGAGATTAAGAACATCATCCTCAGCAGCGAGGGGCACGGCCTGATCTACTTCAAACGCCGTTTCCACCCGGTGATGATGGAGATGGAAGCCGCGGTTTGATCCCGTTGCACAAAAAAACGCTAAGGTTTCCGCAAAGGTGCGCCGTTAACTATCCATAAGATAAATTTTTCGGGGCGGCTGACGACGTCGTCAGCCGCCCCCTTAACGCTGGAAAGTCTTATGGCCCCTTCACCCCGAAGCCGCTCGGCTGAACGTCTGGTTGACATCATTATTGCCCTGCACCGCAACGGAAGCGTTAATCGCCGCGATCTGATGCAAAAATTTGGCATTACCGAACGTACGGTGTACCGCGATCTACAGGCCCTTTCCCCAATTATCGAACACGACGGCAAAGGACGCTATCAGCTGCTGCCCGCATATCAGCCCTGCCGCTGCACGCAATGCCCTGATGCGAACGACGAAACCCCGCAGGGCTAGATTATTCTCAGTGATCTCAATCACATATTTTCTCCCGCCGGGGGTGAGCCTTAACCACTCACCCTCGCTTTTGACCGCTCACGCATCGCTTTCAACCACTCACCCATTTACCGTGCTTTACACGCGCGAGGATCTGGCACGATCGCTCCAGCATTAATCAATACCTCCTCACAACGAACCCTGACCCTTTTTTCTTTACATAAAAAACCAGGTCTTACTATGGATACTAAAAAACTACTTAAGCACGTGCCCTGGGCCATCCTCGGGATCATTGGCGCTTTCTGTCTGGCGGTTGTCGCATTACGCCGGGGCGAGCACGTCAGCGCCCTGTGGATCGTGGTCGCGTCGGTTTCCGTCTATCTTGTGGCTTATCGCTACTACAGCTTGTACATCGCGCAGAAGGTCATGAAGCTCGACCCGACGCGCGCCACCCCGGCGGTCATTAACAATGACGGCCTGAACTATGTGCCAACCAACCGTTACGTGCTGTTTGGTCACCACTTCGCCGCCATTGCAGGCGCGGGTCCGCTGGTCGGTCCGGTGCTGGCTGCGCAGATGGGCTACCTGCCGGGTACGCTCTGGCTGCTGGCGGGCGTAGTGCTGGCGGGAGCGGTGCAGGACTTTATGGTGCTGTTTATCTCCTCGCGCCGTAATGGTTCGTCGCTGGGCGAGATGATCAAAGAGGAGATGGGCCGCGTGCCGGGCACGATCGCCCTCTTCGGCTGCTTCCTGATCATGATCATCATCCTGGCTGTGCTGGCCCTGATCGTGGTGAAAGCGCTGGCCGAAAGTCCGTGGGGCGTCTTCACCGTCTGCTCTACCGTGCCGATTGCGCTGTTCATGGGCATCTACATGCGTTTCCTGCGCCCTGGCCGCGTTGGCGAGGTGTCGGTCATCGGTATCGTGCTGCTGGTCGCCTCCATCTACTTCGGCGGTGTGATTGCGCACGACCCGTACTGGGGCCCGGCGCTGACCTTTAAAGACACCACCATCACCTTCGCGCTGATTGGTTACGCGTTCATCTCAGCGCTGCTGCCGGTGTGGCTGATTCTGGCTCCGCGTGACTACCTGGCGACCTTCCTGAAAATCGGCGTGATCGTCGGGCTGGCAATCGGGATTGTGATCATCAACCCGGAGCTGAAAATGCCGGCGGTGACGCAGTACATTGACGGTACCGGTCCGCTGTGGAAAGGCGCCCTGTTCCCGTTCCTGTTTATCACCATTGCCTGCGGTGCCGTGTCTGGCTTCCACGCACTGATCGCCTCCGGCACCACGCCGAAGCTGATGGCCAACGAAACCGACGCACGCTTCATCGGTTACGGCGCGATGCTGATGGAATCCTTCGTGGCGATCATGGCGCTGGTTGCGGCGTCGATTATCGAGCCTGGCCTGTACTTCGCGATGAACACGCCACCAGCGGGTCTGGGCATCACCATGCCTAACCTGCATGAGATGGGCGGCGAAAATACCGCGCTGATCATGGCGCAGCTGAAAGAGGCCAGCGCACACGCGGCGGCGACCGTCAGCTCCTGGGGCTTTGTGATTTCGCCTGAGCAGATCATGCAGACCGCGAAAGACATCGGCGAACCATCCGTGCTGAACCGCGCAGGTGGCGCACCGACGCTGGCGGTGGGTATCGCACACGTGTTCCACAAAGTGCTGCCGTGGGCGGACATGGGCTTCTGGTACCACTTCGGTATCCTGTTTGAAGCGCTGTTCATCCTCACCGCGCTGGATGCCGGTACGCGTGCAGGCCGCTTCATGTTGCAGGATCTGCTGGGTAACTTCGTGCCGTTCCTGAAGAAAACCGACTCTCTGGTAGCAGGTGTTCTGGGTACTGCGGGCTGCGTAGGTCTGTGGGGTTACCTGCTGTATCAGGGCGTTGTAGACCCGCTGGGCGGCGTGAAGAGCCTGTGGCCGCTGTTCGGCATCTCTAACCAGATGCTGGCGGCTGTGGCCCTGGTGCTGGGCACCGTTGTCTTGGTGAAGATGAAACGCACCAAATACATCTGGGTAACCGTGGTGCCTGCGCTGTGGCTGCTGCTCTGCACTACCTGGGCGCTGGGTCTGAAACTGTTCAGCACCAACCCGCAGCTGGAAGGCTTCTTCTTCATGGCTAACCAGTACAAAGAGAAGATTGCCGCAGGCGGCGCGGATCTGACCGCGCAGCAGATTGCCAACATGAACCATATCGTGGTGAACAACTACACCAACGCGGGTCTGAGCATTCTCTTCCTGGTGGTGGTGTACAGCATTATCTTCTACGGCATTAAAACCTGGATGAAAGTGCGTAACGCCGATGGCCGTACGGACAAAGAAACCCCGTACGTGCCGGTGCCGGAAGGCGGCGTGAAGACGTCTTCACACCATTAATAAAATGGCGGGTGGCGCTGCGCTGACCAGCCCTACAACGTTACTGTAGGCCCGGTAAGCGTAGCGCCACCGGGCTTTTTCTTATCAGGACACGTTATGTTTGGTAACTTAGGCGAAGCAAAAAAATACCTCGGTCAGGCGGCGAAAATGCTGATTGGCATTCCGGACTATGACAACTACGTTGAGCATATGAAGACCAACCATCCGGATATGCCGTACATGACCTACACTGAATTCTTCCGCGAGCGTCAGGAAGCGCGCTACGGCGGAAGTGGAGAAGGCGGCGTCCGCTGCTGCTAAAGGAGAAACCATGACCCCGATTGCCGTTACCCTGCTGACCGGTTTTCTCGGCGCCGGTAAAACCACCCTGCTGCGCCACATCCTGAATGAACAGCACGGCTTCAAAATCGCCGTCATTGAAAACGAATTTGGCGAAGTCTCCGTTGACGATCAGCTGATTGGCGACCGCGCCACGCAGATCAAAACCCTGACCAACGGCTGCATCTGCTGCACCCGCTCCAGTGAATTAGAAGACGCCCTGCTGGACCTGCTCGACAGCCGCGATCGCGGTGACATCGTCTTCGACCGTCTGGTGATCGAGTGCACCGGCATGGCCGACCCCGGCCCGATTATTCAGACCTTTTTCTCCCACGACATTCTGTGCCAGCGCTACCTGCTGGACGGCGTCATCGCCCTGGTCGACGCGGTACACGCCGACGAGCAGATGAACCAGTTCACCATCGCCCAGTCTCAGATTGGCTACGCCGACCGCATTCTGCTGACCAAAACCGACGTGGCGGGTGAAAGCGAAAAACTGCGTGAGCGCCTGACGCGCATCAACTCGCGCGCACCCATTTATACCGTGACGCACGGCGATATCGACCTGTCTCAGCTGTTCAACACCAACGGCTTTATGCTGGAGGAGAACGTCACCGCGAAACCGCGCTTCCACTTTATGGCAGACAAGCAAAATGACGTAGCGTCGATTGTGGTGGAGCTGGACTACCCGGTGGACATCAGCGAGGTCTCGCGCGTGATGGAGAACCTGCTGCTGTCGTTTGCCGACAATCTGCTGCGCTATAAAGGAATGCTGTGGATCGACGGCGAGCCGAACCGCCTGCTGTTCCAGGGCGTGCAGCGCCTGTACAGCGCCGACTGGGATCGTCCGTGGGGCGATGAACCGCCGCACAGCGTGATGGTGTTTATTGGAATACAGCTGCCGGAAGAGGAAATTCGGGCAGCGTTTGCGGGACTGAAAAAGTAAATCGTCGCTCCCCTTTAAACAGTAAAGGGGGCGTATTTCATTAGGGCAAAATGCGGGTTTCGCCCTTTCTGTTTGCAATATTGTCTGTTAATGTTCTTATCATGAATGAAATCATGCTTTGATTAATATTGGTTACAATATTAATTAATTGGATTCATATAATTTTCATGAATTGGTAGGCGTAATATGGCAATCATTATTCCCACGGTTAGCAGCTGTAGCGAGAAAATTACGGCAGGAGAAAAAAGACTGGCAAGGCTTCTGGAGGGTGGGCTCAGCGAACAATGTACCTGCTGGTATGATACCCGAATGGGAGACAAAGACGAACATCCTGATTTTGTGATTCTGGCCCCCGATAAAGGGCTGCTGTTTATAGAAGTGAAAGACTGGTATATCACAAAAATAAAATCGGCTAATAAAACCCATATTAATTATGAAACCAAAAACGGCATAGAGCCGTTGAAGAACCCACTCGAACAAGTTCGACAATATACCTTTCATATCATCAATAGCCTGAAAAAAGATCCCCTGCTTCGCCAGAAACAGGGAGAGCATGAGGGCGGTTTTATTATGCCGTATGGATACGGTGTTTATTTGAGCAACATCACTCGGGCACAGCTGGAAAAGAGTTTTACACCTGAGGAGTTGAATGAAATATTGCCCGCCAGCCAGGTGATATGCAAAGACGAACTCAACGAGTTTATGACTCGAGAACAAATCTCTGGCCGGCTCGAATCCCTTCTCAAACATCACTTTGTTCATAACACAACACCACAGCAGCTCGACCGCATCCGGTGGCATCTTTATCCCGATGTCCGCATTAACCCATCCGTTACGCGGGTTGACCTGGATAATTTTACTTTCCACACCCCTGATGTGGTATGCATGATGGACAGGAACCAGGAACAACTCGCCAGAAGTATGGGGGCGGGACACAGGGTAATTCATGGCGTGGCAGGTTCGGGCAAAACGCTCATTTTGCACCACCGATGTATTGAGCTTGCCAACAACATTGAAAACACCAAACCGATACTGGTGATTTGCTACAACATTACGCTGGCTAAAAAACTCAAAGCGCAGCTCGAACAGCATAGCCTCAGACTTCCCGTCGAAGTTATCCATTTCCACGCCTGGTGTTATCAGCAATTAAACGCGCATCGGCGTCTTCCCCCCAGGAGCAAAAACTTTATTGAGCTGATGGAGAATGCGCTGACGGTGGCATTTGAAGAGGGAGCAATCAAACCGGAGCAGTACAGCGCCGTTTTGATAGATGAAGGACACGATTTTAAACCGGAATGGCTAAGAATCCTCGCCAAAATGCCGGACAATAAAGATAGCTCCCTGCTGTT
Source organism: Enterobacter cloacae complex sp. P29RS (assembly GCF_014893445.1). Lineage (NCBI taxonomy): Bacteria > Pseudomonadati > Pseudomonadota > Gammaproteobacteria > Enterobacterales > Enterobacteriaceae > Enterobacter > Enterobacter cloacae complex sp. P29RS. The sequence goes on along the minus strand of NZ_JADBPZ010000005.1, from coordinate 10,297 downwards.
TCTGTACGATGACGCTCAGTCAATTTATCAGAAAAAGAAAGCTCTCGATTTTACCCTGTCCAGCGTCGATATAAAGGCTCAGGGCCGTACAACTATTTTGGATACCAATTATCGCAACACCCGGCAAATACTCCATTTTGCCAGCAGCGTAGCATTTAATTATCTCAATAATCACATAGAAGCTTCTCTCAAATACCAGCAGCCTGCCGCAGGTGGCCTGTCCGGGAAGTATCCCGCGCTGGCCAGCTTTGATAATCAGGACGAGGAGATTACGCGCGTCCTCGATTGGGTCACAGAGCAGCGACAGGAAGGTGTTGCGTGGTCAGAAATCGCCATACTGTGCCCCTCAACCTACAGCATTTCAGGCATGCTCGCGCCAAGGCTTGAAGCCCGCAAGATCCCATACCAGATGATTGTCTCCAGCGATGATAAAAAGCACTGGTCCCCGCAGAATGATTACCTCTGCGTCATGCCGCTGCCCAGCAGCAAGGGGCTTGAGTTTAATTCGGTCGCCATTATGGATGCGGCAAAGGAAAGGGACAGTGAAGATCTGAGTGACGATATCAAGCGCCTTTACGTCGGCATTACCCGCGCACGACAGAATCTTCTGGTGACAATGCACGGAACCGGAAGCCTGCGAGATCATCTGGTCGAGACCTGGGAAAAGAGCGTTAAGTCGATCTAACTATTCCGCGTTGAAAAGTATCTGCACCGAACAATCCCCTCTCCCCTGTGGGGAGAGGGCCAGGGTGAGGGGTAAAGTCCAATATTATTTCAACGCCTCCGGCAGCGTCACAATCCACAGCTCGCTGTCGGACTCCGGCTTCTTCAGCGGCTTGACGCTGAGGGTAGTTTCAACCGCTTTGTCATCCAGCGTCAGCTTGCCTTCCGCGTTCACCCGATAATCCTTGAGCTTCTTGCCCTCGGCCGGGTTGTGCATCGCCACCTTCACGCCAAAGTCATTATCGTTCGCCACCGCCAGCGTTTTGTCGTCAATCAGCGCCAGCCCTTCGGCCTTTTCCTGCTGCCAGCCCAGCGCACGCAGATCGACCACCTGCGTTTTTTCCGCAAGTGTAATGCCGCGCTGCGCCAGCGTTTTCTCATCGTCAAATTCCGGGTATTCGCCCGGCTTGTCGAAGGCGGCCAGATCGCTCGCCTTGCTCAGATCCACCCTGTAGATGAGGTTACGCATTACGTCGTTTTTATCTTCGCCCTGTTCAATCAGCAGGATAGTGTGGTTATCCAGCGCCACGATATCGCCGATTTTGGCGTCGCTGTTTTTGCTGTAGGCCGCGCTGTCGACAGGGTAGCCGTACATCGCGGTTTTTCCGGTCGCCGGATCGAAGCTGACCAGTCGCGTAAACAGCGCCTGCTTTTTGCTCTTCCCGTCGATATCCAACGTACTCTGGACAGCGGCGATAATACGTCCGTCCCGCATGCGGGTCAGGCCTTCAAATCCCCGGTTTGCCTGGCGCCATTTGATAACATTTGGCAGACCGCCCGCGATGGATTTCTCCCCTTCCGCCGCCTGTGGACCGTGGATCGCGAGGATTTTCCCTTTACTGTCAATATTAATCAGGAACGGGCCATACTCATCGCACAGCCAGTAGCCGCCCTTCCCGTCCGGCGTGATGCCTTCCGTATCCAGCCCGCGGTTATCGCCTTTCAGCACTTTTAAGGTGTCGCTTAGCGCGATTTCGTTGGTGGAACCAATCACGCCACTTTGCAGCGGCAGACCGTTGATTTCGCCTTTATCGTCATGCAAAGGACGCGCGTCCACGGCCTCCGCTTTACCGTTTTGCACGCGGATCGTCATTAGCAGCGGGGCGAAATCCGGGGTAACAAAGATTTTAGCGTCATTTTTCCCCATTTTTGGCGAATCCGCGTTAGGACCGCGATCGGTCACGGTCGTAAACGTCAAGGCATCGCCCTGCTTGCCCGTAAACAGCAGGCCAGAGCCAATCCCCACAGGCAGCCCGTTCGGAAACGCGCTGGCAAACGCACCGCTGTATTTGACATGCGCGCCTTCGGGAAAACTGACGATGTAACGCTCCGCGGTTGGCTGTGCCGCCAGGCCAGAGAAAGAGAGCGCACAACCAATTAGCACAGGAATGATTTTTCTTTTCATAGTGTTAGCACCCAGTAAGTGAAGCCAACAACGTAATGAAGAAACGTGTCAGAAAAATGACATGGTGAAAGCGGTTCGGCACAACGGGGCGTATAGCCACCTCCAGAAATGTAAACCTGTGTCTTTATCTGTGACAACTGAAACACTTTTGGAAATTATTAGAAACTCAATTAATTCATCCTGAACTACTTTTTCCGACCCGTTCAGCGTACGTTTAATGAGAATCCTGAACCCTTCCTAAACGCGAATGCATTACGTATTGACTCCTTGCCGGGTCAACATTCGAACAACATTTAAAATTCAAAAACCAAACAAAAACAGCATAAAAACGTGACAAGCATCGCATTTGCAGAGATAAACAGCTCTTGTTAAGGTGCCCTCAGATTAATTTGATGACGAGGAAAAACTCATGAAAAAGCTCAACGTTCTCCTTCTTTCCGCTCTGACTGCCGTATCGGGCTCCGCACTGGCCATGGGCGGCAGCATTGAGCAGGGTAAAAACTTTACCAACCTGAATGTGGAAATGGGGAAATCAACCTCCGGTCTGTACACCGAAGGTAGCTGGCTGAAAAACACAGATGACGGCACCACAACCGGTGGCGTAGGAGCAGGCTACAACTTTGAAGTCGGCCCGGTGATGCTGAACGCAGGCGCTAAGGCCCTCTACGTTGGCCCGAAAAAAGGCGATAACGGCGTGGCGTTCCCGGTCGGCGGCGGTGTGAACGTTGCCCTGACCGACAGCATCAGGGTATTCGGTGAAGGCTACGTTGCGCCAGACGGCCTGAACAACAGCGTGAAGAACTACGTTGAAGCGAACGGCGGAGTAAGCTGGACCCCGGTCAAACCGGTTACGCTGAAAGTGGGCTACCGCCACGTGAGCGTAGACGGTAAAGACGGTCGTCCAAACCACACGCTGATTGACGGCGCATATGTAGGCGGTGGCGTGTCCTTCTAAGCCTGTTTGCCCGTTTCGCCCGGCGGCGCTACGCTTGCACGGGCCTACAATGAAGGGTGCAATTTATGAATATTATTGCACCTTGTAGGCCGGGTAAGCGCAGCGCCACCAGGCAAAAAAGGCGATGAGACTGTTAATAAAAAAACCTGCCGGATGGCAGGTTTTTTTATGTCCGACATTACTTGCGAACGACCACCAGCTTCTGGTTCACAAACTCTTTGATCCCCAGATCCGACAGCTCGCGTCCGTAACCCGAACGTTTTACGCCGCCGAACGGCAGTTCTGCCGCCGTATCGGTGAGCCAGTTGATGTACACCATCCCGGTCTCAATGCGCGACGCCATTTTCTTCGCACGCTCGATGTTCTGGCTGAACACCGCGCCGCCCAGTCCGTAGTGGGAGTCGTTCGCCAGCGCGACCGCCTCGTCGTCGTTTTTCACCACGTAAATCTGCGCTACCGGGCCAAAGAACTCTTCGAAGTACGCCGGGTTGTCGCGTGAGATGTTGGTCAGGATGGTCGGCTCAAAGAAGCTCCCGTCTCGCTGCACAGGTTTGCCGCCATAGTGCAGCGTAGCGCCGTTTTTCACCGCCTCGTTAACCTGTTTGGTCAACGTGTCGAGCGCGTCTTTAGAGGACAGCGGCCCCAGCGTGGTGCTTTCGTCCAGCGGATCGCCAATCTTCACCTGCTTAAATGCCTCGGTGAATTTGCTCAGGAAGGCATCGGCAATCTTTTCATGCAGGATAAAGCGCTTCGCCGCGGTACAGACCTGCCCGGCGTTGTTGAGCCGTGCGTTAACGCCGATCTTCACCGCTTTATCCAGGTCCGCATCGTCGAGCACCACGAATACGTCGTTACCGCCAAGCTCCAGCGTGGATTTCTTAATGTGCTTCGCCGCCTGGGCCGCTACCACGCTGCCCGCTTTTTCTGAACCGGTTAGCGCCGCGCCCTGTACGCGATCGTCAGCGATGATGTTCGCCACCTGATCGGACGAGATAAACAGGTTGGTCCACGCCCCTTCCGGCGCGCCCGCCTCACGCACCAGATGGGCGAAGGTTTCCGCACAGTGCGGCACAATGCTGGCGTGTTTAGCGATGACAGGGTTACCCGCCGCCAGGTTTGGCGCCAGAACGCGCATCAGCTGATAGTACGGGAAGTTCCATGGTTCGACGGCCATCAGCACGCCGATGGGGTGATGTTCAACCCATGCTTCCCCGAGTTCAGAGTCATACTTCACCGGGGCCAGGAACTGCTTCGCGTTGTCCGCATAGTAGCGGGCGATTTGCGCGCACAGCTTCACCTCGCCGCGGCTCTGTTCGATGAGCTTACCCATCTCCTGGCTGGCGATTTTCGCCAGCTCCTCCACGCGTTCGTCGATCAGGTCCGCCAGCTTATGCAGTACCGGCAGGCGCTGGCTTATGTCGCCTTTCGCCCAGTCGGAGTGATAGAGCGCATCGGCTGCCTTCAGCGCCGCTTCAACATCTGCGTCAGTGTGGGAGGGATATTCTTTGATGAGCTGGTTAGTGGCAGGATTTACTGTCTGATAAGCCATATCGAATCTCCATGTTTTACCGCTTAGGGTATTAAGGGTAGTCAATGTGACTGGCTATGGACGTAAAGTTGGGTATATCCGGAAGGTTCTGAGTAAAGCGATGCCATACCGTGGCTGGCGTGGTATAAAAAACCTTCATAAGGAGTTGCTATGACCGATACCCGCCACATCCGTCAGACCTTTCACCGCGCCTCGGGCCTTGAACTACGCAGCACGTGGCAGAGCATGCAGGCGTACAAACGCCATTGCCACCCTCAGCTCTCCATCGGCGCAATTGTGGAAGGCCAGACATGCTGCGTGTGTAATGGCAGAGAATACATCCTCCAGCCCGGGGACCTGATTGTGATCCCGGCTTATGTCCCACACAGCTGCAACCCTGTTGCCGGGCAGCCGCGTAGTTATCATATGCTTTATATCGATACGGACCTTCCCCTTGCGGTTCAGGTGATTCGCAACGCTACGCTGTTTATGTATTACCGGGAAGTTGTTGAGAGGATGTCCCCTGCGTCCGTGGACAAGCTGCTTGCTGCCCTTCCCCATTGCATGGATGAGGCAGAAAAGCCTGGATCAACCAGCCAGCAGGTTCAGCAGGCATTTCTTTCCAGTCTTTCCAGCCCGCCTTCCCTCGACGCACTTGCGCAACGATTCTCGCTGCGAAAGGAGACGCTGATCCGTACCTTCAAGAAGGACACGGGCCTGACGCCTGGCAGCTTCCTCAATATCTCCCGCGTAGAGTACGCCAAAGCGCGGCTGCGTGCCGGGGATGATATCGCCGATGTCGGCTACCAGAGCGGGTTTGCCGACCAGAGCCATTTTCATAAGACCTTTGTGCGCTACACCGCCGCCACACCGCGCCAGTACGCTACGGGCCGATCAATATCAGACAATAAATAGGTTCTGTGTTTTCGTAGTCTGGCCCCAGTTTTGCTTTCAGAGGTCGCTATGGAACTGTTCTTCCCTTCCGCTTTTCTCGCCCTGGCGCTGGCGCATTTTGTTGCCCTGTTAAGCCCGGGCCCGGATTTCTTCCTGCTGATGGGCTACGCCGCCCGCTACCGACTGCGCGGCAGCGCCGGATTGTGCATCGGGATAGCGGCAGGAAACGGGCTTTACATTTTGCTGGTCATTATGGGATGGAGCGCGCTGCGTCAGTTCGCGTGGCTGTTCACGTTGATTGAATTATCCGGCGCACTGTATTTGCTCTGGATCGGCTCGCATCTTGTACGCAGCCGACCGCAGACGCTGGCGCTAAATGAAACACATGAGCGCTGCCCCTCGCTGCGTAAGCAGATCCTGCTGGGGCTGGGTTCGGCGCTGTTGAATCCCAAAAACGCGTTGTTCTACCTGGCGCTGATGACGGCGTTACTCGGGCCGGACGTCACGCTGCTTCAGCAGGCGACCTGCGGCGTCTGGATGGTGATGGTAGTACTGGTATGGGATTTTGCGCTGGTGTCGCTGATGGGGTTACCGGCGGTTCAGCGAAAGCTCAGCCGTTCGCTCTGGCTGATAGAGCGCACGGCGGGGGTGGTATTGATGGGGTTTGGTGGGTGGGTGCTGTGGCGGTTTTTGCACTTTTCCCCCGTATCCCTCTATCCTTAACCCATGGAAAAACATACCGAACTCAAACGCGCCAAGCTTCTCGCGCTGTCGCTGCTGCTGATTGCCGCTGCGGCCTTTATCACTACCCTGTTCCTGCCGCAAACCTTCTGGGTACGCGGCGCAAAAGCTATTGCCGAGGCGGCGATGGTCGGCGCGCTGGCGGACTGGTTTGCCGTTGTCGCGCTGTTCCGCCGGGTGCCAATTCCCTTTATCTCGCGCCATACGGCGATTATCCCGCGCAATAAGGACCGCATCGGCGACAATCTTGGCCAGTTCGTGCAGGAAAAGTTTCTGGATACCCAGTCGCTGGTCGCATTAATTCGCCGCTACGAGCCGGCCCAGATGATTGGTGCCTGGTTCAGCAAGCCCGACAACGCCCAGCGCGTCGGGCTGCATCTGATGCAGGTGATGAGCGGTTTTCTTGAGCTAACTGACGACGGGCGCATTCAGCGCCTGCTCAAACGCGCGGTGCATAAGGCTATCGACAAGGTCGATTTAACCGAGACCAGCGCCGTCATGCTGGAAAGCATGACCAAAAACAACCGTCACCAGGTGCTGCTGGACGCCATCATCAACCGTCTGATTACCCTGATTCAGCGCGAGAGCACGCGGGAATTTATCTCTGACCAGATCGTCCACTGGCTGAAGACCGAGCATCCGCGCAAGGCGATGGTGCTGCCCACCGAGTGGCTGGGCGATCAGAGCGCAGAGATGGTGTCGAACGCGGTGAACACGCTGCTGGATGATATCAGCCACGACCGCACGCACCAGATCCGTCGGGCATTTGACCGCGCCACGCTGAAGTTTATCGACAACCTGAAAAACGACCCGGAGATGACGGCCAAAGCCGACAACATCAAGCACTATCTGAAGAATGATGAAGCATTTAACCGCTACCTGGGTGAAATGTGGGCTGACCTGCGCCAGTGGCTGAAAAATGACATGCAGAGCGACGATTCCCGCGTGAAGCAACGTATCGCCAACGCCGGGCTGTGGTTTGGTGAGACGCTGTCGAATGATGCCAGCCTGCGTGCGTCGCTGAACGAGCATCTGGAGCAGGCCGCGCACCGCGTCGCGCCGGATTTTGCGGCATTCCTGACGCGCCATATCAGCGACACGGTGAAAAGCTGGGACGCCAAAGATATGTCACGCCAGATAGAACTCAATATCGGTAAAGATCTTCAGTTCATTCGCGTAAACGGTACCCTGGTAGGCGGAACGATTGGCCTGATCCTGTTTTTACTTTCTCAGTTGCCCGCCGTGCTGGGGCATTAATCCGCTTTTGGCGGCGCGATAACGTAGCGCGTCGCCTCGAAGCGGTTCAGGATCAGGTGCACCAGAAAGACCATCGTCAGCGTGACCACCAGCGCGAAGGTAACGGAGGTGATGCGGTACAGATCGCTGAACACCAGATCGCTGTCCGGATGCATGTTTTGCCCGAACATAATGCCGATGGTGGTAATGCTGGAAAATCCCACCCCGGCCCCGACCTTCTCCATCACGTGCAGGCGCGCGCCAAATGCCAGCCCGAGGCCGATCAGCGGCATCATCAGCAGCATATGGCTGCTGTGATCGTACAGGATAAGCTGAACGACGAGGATATAGAGACAGCCCAGCACCACGCCGACCACGCGCCAGATAGAGCTCATCACCGCGCCGCGGTAGTGCATCGGGAACAGGATCAGAATGCCCGCCATCAGCGCCGAGAGCGAATCGCTTAAGTCGCTCATCTGAAATACCACGAAAATCAGCGTCGCCACGGTGCCGGAGAGCAGCGACTCGTGGCGCACGCGGGCATCGTCTTTCTCTATCAGCGGCGGCGGCTTACGTGGCTCCACGTCCGGCAGCAGGTAATTCATCAGCGCGCTCAGACACACCGCCATCACGCTCGCTTCAATGTTGGAGAACAAAAGCGTGTGCCAGTTGGTGGTGGGGTAGCTCATAAAGTTGAGCATTACGCTCTGGCACACCACGCCCATCGAACCGAACAGAAACAGCGGCCCCTTGCTCATAAAGCGAAAGCGCATCACGTACAGGGCAAAGACCACCAGCGTCATAATGACCGGCCATTGCGACAGAAAGCCGATGATGATCACCATTTCGACGCAGTTGAGCGATGCGCTGAAGATAAACTGCTTCGCCACGTGGCGGTTAAACACCGGCACCAGCGACAGCAGCATGATCGGGTAGACCACAAAAAACACGCCGTAGCTGGTGTTATAGAAGCTCGAAATACTGAGCGCAATCATCCCGGCAAAGACAATGCGCAGGGTCTGGCGGAAGTCGTTTGCCGTGTAGACGATGTTGCCGTGCGGGGTAAATACCCGCGCCAGGGTGCTAATAGACATAGTGAAGCAGGCTCACCAGATGGATTTGCATCCCGGAGAAGAAGCGCGCAAAGGGCCCTTCGCTGTTGTAGAGCTGTACGGTGGCGCGCGCGCCGGTCGGCAGCGACTTCGGTAAGGCTTCGTCCAGCGCCACGTGAATGCGCATTCGCTGGGCATCGCGCACCCAGCGGTTAGAGGTTTCCGGTTCAGAAAGTTGACCGTTAACGGCTTCCTGACCGGCGAGGATCCCCGCGTCACTGCTCGTCACGTGGGCGCGGAAAACCCGTCCCGGAAAGGCGTCAAACACCACGGCGGCGTCGGTCCCCTGGTGGGTATGACGCAGGCTCTTCTCGCGGAAATCCGCCACAATATCCGTCTGCGTATTCACCAGCGCCAGCGCTGCCGAACCGGACGAGGCGTAAAAACCGGGGCTTAATTGCAGATTACTCACCGTGCCGTCCGCCTCGGCGTAGACCTTCGTCCAGCCAAGATTCAGCTCCGCTTCATCCAGCGCGTTACGGTATTTTTGCAGCGTCACGTTACGGTGTTCATTCCGCTCGCCGCGCTGAATGCGCAGGTTATGAATATTCGCCTGAATCGAGCTGACGGACTGCTCGCTGCTCTGCCAGGTAGTGCGGACTTTATCCAGATCCGCCTGCGACACGTTCTGCAGGGTGCTCAGTTTCTGGTAGCGGTCGAAAGTCACTTTGTCGTTACGCGCGGTCAGCACGGCGGTCTTCAGGCTGGCCTGCGCGGCGGCGATCTGCGCGTCCAGTTGTTCGTTGGAAAGGCGAGCCTGCTCAAGCGCGATCTGCGCCGCTTCCACTTTATTGCGAAACGGGGTGTCGTCGAGCTCAAACAGCAGATCGCCTTTCTTCACCTGGCTATTGTTGTGGACATGGACCGCCGCCACATAGCCGGAGACACGGGCAGACACCGGCGTCACCACGCGCATCACGGTGGAATCCGGCGTCAGCGGGATCCAGATATCCGCGACGATAAAGTAGACAAACATCAGCAGGAAAGAGGCAATACTTACCCTTACCCAGCGGGCAAACTTTTGTTCAGGAGTCATTATTTTTCGGTCTTGTTATCTTCTTCGCGGATTGTCCGCAAATTGCAGGCGATTTGATTTAGGGTGGCGCTGAAAATGTCGAGATGTTCAGGCGCGATGTTTTGCGATACGCGCGTCTGAAGCGTCTCAATTACCTGGGTGAGCCTGTTAAGTACAGCTTTTCCCTCAGGCGTCAGCGTCAGAAGCCGGATGCGCTTGTCATACGGCGAGACGGTGCGCAGCAGGTAACCCTGTTTTTCCAGCTGTGTCAGGGTGCGCATTAGCGGCGGCAGTTCAATGCCCTGCACCTCCGCCAGCTCACTCACCGAGACGTTATCCCCGAGCTGATGCAACTGCATCATCACCGTCCAGCTCGACTGGGTTAACCCGGTATCGAGAATGGCGTCGTCAATGACGGCACGCCACTGGCGCACGATCATCGCCATCCGCATGCCCATCGGCCTGCGGCTAAACAGTTCTTCTTCACTCATGGGGAAACCTCTCGTCACACGCGGTCACAATAATAGTTATCAGGGTAAGTATCAAGAAACGAGAAGTTAAAGCGCAGGAATTGCGAAATGAGATTCTCCCTCTCCCTGTGGGCTGAGGGATCCCCACAAATTAATGCGAGCACTGAGCAATCCCCTCGCCCCTCCGGGGAGAGGGTTAGGGTGAGGGGAACATACGG
>NZ_JADBPZ010000004.1:0-202131 GCF_014893445.1 Enterobacter cloacae complex sp. P29RS | reverse complement strand
AAGGCTTTCTCATAGATTTTATAATCCCGATCATTTGCATCGACCATGTTTAGAAAGATTTTCTTTATCAATGGGATATGTTTTTTATCATGTGGTTCTATAAAAAATACTGCTCTATCGCTGTATTTTAAGAAGTTGTTGTATATCGTATTGAAGTTATCATCGTCTTTTTTGGTGGAAAGTGATTTATATTCTTCAATTAAGTCTGCCCATCCTCTGGCAGAACGCATACCATAATGTTTCAACTCGCATTGTAAAAGTCTAAACGAGATATTGCGAGCTTGCATTCCTTTGATCAAGTCTACAGCTTTCATTATGACTCCTTTGCAAAAAGAAACAGCATATAAAAAAATTAACGCGTACGCAAAAACTATCGTAACCTGGTAAGAGTGGTTACTTTGTCACACTGCTTAATCATAGAAATCCTCCCATCATTGGTAGGTTTTTCGAGGCTGCCTATGAGCGGCCTTTTTTTATTTCCTCCACATAGCACCCGCACACAGCGAGGTGAGAGACCATGAAAATGAATGATTCAGGGAACATCTTCACGCAGTTCTTCGCGTGGGTAGCAGCTCTGGCGTCAGCCATTGGATTTACCACTCAGGATCTGGTGTTCATGTTCTTTGGCGCTGCTGGTCTGCTTATTTCGCTAGCCTCGTACATTAACGGGCGGGTAGATGCAAACCGCAGGCGTAGAGAGGATGAGAAGCGAACAAAAATGGTCAATGACTACCTGAAAGGTGTTGGTGATAAACCCCTTCACGAGCGTCCTGATGCTGCAAGCGTGGTCGTTGAGGCATTACAAAAGGAAGGTGAGTGATGGGATCCAGAGCAAAGTTGAGTACCGCAGTTCTGGGGCTGATACTGGCTGGTGCTCCTGCATCCGTAATCCTCGATCAGTTTCTGAATGAGAAAGAGGGTAACAGCCTCACGGCCTACAAAGATGGCGGCGGTATCTGGACTATTTGCCGCGGCGCAACAATGGTTGATGGTAAACCGGTTCTGCAAGGCATGAAATTGTCAGAGGCCAAATGCAATCAGGTGAACGCCATCGAACGCAATAAGGCTCTGGCGTGGGTTGACCGCAATATTGCGGTTCCGCTTACCGAACCGCAAAAAGCCGGGATCGCATCTTTTTGCCCGTACAACATCGGGCCGGGTAAGTGCTTCCCGTCCTCGTTCTTTAAGCGCATTAATGCCGGTGACCGCCGCGGGGCATGCGAGGCAATCCGCTGGTGGATTAAAGACGGTGGTCGCGATTGCCGCATGACTAAAGGTCAGAAGAACGGCTGCTACGGTCAGGTAGAACGGCGAGACCAGGAAAGCGCGCTTGCATGTTGGGGGATGGATCAGTGAGCCGTCTTACAGTCATTTTCGCCGCGGCGATGGCGTGCCTGATTGTGTGCCTTGGCTGGCTGGCAATCCATTACCACAACACCGCCAGTCAGCAGCAGGAGCGGGCAGAAACAGCCGAGCAGCAGATTAACGCCGCTGAAACTGTGGCATCTAACGTCCTGACCACCATGTCTATCTTCAACACCATCTCCGAGGCCAATCAGCATGCAACAGAGCAGATCGCACTGGGCGCATCGGGAGCCTCAGCAGATATCAAGGTTGCTGTTGCGAACGATGATTGTGCCCGCCGTCCTGTTCCTGATGGCGCAGTTAAGCGGCTGCAACAATACGCGGACGGTTTACATCAAGGTGCCAGTGGTGCCGCTCCCGGTAAACCTCACAGTTGAGACGCCTTACCCGGCAATACCGGACCCCATGTCATGGGGCCAAAGTCTGGACCTGAATGTCGGCCTGCTTTCTGCACTTGGGCAGTGTAATCGCGACAAAGCCGACATAAGGCAGGCTGAGAAAGCAAGAGCCAGCCAATAAAGGCACTTCAGTAGTTCTTCACTGAGTGCCCTGGATTTCTCATCCAATTTCGGTAATTAGTTGTGTAAATCGGGCCTCAGCCTCTTCGAGGGTAGAGCAAGTAATATTGCCCTCAAATTTTAGTTTTGTCCCATCGCTACGAACCCAGATATTCGCAACATCATGTTTGAGGATATCGCCGATATCAAACTCAACATCCTCTGGTGCGCGTGCCGCAGAAAAATACCTGCCACCGTCGCTCTTGAAGAGATAAACGACTAAAGGTGCGTCGTCAATCGCGTGCTTCTTGATAACAACGTAATGCATTACATCAACCATGAATCCTCCTTGGTATAGATGTGATTTCCTTGACAGGAATGATTTCTCTGTCGTGGATACCACGGTTAGTTGAATAAACAATATCAGCTATCAACCGACTAAAAACTAGAGGAAATTATAGCAACCCCGGACTGGGAGGCCATCGAGCCGGTGTACCGGGCCGGAGTGATGTCTCTCTGAAAAATTTGTTGATTGCGAGCTGCGTGGAACTTGGACCTCCGGTAGTGGTTGATACCGCCTGCGACTGGGTAAAGCCGATCTACCTGACTGATCACGACATCGACGTTATGGACCGCCAAACGAAGAAAGACATTCTGGCGTATAACAAAGCGTGGCAGGCGAACTGCCAGAAAGAAACCAGAGCCTCGCATTAGCGGGGCTTTTAACGCAACAAAGGTAAAGACATGGATGAACGATATCGTAAAGACCTACAGCTTTGGTTTGGGCTTAGCTATTGAAGTTGGATTGACGTCATGGTCAATAAAAACAGAAATTTACATGTAATTTATGGTGTGTTTAGCTAGTCTCTCAACTACACAGGAGAGAACGCATGACTCAGTCAAAGTTAGCTAAATTCTTGGACCTTACAGATGAACAACTGGAAGAGTCGGGAATTGATGAAGATCTGATCCAAGAGGATACTGGCAATTCTGGCGATATGGTATATTCATACTACTTCAACGTTCCCGAAGAGACATCAAAAGAAGTCTTGGATGAAAAGCATTGGGAAGTAGGCGATCGAATTGAAATACCACTTTGGTTCTTCGAAGATGAAGATGGTCCAGATGATGGTTGGGAATCGCTACCTGATTTTGATCCTGAAGAGGCTCAGCGTGAAAGAGAACGAAGCGACAGGGAAATCGAATCTGACATCAAGCGAAGAGAAGAACCTTAAATTTAGCCGCCTTCGGGCGGTTTTTTATTGTCCTCACAATGGTGAGGCCCATCGTAATGGCAATATCCCTTACAGAGGATAAACAAGCAAATATCCTGTGCGCGAAAGCGATCTGTTCATATTCTTTCAGACTGGGATAGCTGCTCAGGCAACATCAACCGTTGACCTGCAACAGGCACTGAATGACGCAGTGGGCGATGCTCTCAGCAAATCATTTAGGGCGGGAGGTGCTATCTAGTCAGTCAATCGATGAGGCTTGAACGTTTGGACATCTAAATGGATACTTGTGCGCTCGATTTTTTTTTGCAAATGATATTCATTATCATATTGGGTCCTTTCCGGCAATTCGGCCTGCTACGGGGCGGCGACCTCGCAGGTTCTCGCTATTTATGAAAATTTTCAGGATCTTGCCTTTTCCGTTCTTCTTCTTGCTAAGTATCTGTCTTTGCTGGGTATAACCCACCACAAGAAAGGAAGTGTTAAAGCCTGGTAGTAGTCATTTTACCCGGCATAGTTTCCTTACCCTGTGTTTCGCCTGGAGTTCGTCATGGAGGTCAATAAAAAACGCCTTTCAGAGATTTTTTGTGTCAGCATCCGCACGATCCAGAACTGGCAGGATCAGGGAATGCCAGTTGCGCGCGGTGGTGGAAAAGGTAATGAAGTGCTTTATGACTCTGCCGCCGTAATCGAATGGTATTCCGCCCGTGACGCAGCGATAGAAAACGAAAAGCTGCGCAAAGAGGTTGAACAGCTGAGAGTTGATTCAGAATCAGACCTTGTGCCTGGCACGATTGATTATGAGCGCCATAGGCTTACCCGAGCCCAGGCTGATGCTCAGGAACTAAAAAATGCAAAAGAGTCCGCTGAGGTGGTGGAGACCGCATTCTGCACGTTCGTGCTGTCGCGGATAGCCGGAGAAATTGCCAGTATCCTTGATGGAATACCTCTGTCGGTTCAGCGGCGCTTTCCGGAACTGGAAAATCGACATATTGATTTCCTCAAGAAGGACATCATAAAAGCCATGAACAAAGCAGCTGCGCTGGATGAAATGATACCGGGGTTGCTGAGTGAATATATCGAACAGTCAGGTTAAGGGGCTACAGCACTCCGCGCGCTCGGGGCTCCGTTCGTTGTACCGGCCAGAACCGCAAACGGCGGTTGAGTGGGCAGACGAAAATTATTACCTTCCAAAAGAGTCTGCTTATCAGGAAGGGCGCTGGGAAACGCTGCCGTTTCAGCGTGCGATAATGAATGCGATGGGTAATGACTATATCCGCGAGGTCAATGTCGTTAAGTCTGCCCGAGTAGGCTATTCAAAAATGCTGCTCGGCGTGTATGCGTATTTCATCCAGCATAAACAGCGTAACTCGCTTATCTGGTTACCTACCGACGGTGATGCAGAAAACTTCATGAAATCCCATGTCGAACCGACAATCCGGGACATCCCCTCACTGCTGGCGCTGGCGCCCTGGTACGGTAAAAAGCACCGGGACAACACGTTGAGTATGAAACGTTTCTCGAATGGGCGAGGTTTCTGGTGCCTCGGTGGTAAAGCTGCAAAAAACTACCGTGAAAAATCTGTTGATGTGGCGGGTTATGACGAGCTGGCGGCATTTGACGATGATATCGAGAAAGAGGGCTCTCCAACGTTCCTGGGGGATAAACGTATTGAAGGGTCGGTCTGGCCTAAATCTATACGAGGATCCACACCCAAAATTAAAGGGACATGCCAGATTGAACGTGCCGCCAAGGAGTCGGAGCATTTCTTGCGCTTCTATGTTCCATGCCCACACTGTGGGGAGGAGCAGTTCCTTAAATTTGGCGATAAAGAGACGCCATTCGGGTTCAAATGGACGCCGGGCGATCCTGCCAGCGTTATATATCTGTGTGAACACAATGCCTGCGTAATTAAACAGCAGGAGCTCGATTTTTCGCAGGCGCGGTACATCTGTGATGAAACCGGGATCTGGACGCGTGACGGACTTTGCTGGTTTTCATCATCGGGTACCGAAATTGATCCGCCTGACAGCGTAACCTTTCACGTCTGGACAGCCTATAGCCCCTTCACTACCTGGGTGCAAATCGTCAAGGATTGGATCAAGACCAAAGGCGACACGGGCAAGCGTAAGACGTTCGTCAACACAACGCTTGGTGAAACGTGGGAGCCTAAAATTGGTGAGCGTCCTGATGCTGAGGTGATGGCCGAACGTATTGAGCACTTCGGTGCCAGGGTGCCGGAGCGCGTGGCCTACCTTACTGCCGGTATTGACTCCCAGCTTGATCGTTACGAAATGCGTGTCTGGGGCTGGGGGCCTGGCGAGGAAAGCTGGCTTATCGACAAAATTATCATTATGGGTCGCCATGATGATGAATCCACGCTTCTGAGGCTCGATGAGGCGATCAACAAAACCTATCCGAGGCCTAACGGCGTTGAGATGCTTATTTCCCGCATCTGCTGGGATATCGGCGGCATAGACCCAACGATTGTTTATAACCGCTCGAAAAAGCATGGTCTGTTTCGTGTCATCCCTGTTAAAGGCGCATCTGTTTACGGTAAGCCCGTGGCGAATATGCCTCGTAAGCGTAACAAGAACGGGGTTTATCTCACTGAGGTAGGAACAGACACCGCGAAAGAGCAGATTTATAACCGTTTCACGCTGGTGGCAGAAGGCGACGAACCGCTGGCGGGAGCGGTTCACTTCCCTAATAACCCTGAAATATATGATTTAGCTGAGGCTCAGCAGCTTACGGCAGAAGAGCAGGTTGAGAAGTGGGTAGACGGGAAGAAAAAAATCGTCTGGGACAGTAAAAAACGACGAAATGAGGCGCTTGACTGTTTTGTCTATGCACTTGCAGCTCTGCGGATAAGTATCTCCCGCTGGCAGCTGGATCTGGATTCTCTTCTGGCCAGCTTACGGGAAGAAGACACTGGCCGTAAAAATAATAAATCTCTGGCGGATTATGCTAGGGCATTAGCGGGAGACGAATAATGGCAACACAGGCTGAACTGGATGCCGCGCGCGCAGCGTTACATGATCTGATGATGGGAAAACGGGTTGCGACGGTACAGAAAGACGGTCGAAGGGTGGAATTTACGGCGACGTCAGTCAGCGATCTGAAAAAGTACATCGCCGATCTAGAGTCACAGGTCGGTACCACTTCACGACGCCGCGGGCCGGCAAGGTTCTACGCATGAAAATTCCTTCTTTAGTTGGCCCCGACGGGAAAACCTCCCTGAGGGAATATGCAGGCTATCACGCTGGTGGCGGCGGATTCGGTGGGCAGCTAAATGCCTGGAATCCCCAGAGTGAAAGTGCCGACGCCGCACTTCTGCCGAACTTCGCCCGGGGGAATGCCCGTGCTGATGATCTGGTCCGTAACAATGGTTATGCGGCAAACGCCGTTCAGCTTCACCAGGATCACATCGTCGGGTCTTTTTTCAGACTGAGTTACTGCCCGAGCTGGCGTTATCTCGGCATTAAAGAAGAGGAAAGCCGAGCATTTGCCAGGGAGGTGGAGGCCGCCTGGTATGAATATGCGGAGGATGACTTTTGCGGGATTGATGCCGAGCGCAAGCGTACCTTTACTATGATGATCCGTGAAGGCGTTGCGACGCACGCATTTAACGGTGAACTGTGCGTCCAGCCCACCTGGGACAGTGATTCATCGCGACTTTTCCGCACGCAATTTAAAATGGTTAGTCCAAAACGCGTGAGTAATCCCGGTAATACAGGTGACACGCGTAACTGTCGCGCGGGTGTCAAAATCAGTGATAGCGGCGCAGCGCTGGGGTACTACGTCAGCGAAGACAGCTATCCTGGCTGGATGTCGCAAAAATGGACCTATATACCACGGGAGCTGCCGGGCGGAAGGCCGTCATTCATCCATATTTTTGAACCACTTGAGGATGGACAGACCCGCGGTGCAAACGTGTTTTACAGCGTGATGGAGCAGATGAAAATGCTCGACACCCTGCAAAATACTCAGCTCCAGAGCGCAATTGTAAAAGCTATGTATGCGGCGACAATCGAGAGCGAGCTTGATACCGATACGGCGATGGACTTTATCCTCGGCGCGGATAGTAAGCAGCAAAATAAGCTGACGGGCTGGCTTGGCGAAATGGCAGCATACTACGCTGCAGCGCCGGTTCGCCTCGGTGGCGCGAAAGTTCCTCATCTTATGCCGGGCGATTCCCTGAAACTTCAGTCAGCACAGGATACCGATAACGGTTATTCCACCTTTGAACAATCTCTTCTGCGCTATATTTCGGCCGGTCTTGGTGTTTCGTATGAACAGCTTTCCCGTAACTACTCTCAGATGAGCTATTCGACGGCGCGCGCCAGCGCCAATGAATCCTGGGCGTTCTTTATGGGGCGTCGCAAGTTTGTCGCGGCCCGGCAAGCCTGCCAGATGTTCGTCTGCTGGCTCGAAGAGGCGATTGCGCGCCGGGTTGTCACGCTTCCGTCCAAAGCCAGGTTTAGCTTCCAGGAGGCGAGAACTGCCTGGGGTAACGCCAACTGGATTGGCTCGGGGCGCATGGCTATTGATGGGCTGAAGGAGGTGCAGGAGGCCGTGATGCTGATTGAGGCTGGTCTCAGCACATATGAGAAGGAGTGTGCCAAACGCGGAGATGACTATCAGGAAATATTTTCTCAGCAGGTACGTGAAACTATGGAGCGCCGGAGCGCGGGACTTAAACCTCCGGCATGGGCGGCAGCTGCATTTGAATCTGGGCTGAAAAAATCAAACGAGGAGGTAAAAGATGACGCCAGAGCTGCGTAATCTCCCGCATATTGCCAGCATGGCCTTCAATGAGCCGCTGATGCTTGAACCCGCCTACGCGCGGGTTTTCTTTTGCGCGCTGGCAGGCCAGCTGGGTATCACCCGACTGACTGATTCCGCTTCTGGCGTCTCGCTCGGTGCTGAACAAATTGCAGAGCCGCTGGCGCTGTTTGGCGATGACGAGGAAATGGGGCCCCGGCCAGCGCGGAGCTATCAGGTAACAAACGGGATCGCGGTGCTGCCCGTTTCCGGGACGCTGGTCAGCAAAACCCGGTCACTGCAGCCTTATTCCGGTATGACGGGCTATAACGGGGTCATTGCCCGCCTGCAGCAGGCAATGAGTGATCCCGGCGTAGACGGTATTCTGCTGGATATGGACACGCCGGGCGGGATGGTGTCCGGGGCTTTCGATTGTGCCGACATTATTGCCCGGATGCGGGATATCAAGCCCGTTTGGGCGCTGGCAAATGATATGAACTGCAGCGCAGGGCAGCTAATTGCCAGTTCTGCATCGCGACGGCTTGTCACGCAAACGGCCAGAACCGGCTCCATCGGCGTCATGATGGCGCACAGTAATTATGGCGCTGCGCTGAAAACAAACGGCGTTGAGGTCACGCTGATTTACAGCGGCGATCATAAAGTCGACGGCAATCCCTACGAAAAACTACCAAAGGACGTTCGCGCTGATTTTCAGACGCGCATCGATGCCACTCGTCAGATGTTTGCCGAAAAGGTTTCCGCTTATACCGGAATGTCAGTGCAGGCCGTGCTGGACACCGAAGCGGCCGTCTTCTCCGGTCAGGAGTCCGTGGATAACGGTCTGGCGGATGAACTTGTTAACAATACCGACGCGCTCAGCGTGATGCGTGAAGCACTCGACAGACGCAAAAAAACAACCACTGGAGGAACTATGCCATCACCTTCTGCATCTGCAGCGACCAATCAGCCAACTGACCAGGCAGCAACACAGACGACTGCACCGGCTGAGCAGGTCACCACCGTTGACACAACAACTGCTGCCTTAACGGCCCCGGCAGACCTCAGCGCTCAGGTATCGGCAGCCGTAGCCGCCGAGAATGGTCGCATCATGGGTATTCTGAACTGCGAAGAGGCAAAAGGTCGTGAATCACAGGCCCGTGCGCTGGCAGAAACGCCGGGCATGACGGTCGAGAGTGCACAGCGCATTCTGGCCGCGGCGCCGCAAAGCGCCCAGGCGCGTACCGATACGGCGCTGGATCGCCTGATGGAAACCGCACCAGGCGCTCTTTCAGCAGGGAATGCCTCTGCTGAAGCCGGCGACGATTTGTTAAACACCCCCGTTTAAGAGGCTAACATGGCAATCACCGAAGTATTTACTCATCACCAGCCGCTCGGTAACAGCGATCCGGCACACACCGCGTATGCACCGGGCGAACTGACAGCATCCACCCCGGCAATGACCCCGCTCATGCTCGATGCTACGTCCGGCAAGCTAACCGTCTGGGACGGCGAGCATGCAGGTGCAGCAACCGGCATTCTGGCGGTTACCGCTGACCAGAGCAGTGCTGAACTGGCATTCTATAAATCCGGTTCTTTCCGCATCGAAGATGTGCTCTGGCCATCTGCCGTTACCGACGAAAATATCAAGCGTAACGCTTTCGCCGGTACTGCGATCAGCATCGTTTAATCACCATCAACTTTCATAAAAGCCGCTTATGCGGCTTTTTTTACGGGAAAAATCTATGTCAATTTACACAACAGCCCAGCTTCTGGCGGTCAATGAGAAGAAATTCAAGTTCGATCCGCTCTTCCTGCGTATCTTCTTTCGCGAAACTTATCCCTTCAGTACAGAAAAAGTCTACCTGTCGCAAATTCCGGGCATGGTCAATATGGCGCTGTACGTATCGCCGATTGTCTCCGGGAAAGTGATTCGTTCCCGTGGTGGCAGCACGTCGGAATTTACGCCGGGGTATGTGAAGCCAAAACACGAAGTGAATCCGCTGATGACCCTCCGCCGCCTGCCTGATGAAGATCCACAGAATCTGGCCGACCCTGCCTATCGCCGCCGACGCATCATTCTTCAGAACATGAAAGATGAAGAGCTTGCAATTGCGCAGGTAGAAGAAAAGCAGGCCGTTGCTGCAGTCCTCAGTGGTAAATACACCATGACCGGGGAAGCGTTTGAGCCGGTTGAAGTTGATATGGGACGCAGTGCCGGTAACAACATCACCCAGGTGGGTGCAGCAGCCTGGTCTTCTCGCGACAAAAAAACGTACGACCCGACCGATGATATTGAAGCGTACGCGCTTAACGCCAGCGGTGTGGTCAACATTATCGTATTCGATCCAAAGGGCTGGGCGTTGTTCCGCTCCTTTGACGCGGTGAAGGAAAAGCTGGATACGCGTCGCGGTTCAAGCTCTGAGCTGGAAACCGCCGTGAAAGACCTGGGAATGGCCGTCTCTTATAAGGGGATGTATGGCGACGTGGCCATCGTTGTGTACTCCGGTCAGTACATCGAGGATGACGTCAAAAAGAACTACCTGCCGGATCTGACAATGGTGCTGGGAAATACCCAGGCGCGCGGTCTGCGTACCTATGGCTGCATTCTGGATGCAGATGCACAGCGTGAAGGCATTAATGCTTCAACGCGCTATCCGAAAAACTGGGTGCAAACGGGCGACCCGGCTCGCGAGTTCACCATGATTCAGTCAGCTCCGCTGATGCTGCTGCCAGATCCGGACGCGTTCGTTTCAGTCAAGCTGGCATAACTTTCCCCAGTGGCCCTGTTGGGCCACATTTCTGGAGTATTTCCCATGACAGAAAAAGAAACCCTTATCGCCCGACTGAAAGAGCTGGGCGTAAAGCTTGATCGTGAGGTCAACGTCACAGGCACCATCCAGGAGCTTACGTTACGTATTTCTGAGCTTGAAGAGGAACTCGACGAAGACGGAGAAGAGGGCGCTGAGGTGTCCGTTGCCAGCACTACTGCTATCAGCACCTCGGGCCAGCCCGGCCCAGAGAACACCTCTGGCTCTATTACCGAGAATCCTGCGTCAAATGAACCCGGCGAGCTGGTGGCGGTTGAGACACTGGTGACCTTGCACATTGATGCACTTCACGCCACACGCAACGAGTCCCTCTCTATTGTTGAGCCTGGTGTCGTTATTCGCGTGACCGACGCGGAGGCTACCGAACTGGTTTCTCAGGGGCTGGCCCGGGAAGTCTGACAGGGGGCCTAATGGCTGATTTCGATAATCTTTTTGATGAAGCGATGGCGCGCGCGGATACCACTATACGTGGAGTGATGGGCGCAGAGGCAAGGATAACCTCTGGATCTTTATCCGGCGTCACGCTCCGCGGGGTCTTTGACGATCCAGAGAACATCGGTTTCGCAGAAGCGGGGATCAGAATTGACGGAACCAAGCCGACGTTTTTTGTGAACTCATCGGATGTAAGCGGGCTGGAACGTCTGGACACGCTGAAGGTAAACGGGCGTGAATTTTGGGTTGATCGCGTGGGCCCGGATGATTGCGGTTCCTGCCATGTATGGCTGGGTAGTGGATCACCTCCCGGCGGATCGCGGCGTCGTTAAGGAGCATTCATGTCGATAAAAGGTCTTGAGCAGGCGATTGCTAACCTGGATAGCCTGGACAGAAATATGGTTCCCAATGCCAGCGCATGGGCTGTGAACCGGGTTGCTGCTAATGGCGTCTCGGTTGCCGTCCGAAGGGTGGCGAAAGAAACGGTAGCCGGTGATAACCGCGTTTCGGGGATACCTGTAAAGCTGGTCAGACAAAGGGTGAGAATCAACAAAGCCTCGGCTTCCGGGCACTCAGCGGCCCGAATTAAGGTTAACCGGGGCAACCTTCCCGCCATCAAACTCGGTGCCGCGCAGGTCAGGGCGACGAACCGAAAAGGCCCGCTGGTTCGAAAAAGTAGCGTGCTGAGAATTGGCCGTTATGTTTTTCGCGACGCCTTTATCCAGCGCCTGGCGAACGGCCGCTGGCACGTCATGAAGCGCATTGCAGGAAAAAGTCGTTATCCCATCGACGTGGTCAAAATCCCATTGTCCGCGCCCCTCACTACTGCTTTCGAAGCAGAGAAGAAACGCATGCTTGAAGAGGAAATGCCAAAACAACTTGGCTATGCCCTCAGGCAACAACTGAGGTTGCATCTGACACGATGAAACACACTCTCATTCGCCAGAAAATTATTGATGTGCTTGAAGAGGCCATCGGGATCGACGTCATGTTTTTTGACGGGCGCCCGGCTGTCATTGAGGAGGAGGATTTTCCTGCCGTCGCGGTCTATCTGACCGATGCGGAGTATACCGGCGAAGAACTTGATGCCGATATGTGGGCGGCAACGCTACATATCGAGGTCTTCCTGTCCTCGCAGGTACCAGATTCCGAACTGGATGAATGGATGGAAAGCCATATCTATCCGGCCCTCGCTGATGTTCCCGGCCTCGATTCACTGTTAACGCTCATGGTTCCACAAGGCTTCGATTACCAGCGCGATGATGCGATGGGGCTGTGGACCTCCGCCGATATGAAATATTCAATCACTTACGAAATGTGAGGAAAACATGCCAACACCAAATCCACTTGCTCCTGTAAAAGGCGCCGGTACGACGCTCTGGCTTTACACCGGAACGGGCAACGCTTTCGCTAACCCACTCTCTGATATCGACTGGAATCGCCTGGCGAAAATCAAA
This sequence comes from Enterobacter cloacae complex sp. P29RS, assembly GCF_014893445.1. Taxonomy (NCBI): domain Bacteria; kingdom Pseudomonadati; phylum Pseudomonadota; class Gammaproteobacteria; order Enterobacterales; family Enterobacteriaceae; genus Enterobacter; species Enterobacter cloacae complex sp. P29RS. Next base: position 189,556 of record NZ_JADBPZ010000004.1, on the reverse strand, counting down.
GAGCTGACGCCGGGCGAAATGACCGCCGAATCGTATGACGACACTTACCTCGACGACGAGGATGCCGACTGGAACGCGACGGCCCAAGGGGCAAAATCTGCTGGCGATACCTCGTTCACCCTCGCCTGGAAGCCGGGCGAAGAAGGGCAAAAAGACCTGGTCGCATGGTTTATTGATGGCTCAGTACGCTATTACAAAATCAAATACCCGAACGGTACCGTCGACGTTTTCCGCGGCTGGTGCAGCAGCCTGGGTAAAGCCATTCCGGCAAAAGAGGTCATTACCCGTACAGCGAAAATCACCAATACCGGCAAGCCGGAACTGGCAGAAGAAAGCGGTACCCCGAATATCCCCGTGACCGGCGTTACTCTCGATAAAGCCACGGCAAGCGTGGCCGTCGGCGCAACCACAACGCTCAATGTGACGGTTAACCCTGCCAGCGCCTCAGATACCTCGTTCCGCGTGGCAACCTCAGACGGGGCAAAAGCAACGGTCACCGTTAGCGGCAACGCGATCACCGTCACCGGCGTGGCGGCAGGCACCGCTGACGTTATTGTTATGACCAGCGCCGGTAATTTCGTGGCGGTCTGCAAAGTCACCGTAACTGCAGCGTAAGGAAGGACGCATGTTTCTGAAAAAAGATAAGTTCACCTGGCAAAAAGAATCACTGACCATCTTCGAGTTGTCGGCGCTGCAGCGTATTGAGTACATCACGTTTATGGCCTCAGAGGAAAAGGCCGTCAGCGCTGACAGCGACGGCATCAGCGATCAGGAAATGACGGCCAGGCTGATTGGCTCAAATATTCGCTGCGGTGCGCGTTTGATTGCGATGTCTTTGTGGCATAACGATCCGGCTGGTACGGATGTGGAGACGCTTTATCAGCAGGTGCTTAGCGGCTGGCCGCCGGAGGCGATTGGTAAAGCAGAAATGGAAATAAAGCTGCTCTCCGGCATGCTCGTTCCGGTTGAGGATGACAACGCTGCCGATCCGGATGCCTCAGCGGAGGCCGAAAGCGCAGAACCCGTTACGGCGGAAAAGCCCTTGCCAGCGAGCTGAAGTTTGTCCTGAATCTGGCGCGCGAGTTCGGGCGACCCGACTGGCGCGCCATGCTGGCTGGAATGACTTCCAGTGAGCTGGGCGACTGGCACCAGTTCTACCGGGAGCATTATTTTCAGGACGCGCAGCTCGATGCGCATTTCTCAGAGCTGCTTTATTCCATCTCCACTCTTTTCTTCCGCGACCCGGAACTTACCCCCGCACATTTCAGCCTGCTTTCTCCTTCGGATGTCGTCATCAGCGATGACGAGCCGGATGATGACACGCTGATGACCGCCGCTGAGGGGATCACAGGAGGTATCCGATATGGCCCAGCAGATTAGCGATCTGGTTATTAAGCTGGATGTTGACCGCGCAACCTTCAGCGAGCAGGTCGCCCGAATCAAAGGGCAACTGACAGGAATGGCGGATGAGTCTGATAAAGTTCAGGCGCGAATGCAGCGTGCTGCGGACCGTCAGAGCGCTGCACTAAAGAGTGTGGGCGACGCTGGCGCGGCGGCCGCCGCAGACATGAAAGCCCGTCAGTCGGCCGCAACCGAAGGGCTGACAAAAGACTGGCAGAACGTTTCCAGGTCCGTTGATGAAACTCATCGCCGCGTGACCGAACTTAACCAACGCATGCGTGAGAATGACGGGCAGGCTGCAGCGCTTGCCCGCCGACAGGATGAACTGGCGGCATCATTTTTCCGCCAGATTGACGGCGTTCGCCAGCTCAATGGTGAAACACAGTCGCTTGCGAACGTGCAGGCGCGCTTTCGCGCAGCGAGGGCACAGGGCAACATAACCCTGCAGGATTATCTCGCCCTTATTTCCCGCACCACGGCCCGTCAAAAAGAACTGCAGATCGTGGAGGAAAAATCGGCCGCAGCGCGCACGCGATTCCTCAGCCAGCTGAAGCAACAGGTTGCAGAGCAAAAGCTCTCCGGTACCGAGCTATTGCGCATGAAGGCGGCGCAGGTCGGTGCCAGCGATGCGGCTGAAGTCTATATCCGCAAGCTCGAAGCTGCCAAAGTCGCCACGCACGGTTTGGGGCTGCAAAGTGCCGCTACCCGGCAGGAACTGGGAATACTAATCGGCGAGGTCATGCGCGGTAACTTCGGCGCGCTGCGCGGCTCCGGGATCACGCTGGCTAACCGGGCAGGATGGATAGACCAGCTTCTGTCACTGCGCGGTCTTGGGATCGCCGGCATGGTCGGAGGGATTGCCGCGGCGGTATTCGGGTTGGGTAAGGCCTGGTACGACGGCAGCAAAGAGTCTGAGGAATTTAACAGGCAGCTGATCCTGACCGGGAACTACGCGGGGAAAACGTCAGGGCAGCTGCAGGCGCTGGCGCGCTCGCTGGCAGGTAATGGCATCACTCAGCATGCCGCTGCAGGCGTGCTGGCGCAGGTCGTTGGCAGCGGCGCGTTCAGCGGTAATGACGTCAGCATGGTCAGCAATGTTGCCGCCAGGCTGCAGCAGGCCACCGGGCAGGCCGTTGACGAAACCATAAATCAGTTTAAACGCCTGAAGGATGATCCGGTAAACGCGGTCGCGACGCTCAACGATTCCCTTCATTTTCTGACAGCCACCCAGTATGAACAGATAGCTTCTGCTCAGGCGCTGGGGGATTCTCAGAAGGCCGCCGAGCTGGCCATGCGGGCATATTCCGACGCGGTCATTCAGCGCGCCGGTGCGGTCGAGGATAATCTCGGATCCCTCGAAAAAGCCTGGAACTGGGTGAAGAATGCCGCCTCCGGTGCGTGGGATGCGATGCTGGGCGTCGGGCGTAATCCTGACACCGCGATGAAGCGCCAGGACTCTTTTGCTGAATGGCAGGCAGCAGAGAAAGAGTACCGCGCGCTGTCCAGCAATCTTAAGGTCGACCCGGATTATGCCGGTAACAACGTTCTGCAGAAAGCTGATGCGGAAAGGTTGAGAAACGCACACCAGCAGGTGGAGCTGAAAAAGCAGGCTTACGATCTTGCCGATCAGCAATACGCCCAGGAAGGGCTGGCAGCCGCGCGGGAAAAAATGCGAACGGACCAGCAGGCCCAGGCAATCCGCAGCCAGCAGCAGTTTAACCAGCTGGTGGAGTCCGGCGCGACGGCGGCAGAAAAGCGGGCTTCAGCAGAGAAAAAGCTCAGTCAGCTTATTGTGAAAAACCGCCAGGATGCGAAAGACGGTGTCGCCACGCTATGGACTGAAAAGGACATTGCCGCGGCCCGCGCCGGGATTGAAAAGCAGTGGAAGGATCCTAAAACGCCGAAAGGCAAAAGCTACTCAACGCCCACCGGGGACAAAGCCGAGGAAAAGGCGCAGGCCGAACTTCTCACCCTTCAGGCCCAGCTTAAAACGCTTGAGCAGCATACCAGCGTGAACGACGTCATAAGTAAACAGCGTCAGGATCTCTGGCAAACTGAAAATCAGTTCACCGTTCTGCAGGAGGCCGCGGGGCGTCGTCAGCTTACGGCGCAGGAAAAATCTCTGCTGGCGCATAAGGAAGAAACGCTCGAGTACAAGCGGCAGCTGGCCGACCTGGGCGATAAGGTTGCCAGCCAGCAAAAGCTCAACCAGCTGGCCGATCAGACCGTGAAGTTTGAGCAGCAGCAAAAAGCCGCCAGGGCGGGCCTGCAGGCTCAGTCTGAGGGGGTATCAACCCGGGAAGCCGGCCGACAAACTACGCTGCAGCGTCTCAGCGAAAGCTATTCGTACAACCCTCAGGCGCAGCAAAAGGTTCTGGAAGAGCAAAGGGCGACGTTCGAGGCTGAAGATGCCCTGCGTGCAAACTGGCTGGCCGGTGCGAAACAGGGCTGGGCCGAATATCAGGATTCAGCGACAAACGTTTTCAGCTCTGTTCAGCAGATTTCGCAGGCTACGTTCAGCGGGCTGGCGGGCCAGCTTACCAGCCTGACGACAACCGGGAAGGCGAGCTTCAGGGACTTCACCAGCTCGATCCTTAAAATGATTGTGTCTGTTATCAACCAGCTGCTGGTGGCTTATACCATCCAGAGTGCAATGGGCTGGGTTAGCGGCGGGGCGAAAACCTCCTCTGCTGGTCAGTCATTCGCGGTCCCGTCATACCGGCCACAAGGTTTTGACGTGGGCGGTTTTACCGGGCACGGCGGCAAGTACGAGCCAGCCGGTATCGTTCACCGCGGGGAATTCGTCTTCACCAAAGAATCAACCAGCCGCATCGGCGTGGCAAATCTCTATCGCCTGATGCGCGGGTACGCCACGGGGGGACTGGTCGGCGGCGGGAGCGCAGCCGGTGCTGGCATGGGCGGGATCAGTGTTTATGCCCCAGTCAGCATCAGCCAGCAGGGGAGTGACGGAAGCATAAATCAGGCGAACGCCACGGGGACGGCGAAACAGCTGCAGGCGATTGTTCAGCAGACAATCACCGAGCGACTGAAAAAAGAAATGTCCGCAGGCGGCGTGCTTTATTCGAGGAGGATACAGTGACGGACACGTTTACCTGGCGCACGCGAAAAACAGCGCAGGGCACTGAAACAGCCCGAACGCTGCAGGCACAGTTCGGGGATGGCTACAAACAGATAGCGGGGATGGGGATCAACGACAAACAGGAAACGTGGAACCTGGACTGGACGGGCACCAGACAGGAGGCGGCTGCGCTGCGCGCTTTCCTGATGTCTCACGTTACTAAATCGTTTTGGTGGACCACTCCATGGGGTGAAAAAAAGCTGTTCAGAATGAAGGCCGATTCGTTCAGCGTTTCTTTCCCTACCGGGAAAAAAGCCACAGTGGCCTTCACTTTTGAACAGGCGTTCGCGCCCTGATTTTCTCGACAAACACTGAAAGCTGCCTCCGGGCGGCTTTTTTTATGGGGGGAGTATGAGTTTTACGGCAGACATCCAACAGCTTGAGCCCGGCAGCGTTATTCAGCTTATTGAGATCGACGGCACTGAATTCGGTATGGATCAGGTGCTGCGTTTTCATGCGCACAATATTCAGGAAGAGGGGTGGGCAGCCTTCGCCGCAGAAAATCTGCCCGCCATTATCTGGCAGGGAAACCAGTACGATCCCCATCCCTATGAACTGAAGGGGATGGAGTTATCGAGTACAGGTTCCCAGCCAACGCCCACGCTGTCCGTCGGGAACGTCGGAAACTATGTCACCGCGCTGTGTCTTGAATATGACGATATGGTCAGGGCTAAGGTCAAAATCCATACCACGCTTTCGAAGTATCTCGATGCCGCCAACTGGAAAAACGGTAATCCGGGTGCCAGCCCGGCCGATGAGCGCGTACAGCTCTTTTACGTCAATGCTAAAACCGCAGAGACGCGGGTACAGGTTGATTTCGAGCTGTGTTCTCCTTTCGATATTCAGAGCCTGCAGCTGCCGACACGGCAGATTACTCCTGTCTGCACCTGGTGTATGCGGGGCTGGTACCGAAGCGGGACCGGATGCGATTACAACGGCACGAAATACTTTACCAAAGACGGTACGCCGACCGATGACCCGTCGAAAGATGTTTGTGGCGGCCGCCGGCAGGATTGTCAGGATCGTCACGGCCCGGACGCGCCGCTGCCGTTCGGCGGTTTTCCGGCTGCAAACCTGCAGGGGAAATAAAAATGCGTGAAAAATTGCTGGATGCTATCCGTCAGCACGTCGCTGCTGAATACCCCAAAGAAGCCTGCGGCCTGATTGTTCAGTCAGGCCAGCAACAAATCTATATTCCCTGCCGCAACATTGCCGATAAACCCGAGGAGACATTCACGCTCTCCCCGGAAGACCAGCTCGCTGCCCGCGCGCGCGGTGAGATCATCATGCTCATTCATTCCCATCCGGATGTGGTACGGCTGGTGCCCTCAGAGCTGGACCGGATCCAGTGCGACTGGTCGGGTATTGAGTGGGGGATCATGTCCTGGCCGGATGGGGACTTTTGCACGATCTCCCCGCGTGAAGACCGGGATTATGCCGGGCGACAGTGGGTGCTGGGTTACGCGGACTGCTGGTCGCTTATCCGTGAATATTATTTGCGCGAATACGGCATTGTTCTCGGGGACTATTCGGTACCTTACGAATGGTGGGATAGCGGCAAGGATCGGCTCTACGACGACAACTGGGAGCGCGAGGGATTCGTTGAGATTGCCGCCGGTGCAATGCAGCCCGGTGACATCATCATGATGAGTGTGCAGGCATCGGTGACTAATCACGCCGCAGTATATGTGGGTGACAACATCATTCTCCATCATCTGTTCGGGCATCTTTCTTCGCGAACGCCTTATGGAAAATATTATCGCGACAGAACGGTCCGGGTGGTCAGGCATAAGGACCGAATGCATGGTTAAGACGCTTATTCTCGAAGGGAAAATGGCTAAAAAATTCGGTAAACGCGTTCAGTTTGATGTTGCCGACCTGCGCGAAATGCTCAGGGCCATGTGTTCACAGGTTCCCGGATTCAAAAAATATATGTCGGAAGCTCATATGAAGGGGATCCGTTTCGCCTTTTTTAACGGTGACAACAATATCGGGCTGGAAGAGTTTGATATGACCCGCGGTGGAAGCGTGTACCGGATCGTGCCCGTTTATGAGGGGGCCAAAAATTCGGGCGTCCTGCAGATAGTTGTCGGTGCCGTTGCGCTGGTCGCTGCATTCTTTACCGCCGGTGCGAGTATGGCAGCCTGGGGGGCTGCGATGAGTGCAACAGCCATCAGCGCCACGTCAATTTTGACCGGGGTCGGGGTGTCAATGATGCTGGGTGGCGTTGTCCAGATGCTCACGCCCCAGCCATCCTTCGGCGCGGGTAAATCCTCCAGCACGGACAACACGCCTAACTACGCCTTCGGGGCGCCGGTCAATACGGTCGCTATGGGGCATCCTGTCCCCCTGGCCTACGGTCTGATCGAGGCAGGGGGAGCGATAGTCAGCGCCGGTATGTACTCGAGCGATCAGCAGTAGGCCAGCGGCCACTAACTTAAAGGTGCTTCGGCATCTTTTTTTATGGGTGAAAAAATGCAGCTTCTTAAACAAGAAACCATCCTGCAGGGTGCCAAAGGGGGAGGTGGCAGTTCCCGTACTCCGGTTGAGCAGCCAGACGATCTGCTGTCGGTCGCAAAGTTAAAAATGCTCATTGCCGTTTCTGAGGGGGAAATACAGGGCGACCTGACCGCTCAGAACATTTTTCTCAACGATACGCCGCTGGCAAACGACAGCGGGGAATACAATTTCAGTGGCGTGAAATGGGAGTTCCGCAAGGGCACACAGGACCAGACCTATATTGCCGGGATGCCCCAGGTCGATAACGAGCTGGCGGTGGGCACAACTGTCACCACCACCGCGCCCTGGACACGCCAGTTTACCAACCTTTCCCTGGATGCCATCCGCATCAAGCTCAGCCTTCCGGTCCAGTATCTCTATAAAGATAATGGCGATATGGTGGGCACGGTTACCGAGTATGCGATCGATTTATCAACGGACGGCGGCGCCTGGAAAACGGTTGTAAACGGCAAGTTTGACGGAAAGACCACGACGGAATATCAGCGTGACCACCGTATCGAACTGCCAAAATCCACGTCCGGCTGGTCTGTCAGGGTCAGGCGTATTACGGCTGATGCCAGCGGATCAAATTCGAAACTGGTTAACGCCTTCAAGGTGTTTTCCTATGCGGAAGTCATCGACAGCAAGCTTCGTTATCCTTTAACAGCGCTCCTGTATGTCGAAGTGGACAGCAGCCAGTTCAACGGCAGTGCGCCGAAAGTGACCTGTAAGATAAAAGGCAAGCTGATTAAGGTTCCGGAAAATTACGATCCGATAACCCGAACCTATTCTGGTTCATGGTCCGGGGGGTTCAAAATGGCCTGGTCCAATAACCCTGCCTGGATCTTTTACGATCTGGTTCTGGATGAAATTTACGGCATGGGCACGCGCGTGGATGCGTCCATGGTGGATAAGTGGGCGCTGTATTTAATCGCCCAGTACTGTGACGAAATGGTTTCCGACGGGGCCGGTGGCACCGAACCGCGTTTCACCTGCAACGTTTTCATTCAGAGCCAGGAGGACGCCTGGCAGGTACTTAACGATCTCGCCGCGGTATTTCGTGGAATAACGTTCTGGGGCAACGATCAGATTTATGTCCAGGCAGACGTCCCGCAGGACGATGTTGACTGGGTTTATAACGTCTCAAACGTTATCGATGGACTGTTTACTTATGCGGGCGGCTCATACAAGAATCGCTACAGCTCCTGCCTGGTGTCCTGGTCCGATCCACAGAACCATTACAGTGATACCGTTGAGGGGGTCTACGATTCGGCGCTTGTAGAACGTTACGACGTCCGGCAGACGTCCCTGACCGCAATCGGCTGCACCTCGCAAAGTGAAGCGCACCGACGCGGTCGCTGGGTATTGCTCTCCAATGCCAAAGACGGGACCGTATCGTTTGGCGTGGGGCTTGACGGTTATATCCCTCTGCCCGCTGAAATTATCGGTGTCGCCGATCCTTTCCGTTCTGGTAAGGAGAACGGTGGCCGCATAAGCACGGTCAACGGCCGCCAGATTACCCTTGATCGAGAAATAGACTACGCGGCGAAAGACCGGCTGGTGGTTAACCTTCCCGACGGAAAAGCCCAGACGCGGACAATCAGTGCGGTGAGCGCCGATAAAAAAACGGTGACGGTGGCTACGGCATTCAGTCAGGTTCCTGTGGCGGGCGCTGTCTGGGCGATAGACAGTGATAACCTCGCAATACAGTACTTTAGGGTCACCTCAATCGCGGCTAACGACGATAGCACAGGCGGTTTCACTATTACGGCCATTCAGCATGATCCAAACAAATACCGTTACATCGATGACGGCGTTCGGGTCGAGTCGCCCCCGATCACAGTCACGCCGATAAGCGTCCTGTCTGCTCCGAAGAATATCTTGGTGACTGAGAGCGATCATGTGTCTCAGGGGCTGACTGTAGCAAGCCTGGACGTGTCATGGGATAAGGTGGAGGGCGCAATCCGGTATGTTGCCCAGTGGCGTAAGGACAACGGGGACTGGATAAACGTTCCGGTTACCAGCGCGCAGGGTTTCTCGGTTCAGGGCATTTATTCGGGCAGCTATGACGTGCGCGTCCGGGCACTTAATGCGCAGGATACGTCGTCACCATGGGGATACGGTGAAACAACTTATCTCTCCGGTAAAACGGGAAAACCGGGTACTCCGCTCAACCTCCTGGCGACCGAAGATGTGGTCTGGCATATCGACCTGACCTGGAAATTTCCGGATGGCTCAGGCGACACGGCCTATACAGAGATTCAGCGCGCCACAACTGCCGACTACGCCAATCCTGAACTGCTGGTCCTGGTGCCGTACCCGGCTGCAGATTATCAGCATGGCCCCATGCCTGCCGGCGTTCGCCAGTGGTACCGCGCGCGCCTGATTGACCGTATCGGTAACGCCGGGGACTGGACCGACTGGGTCATGGGCACGTCCTCGATAGATGTCAGTGAAATAATCAACGACATTCTGGAGGACATGAAAGGCTCCGATACGTTCAAAGACCTGATCGAGAACGCGGTGGACAGCAATGAAAAAATTGCTGGCATGGCTGACGACATCAAACAGGCCAACGACGAACTGGCGCAACAGGCGCAGGAAATCGCCAAAAACGCCCAAGATATCGGGAAAGTTCAGACTAGCGTTACAAACCTGTCGAGCACGGTAGGAGATGTGTCTTCTTCTCTGAGCAAGCTTGAGCAGACAGTGGCGACGGCTGATACCGCGCTGGGCCAGCGCATCGATAACATCAGCGTGTCTGTGGACGGCATGGCGGGGGGAGTGAAGAACTCCGCTATCGCGATTATTCAGGGCAACCTGGCGCAGGTGGCCGCGCGCAAAACGCTGTCGGCATCGGTCGCCGGTAACAGCGCGCAGCTGGATCGCATTGATGAGGTGATCGTCAACGAGAAGGAGGCAACGGCGCGTTCGCTGCTGAGTTTGCAGACTGACGTGAACGGAAACAAGGCATCCATCAACAGCCTGAACCAGACGTTCTCCGATTACCAGCAGGCCACGGCCACGCAGATAAACGGCATCACGGCGACCATCAACGGGCACACTTCAGCGATCACCACCAACGCGCAGGCCATTGCGAACGTCAACGGCGACCTGAAGGCGATGTACAGCATCAAGGTCGGGTTATCCAGCAATGGTCAGTACTACGCCGCAGGGATGGGGATCGGTGTAGAGAATACGCCGTCCGGCATGCAGTCGCAGGTTATCTTCCTGGCTGACCGCTTCGCGGTAACGCACCAGGCCGGAGCGACCGTTACGCTTCCGTTCGTTATTCAGAACGGGCAGACCTTTATCCGAAATACTGTGATTGGTGAAGGGACTATCGACAATACCAAAATCGGCAGCTACATCCAGTCCACAACCTGGGACGGCACGGGAAACGTTGGCTGGCACATCAACAAGTCAGGCTACGCGACGTTCAACAACGTGACCGTTCGCGGCTCGATTTACGCCACAAACGGTAATTTTTCTTTCAATGGCTCCGGCAACACAACAGTGATCAATGGCAACGGTTTAACCGTCAACATTCCTGGTGGTGGCCGGATTGTACTGGGGACATGGACATAAGATGCCGACAGGATTATTGATAGAACTTAATGACGGCGGAAAGCGTATGGAGATAACGGCGGGCCTGAGATGCCCGTCTTTTGGTGGCAGCTTTGACACTGGCTACCAGAAAGCGAAGTATGTGGACATTGCTGGTTATGTTTCAGGAGCGCAGGTGCTGTTTATACCGCATGCGACTGCCTATGTTGATTCAGGGCTGTGGCATAAAATGAATTCCGTCACTATCTCTGGTGGGAGGGTTACGCAAAATTCGAGGATGCAAGCGCTGGGTATAAGTGAGAGGGATAGTACCTATACCTTTCCCGGTAGTGTCTGGCAGATATTCCCGACAGGTCAGCGAAGTGGGGTTGGCCTGCTTATTGGTGACAGCACCGACTTCCTGGCGATCACCAACGCCACACAGTCAGGCCAGTGTATCTGGAAGGGTACCGTTAATGTTCCGACCGGGGGTTGGGCGGTTCCCACGATAGCAGGATATGACAAATCAAAGTATATCGTTTTCGGGCGCTGTAATAGCGGTAACACGATTGACTTCGACGGTAATACTGTCAGGTTCTTCAGCCCTCCGTCCACGAACGATGACGCTCCCGCAACCGGCACGATAGACATCGTTATTTTCGCCAGTGGCGTAGCGCCGCAACCTGGTACCGGCCTCAATATTTTTAATGCTGCAGGAGCCTGCACGTTTTCAACAACAAGACGGCCTTTCGTATATCTCAATCAACTCTGGACCCCTTCAACAAGCGCCGTGAATATCGGTAGCGGGTATGTTCCGCTCGGTAGGTTTGGTCTGATGGTACATATGGTCAATGGCATGTATGTGTATCGAATGTTCGGAATAAAAATACAGAACGGCAGCGCTTCAGTTCAGGGCGGAAAATATCTTGGTCGTGAGCAATATGCCATTTTCGGTAATAACACGGTGACGTCGCTCAGCCTTCCTGTTCTGCCCGATATGTACATCTGAATACACTGCCTAATTAAATCAACCTCGCTCCGGCGGGGTTTTTTATTGCCTGGAGAAAATATGCTTTATAACACCGGCACTATCGCCATTAACGGAAATACCGCAACCGGCACCGGCACAAACTGGACGGCACCCGCCAGTCAGGTTCGCGCTGGCCAGACGATTATCGTGATGTCTAACCCGGTGCAGCTGCTCCAGATTTCATCCGTGAACAGCGCCACGTCAATGACGGTTACACCTGCCGCTTCCCCGGCGCTGAGCGGCCAGAAGTATGGAATCCTTGTGTCAGACAATATCTCAGTCGACGGCCTGGCACAGGCCATGTCGCAGCTCATCAAAGAGTACGACGAGAACATTGGCGCGTGGGAGACGTTCGCCACCACCTCAGCAAATCAGAGCATCACAGTTACCATCAACGGCACCCCTGTAACGATCCCCAGCATCGGTAAACTGGCGCAGAAAGGGAGCAACGGTGCGCTTGCTGTTGTAGACGGCGGAACCGGGGCAACGACTGCAGCAGACGCTCGCACAAACCTCGGTTTGGGAGACAATGCTACAGCCAACTTCGGAAGCCTCGAAATTGGTGCCAAAAAAACCTCTTCTGCAAGCTTTGTGGATTTCCATTTTCTTGGTACTAATGACTATGACGCGCGCATCCTGTGTGGTGGTAATTCAAATGGTGGGATGGGAAAGGGTGACTTCACTTTCTATGCTGGAAAATACACTTTCATCGGTGACAGTTTTGAGTTCCGAAATCCTATCACCTGCCAGAACAGCATAACTGCCTCAGGCACCATTAACGCAGGTGGCTCATTAAGAGCCGTAACATCATCAAACGTATGGGCTTCCAGCGATACACAGAACGCCCACGTGTGGTTTTACGGTGCGGGAGGGAATGAATCACGAGGTGTAATCTATGCGCCCAAGGAAGGCACTATCCGGCTCAGGCCTGATAATAATGATAATGGTGGAGCAAATGGATATAGCTTCTCTTTCGGAGCTGATGGCAGGTTTACCTGCGTCACGATGAACCAGACTTCTGATGAGCGGGTTAAATTCGACAAAGAGCCCCTCAGCGCGGCACTGGAGAAGATTTGTTCCCTGACGGGTTATACGTTCGGCATCCAACTGACTGAATCGGAATCGGTGCACAGCGCAGGCATCATCGCTCAGGATTTGGAAAAAGTGTTGCCCGTTGCTGTAAGTTCTGGCGGGACCGGCACTACACCGACCGGAGAAGAGATTAACGATCTAAAAACAGTAGACTACAGCGCGATGAGCGCGCTGTATGTTGAGGCAATCAAAGAGCTGGCCGAACGGTTAAAGACCATCGAAAAAGAACTGGCCGAACTACGCGGCCCGGTAGTTGCCTAACCTTCGTTATCACCTTGCAGTCGCTGTTGTTCACGATTGAAAACTGAATCAGTGGGCATATTCAGGCGAACATCGATCCAGCTGTTCACCGGCACGTCCATCGGTTCCCCTTTCGTTTTGACGATCTCTCCGTCATCGCTCAGTATGTATTTTCGCTTAAACAGGCGAATAGTCAGTCCGCCGCTTTCATTTTGCTCGGCCTCAACCACACCCAGCTCACCCATGCCGCCGGGGTCCATTGGCGGCAGCAGTTGCCATCCCTCTGACGCCAGGCCTGCCGAACCAGCGAGCACGTAAACACCTACGTCGAGGCGAGAAAGAGTGATTCCATCCGCCTCAGAGTTCGCTGTTCCACAGCCGCACCATGAGAACCCATCCTCCGCTATATCGACGCGCTGGCAGGCTTCCTGGCTCGCTACGATACGGGCAACCGGGGACGCAGCCTTTAGGGTGCCATCGCTGGCCTTTGTGGTATTGCCCGTGGTGTAAGCCTCCTGATATGTCCAAGACGAGCCACCGTAATACGAAAACCACGTTCTCCTCAGAATGTAAGCCTGATGAATGCGTGTCGGACGGCTTCCCCGGTTGACGATTATTGACGTAATACCCGTATTTGCAGTTAACCCAAGCTGGGTAAGACCATCATTGGAGTGAGAGGTGAAACAGGTAGGTGTGAATGCATCCATAGCGTCCAGTAGTGGTCCGTCGCCGTGGATAGACCCAATACCGAATGCGCCTACCTGCATCACGTTATTTGCGGCGGTTCCGACATCCCTGGTAGCGCTACTTCCTAAACCGACGTTTTATAGATTGTCCTGCGGCAGCCATGCCGATAACGTCACCTGATTTTCTTGCAGAAAATATTGGGTGAAAAATATGCAAATTGGTTATGTAAGGGTGTCAACAAATGACCAAAATACTGATCTTCAGCGACAAGCGCTCGAACGCGCAGGATGTGAGCAAATTTTCGAAGAAAAAATGAGCGGAACAGTGGCAAACCGGCCAGCACTCAAAAAACTTCTCAGGGCATTGAATGAGGGGGATACGCTGGTTGTTTGGAAGCTTGATAGCCTCGGGCGAAGCATGCGAAATCTGGTGTTGCTGGTTGACGAACTCCGCCAGCGCGGTATCCACTTTAAGAGCCTCACTGACAGTATCGATACCTCCAGCCCGATGGGGCGCTTCATTTTTCATATCATGTCAGCCCTGGCGGAAATGGAGAGGGAGTTGATTGTGGAACGCACCCGGGCAGGCCTGGCTGCAGCTCGTGAGAAAGGGCGAATCGGCGGCAGGCGTCCGAAGCTTACCCCGGAGCAATGGGACCAGGCGGGCCGATTGATTGCGAACGGTCTGGACAGGAAGCAGGTAGCGATAATTTATGACGTTGCCGTATGCACGCTTTATAAAAAATTTCCCGCTTCAAAGTCGGCTTAATTTTGCTCACATAGAATTGCGGCCCTAAAATTTACAAAACTGATAATTCGAAGCGACGTAGAAACTTAGAAACGAAACGGCGAAGCTTTAATCAGCTATGACAGAGCCTCTGCCTTGCGTGCATACCCAAATGAAACTACTGTATATAAAAACAGTATTTGAGGTGTGCATTATGGAGTTTATCAGGCCTACAGAACTGCGAGAAATTATTGCTCTCCCGCTTTTCAGTGACTTAGTACAGTGTGGTTTCCCAAGCCCAGCGGCTGATTACGTTGAACAGCGTATCGATCTCAATGAGTTACTGGTTTCCCACCCCAGCTCAACATATTTCGTTAAGGCGGCCGGCGACTCTATGATCGAAGCCGGGATCAGTGGCGGTGATCTGCTGGTGGTGGACAGTTCGCGCACTGCTGAGCACGGTGACATTGTCATCGCTGCAGTAGAAGGGGAATTTACTGTAAAACGCCTCCAGCTGCGCCCGACAGTGCAACTCAATCCTATGAACAGCGCCTATAGTCCGATTGTTGTTGGTAGCGAAGACACGCTGGACGTTTTCGGCGTCGTGACTTTCATCGTTAAATCTGCGAGCTGAATATGTTTGCTCTCTGTGATGTGAATTCGTTCTACGCATCATGCGAGACTGTATTCAGGCCGGACCTGAGAGGGCGGCCGGTTGTCGTTCTCTCAAATAATGATGGCTGTGTGATCGCACGCAGTGCAGAAGCAAAAGCGGTCGGAATCACCATGGGGGAGCCATTCTTCAAGCAAAAGGAGCTTTTCCGGCGCGCTGGCGTTGTTTGCTTCAGCAGCAACTATGAGTTCTATGCTGATATGTCTAACCGGGTAATGACAACGCTTGAGGAAATGAGCCCGCGCGTTGAAATTTACAGTATCGATGAGGCTTTTTGCGACCTGACTGGTGTTCGCAACTGCTGGGACCTGACGGAGTTCGGCAAAGAAATCCGTTCCACGGTTCTGAAGCGCACGCATCTAACCGTCGGGGTTGGCATCGCGCAGACAAAAACACTCGCTAAGCTGGCAAACCACGCCGCCAAGAAATGGCAGAGACAGACGGGCGGAGTTGTTGATTTGTCCAATATCGATCGCCAGCGCCGACTCCTTGCCCTGGTACCCGTTGAGGACGTATGGGGCGTCGGCAGGCGCATCAGCAAGAAGCTTAACGCTATGGGCATTAAAACGGCTTTGGACCTCTCAGAACAAAGCACCTGGATTATCCGTAAACACTTTAACGTGGTACTCGAGCGAACGGTCCGGGAGCTGCGCGGCGAACCTTGTCTTGACCTGGAGGAGTTTGCGCCAGCAAAGCAGGAAATCGTCTGCAGTCGGTCATTTGGCGAACGCGTTACTGAGTATGAGCAGATGCGCCAGGCTATCTGCAGCTATGCCGCCCGTGGTGCTGAAAAACTTCGGGGTGAGCATCAGTACTGCCGCTTTATCTCTTCGTTCGTGAAAACCTCTCCCTTTGCGCTTAACGAGCCGTATTACGGTAACAGTGCGTCCATGAAGCTTCTCACGCCAACCCAGGATTCACGCGATATCATCAATGCCGCTGTAAAATGTCTTGATCGAATCTGGAAGGATGGCCACCGCTATCAAAAGGCTGGAATCATGCTGGGAGATTTTTTTAGCCAAGGGGTGGCGCAGCTGAACCTTTTCGATGAGAACGCTCCACGCGCAGGAAGCGATAAGTTGATGGAGGTGCTCGATCACTTGAACGCGAAAGATGGGAAAGGAACGCTCTACTTTGCCGGGCAGGGCATACAGCAGAACTGGCAAATGAAGCGTGAGATGCTTTCACCTAGGTATACAACCAGATTTACTGATTTATTAACAGTGAAATAAAGTTAATCTCAGTCTAATAATTTAAACTGAGATTGCCAGACCATTTTATAAGCAAGATACAGCATGAAGTATCGTCTTGTTAAGGCGATAAAGCGCACCAAATTTGAAGCTTTCTTTCCTTCCAAGGAAAAATATTTCAATTTTTTGACTTAGGTAAATAAGTGGTAACTTTTCATTTGAAGCAAAGCTAGATATGTTACTAACACGGTAATTACTGGCCAAAAAATCGTTGAATAGTTGGATGTCTTTGGTGTCCCATTTTTGTAGTAAACATTTTGTTATGAACGGTGCACTAAGAAGTTCAAGTGCTTTATATGTTCCAAAGTCGTCTAAACTGTTTAGTTTTTCAACGTTAAATGATTTCCAGCCTGAGGTTTCTAGTTCTGTCTTTATATTAATGAGTTGGTGTTCTTTAATGATATTATCATAGCGATCAAATAATTTTTCATTTAATGAGTTGATGTCATCATAGTGACTGGCAAAGTCTCTTGATTGTTCTTGCTCCTTGTTATTTTTAAAATATTCTATAATCTCATCATCGCTGAACTTATCTAGACTTAGCAGTATTGATTTTAAATCAACCTCTGTAGATTTTTTTAAATATTTATTAGAGGTTAAATAAACATAATTTTTTATTGTTCTAAGCCAAGTATTCAAGTCACATGGCAATCTCTTGGTTATTACATCAACAATGGTTTTGAAAAAAACATCCTCATCTACTTCGTTTAATTCGGGGCTTGCTGAAGAAACAACATTAATCATGTCAAAAGGATCATTTCTTGAAAAAACCACTTCCAAAATATCATTGAACGAGGCATATCCACTGAAGTAACTTTTAAGATCGAATGTAATTTGATAGTTGTTCAAAATCGATAATAACCGCATTTCTAAGGGGTCAGCATCTTCATCAGGAAATGGGAGATAGAATTTTTGTCCTTCATTAAGTTCATCCATAGTCTTATTATATGAATATAATAATGTAAAATAAGCAAAGGCAGAGCTAAGAATGAATTTTGACGATACATTCCATGCCATTTCTGGATGTTGGGCTGCATATATATATAAAGGTGTTGAAATTATTAGAGTGCGCATTAAAAGTCTTATATTTACTATGCCATAACTAATTGCCATCTCTCTGAATATATTTGCGTCTTCTGCAGGAAGAAGTGATAATTTTTCTTCGAACAACCTCATGTTTAATATTTCTTCTGGGGTTGAGTTGAAATGGAGGGAGTCAGAAATGATTTTTTCTTTATGATGTAATTCCAATTCTGATTCTGAAGATGTGTTTGAGATGATAATAAAATCTAAATTATTGGTTACTGATTCACAATATAATGAATGGCAATATGTTAAAATTTCGTTGGCGAGGGAATTATCAGTGATTCTTTCAATGTCATCAAGAATAAATACCCCGCTAAGTTTTGAAAGTATATTTTCCCGAACACTAGCGCCAATTGAGTTTAGTAATCCATTGATAACACTCGAGCTCTCTGGTGAGCCACTGCTAATTCCCCCGACTGCCGTAATAGTTTCAAGGCCTGATTGAAGAGATTTAATGCCTTTAAGGTAATAGCAGTCAATTATTTTTGCTTTAAAATCAAGGATGGTTTTAACCCCTAGCAATGAAATATAATAAAAAGCATTATGGGTATAGTATCTGGAGAATTCATTCTTAATAAAAAATGTCTTTCCAGTTCCCCATTTACCATCAATAATAATTAATCCGTCCCTCTTGTTTTCGAGGAGGTGTGTAAGTTTTATAATAAAATTTCCGTTAGGGGATTCCATGTTGTCGGCAACCTGTTTTATTGAATGTTTATAAAATGAGATAATTTAAGATTTTATGGGAAATATAAAAAATTATCAAATTGGAAGGATAAGTTTTAAACCTTGCTGGTTTACATTTCCTACGGATCTGGACACTGTGTGCCAGATAAAATTTTCTGCCGGAACAGCGCCTTCAGTAGCAATCTTCTCCGCCTCTAGTGCTCCAATGTTCTGACGCATCCATTCCCTTGCCGCTTCAGGTGACAGAACAAGCGGTCGGCGGTCGTGAATATCGACCATGCCTTTATCAGCTGCAGACGTTACAATCAGAAAGCCTTCCGCTTCATCATTCCGTTCAAACGGTGTGCTGCCGATCGCCGCCATGAAAATGGGCTGGTTGTCGGCGCGGTGGATGAAGTAGGGCTGTTTTTTGTCACCATCTTTTTTCCACTCAAACCAACCATCAGCAAAGCAGATCGCCCGGCCCTGCTGCCAGAGAGGCTTAAACATTCGGCTGGTGGCCGCGGTTTCAACGCGCGCGTTAATCAGTGGCGGCTTATCCCACCACCCGGGCGCATAACCCAGAGCACCGGATCGAGATGCAGCTGCTCGTCGCGTTCGCTCAACAGCAGCACTTTCGTACCGGGCGCGACGTTGTACCGACCAATAGGCTCCGGGTCATACGCGATTTCGCGATCGGCCTCATCGGCTAGGTAAGTAAGATATTCTTCACGGGTTTGTGCTTGTGCAAAACGTCCACACATAGAAACCTCCAGTCATTCAGACTGAAAGTATAGGGCAGGAAGAAAAAGTAGCGCGCGCTGGTTAAGTCTTACAAACGGATTCGAGGCGATTATGCGGATGAGTAAGAGAAGCGTAAAGCGATACGCTGTGAAACTGGAAGGAGCTACGCAAAAGTGTCAATTTTGGGGGCAAATTTGGGGGCAAAATTGAGCCGGGGGCATGATTTGGGGCGTTAAAATGACCTATATTGTCCGATAAAGTCCACCCAGGGTCTTTTGCAAGTCGCTGATTTATAATTAACTTTCTGATTTCACAGTGATTATGATTTCTACCAAACAGTCTAACGCTGATTATCCAGGTTGACACCAGCGTTATGAAATTAAATGATTTTTTTCATGCTTCCGAAGACAGGTGGTAATACCCCAGGCATCTGATTATTAAGTATGTTGACCTGATCCTGTTTCATATCGCCCACCCACCTCACATAAGCCTTATACGCCCCCAGAAGGCGCGGGTAATATAAACTGACTTGTTTTCGCACGCTTTCGCAATCCGGATAAAACATCCATCCGTTTATGAACGGTTGAAGGCGAGTCGCTTTTTTGACAGAACGGGCACGCCAGTTTTGTAAAGATTGCCCTTTTTTTTGTAAGGATGTTCTCACTATGGCTGTCTTTGTCTATGCTTATTTTATGGTGCGAAATTAGATTTGCATAAGATGTGCCAGAAAATCAGCATTTTTACACAACAAAACAGCAATATAGCGAGTAAAGAGGATTCTATGGAATGGAAGGTTGTTGAGACTATTGCGAGCCCGGAAAGTGGAACCATCTTTTGCAAAGTTGAAACACAATATGGCCTGAATTATATCCTTTGGCTAAAAGGGGATTATTACGTTCGTGCCGGTGAAATCATCACCACCTCAAACCAGGGTATCCTGATTAACGATCGGCGGCGTAGGGTATGGATAGCGCAGGCAATGCCCTATACATCAATAGGCTGGATGGGGTTCAAACAGAAAAACGCGTGTCCAGGTAACCGGCAGGAGATGGATCGTCCATGCACGGTTGAGACCCCGTGCCAGTTCAGGCTGTGCCCGTTCGGCTTAAAACGATATATTCCGGAAAGTTATTCCACGGCGAAAAATAACAACCAGCCTGACAACAGGTTGTAATCCCGGCAGAGCCTGTAACGGGGTGTGAACGTCGACACGATGATGAAAAGCAGCCCCCTTTCCAGGTGGAAAGGGGGAAGGTGATTACTTCAGCTCGTCAACCATAGTAATGGCGCGGCCAATATAGTTTGCCGGGGTCATCTCTTTCAGGCGCGCTTTTTCTTCTTCGGGCAGCGTCAGACCATCGATAAACTGTTTCATACCCTCAGCATCAACGCGTTTACCGCGGGTCAGCTCTTTGAGTTTCTCGTACGGTTTTTCGATGCCATAACGACGCATCACGGTCTGAATCGGCTCCGCCAGCACTTCCCAGTTGTGATCCAGCTCGTCCAGCAGACGGTCGCGGTTCACCTCCAGCTTGCTCACACCCTTCAGGGTGGACTGGTAGGCGATCAGCGCGTAGCCAATACCCACGCCCAGGTTACGCAGCACCGTGGAGTCAGTCAGGTCGCGCTGCCAGCGGGAGACCGGCAGCTTACTTGCCATATGCTGCAACACGGCATTCGCCAGGCCCAGGTTACCTTCGGAGTTTTCGAAGTCGATTGGGTTCACTTTGTGCGGCATGGTGGACGAACCGATTTCCCCGGCGATGGTCTTCTGCTTGAAGTGGTTCAGGGCGATGTAGCCCCAGACGTCACGATCGAAGTCGATCAGGATGGTGTTGAAGCGCGCAATGCAGTCAAACAGCTCAGCGATGTAGTCGTGCGGCTCAATCTGGGTGGTGTACGGGTTCCACTGGATCCCCAGAGACGTCACGAACTCTTCACTGAACTGGTGCCAGTCCACTTCCGGGTACGCCGCGATGTGGGCGTTGTAGTTACCCACCGCGCCGTTGATTTTGCCGAGGATCTCAACCTGCTCCAGCTGACGATACTGGCGTTCCATGCGGTACGCCACGTTCGCCATCTCTTTACCCATGGTGGATGGGGTTGCTGGCTGGCCATGAGTACGGGACAACAGCGGAATATCGCGGTACTCCACGGACAGCGCTTTCACCGCATCGATGATTTTACGCCAGTAAGGGAGTACCACCTCTTTGCGTGCGGTAGAGAGCATCAGCGCGTGAGACAGGTTGTTAATATCTTCAGAGGTACAGGCAAAGTGAATAAATTCAGATACCGCGTGCAGGGCAGGGATGCTTGCCACTTTCTCTTTCAGGAAGTATTCAACCGCTTTCACGTCGTGGTTGGTGGTGCGTTCGATGGTTTTAATACGCGCGGCATCTTCTTCGCTGAACTCAGCAACGATTTTATCAAGGTAATCGTTTGCCTTAGCATCAAAAGCAGGAACTTCCTTGATTGCTGTCTGGGCGGCCAGCTTTTGCAGCCAGCGCACTTCAACCTGAACACGGAACTTCAGCAGGCCATATTCGCTGAAGATCCCGCGCAGCGCGCTGACTTTATCGCCGTAGCGTCCATCGACAGGGGATACGGCGGTCAGTGAGGATAATTCCATAATTCGCAACTCCGGGAGGTTAACAATGAGCAAGAATTTGTTTTGCCTGAGTCGTCAGGCGATGACGAGAAAACATGAGCTGTAGGCGGCCACCGCCGACCTGTTGCCACAGCACGGCGGCACGGATGCCTGCCAGCAGCGAAGCGCGTACCTTCGCCTGTACCTGTGGGCTTTGCAATACGGCAGGCGAACCGGTGACCTGAATACGCGGGCCGAGCGGGCTAATTACGTCGACGTAGATACCGGCCATCGCGCTCAGCAGGGTCTCAGACTGGAGGTCAAAGTGGTCGAGCTGGCGCTGTAGCCCGGCGATGCGATCGCCCAGGGTATTCATTGCGCCTTTCGCAGCGTTCAGCTTACGTTCCAGCACCATCAGGCTTAAGGTGTAGCGGGTCAGTTCCGCGTTCAACCCCTGACGGTTGCTGGCGTTGAGCACGCCGAGCAGGGTTTCAAGACCGAGACGAAGATTGGTTTCACTGCCGCCAAAGACGCCCAGCGTGGAGCCTGGGTTAAGATCGATAACGCTGTTGAGTGAAACGTGCAGGGCATCAGCATCGCAATGACCCTGATGCGCCAGCTGTTGCACCAGACGGGCTGACTGGCAAATTCCCGCCAGCGCCAGGGTGATGTCGTAATAGTTCTTCGCCACACGGTCTCCTTTATGTGTGCAAACGGTTTAAACAGCAGGCAGCGGCAGGCGCTGTTCAATGATCCCACCGCCGAGGCAAATTTCGCCGCTGTAGAAAACAGCAGACTGGCCAGGGGTAACGGCGGAAACCGGTTCGTCGAAACGCACGTCAATGCGATCGTCATCCAGTGCGGTGACGGTGCAAGGGATGTCCGTCTGGCGGTAGCGCGTTTTCACGGTGCAGCGCAGCGTGCCTTTCAGCGGCTCGCGATCGACCCAGTGCAGCTGTTGCGCGATAAGTCCAACGGACATCAGGCGCGGATGGTCGTGACCCTGAGCCACCACCAGAATATTGTTTTCGACATCTTTGTCGACCACGTACCACGGATCTTCGCTGCCCTCTTTGGTGCCGCCGATACCCAGACCTTTACGCTGGCCGAGAGTGTGGTACATCAGCCCCTGGTGCTGACCAATCTCATCACCGTCAACGGTGACGATTTTGCCCGGCTGTGCAGGCAGGTAGCGCCCCAGGAACTCGCGGAATTTACGCTCGCCGATAAAACAGATACCGGTGGAGTCTTTTTTCTTCGCGGTGATCAGATCCAAATCTTCAGCAATCTTACGTACTTCCGGCTTTTCCAGCTCGCCGACCGGGAACAGACTTTGGGCAATCTGTTCATGGCTCAGCGTGTAGAGGAAGTAGCTCTGATCTTTATTGCCATCCAGACCGCGCAGCAGCTGGCTTTTACCATTCACATCCGCGCGACGCACGTAGTGGCCGGTCGCAATGTAGTCTGCGCCCAGATCTTCCGCGGCGAATTCCAGGAAGGCTTTGAATTTGATCTCTTTGTTACACAGGATATCCGGGTTTGGCGTGCGGCCCGCTTTGTACTCTTCGAGGAAGAGTTCAAAAACGTTGTCCCAGTATTCTGCGGCAAAGTTAACGGTGTGCAGTTCGATGCCGAGCTTATCGCACACGGCCTGCGCATCGGCGAGATCCGCAGCGGCAGTGCAGTATTCCTCGCCATCGTCTTCCTCCCAGTTCTTCATGAACAGGCCCTCCACCTTATAGCCCTGTTGCTGCAACAGGTAGGCGGAAACGGAGGAATCGACACCGCCGGACATGCCGACGATCACTTTTTTCTGGCTGTTATCTGACATGGAATACTCACGACATTGAACTTCAAGGCGGCGTATTCTATCACGCCCCCCCACCATTGACACCCTCTGTAAACGGCCAGTTAAATTCTGCAATGACATCCAGCGGCAGGCGCGCCGCAGACTGCCAGCAGCGGATGCTTTCCGCAACCAGCGGCGAGCGCAGGTTTGACGCGTTCATGATCTCGTCTGCGGTCATCCACAGGCAGCGATCGATATCGTCGTCGTGCGGTTCAGTGGCGCACGTTTCGTTAAGCTCAACGGCGAATAAAAAGCGCAGGAAAGGTGTCTGGTCAGGCGCTATCCACTGATGCATACGGATAAAGTGCTGCGGTTCGGCGCGGATACCCGTCTCTTCCCAGAGCTCGCGTTTCGCTGCCTGCAATAAGGTTTCGTTGGCTTCAAGATGCCCGGCTGGCTGATTCCAAAGCGCTTTGCCGTTGATGGTCTCTTCCACCACCAGGAATTTCCCCTGAGCGTGGACCACGCAGGCGACCGTAACATGGGGTTTAAACATCAGTTCTCCTTAGGGGTAACATCCCGCCATTCCCCGTTAGCCAGCGAGTCCAGCGTGTAGCTGCCCATGGCGTAGCGAATGAGTCGCAGGGTAGGGAAGCCCACATGCGCAGTCATGCGCCTGACCTGTCGGTTGCGGCCTTCATAAAGGGTGATTTTAAGCCAGCTGGTGGGAATCGATTTGCGCTCACGAATCGGCGGGTTGCGCGGCCACAGCCACTCGGGTTCATTCACGCGCTCAATACCAGCTGGCAGGGTAGGACCATCGTTCAGCGTTACGCCGTTGCGCAGCTTTGCCAGCGACGCGTCGTCCGGCTCGCCTTCAACCTGCACATAGTAAATTTTTCCGGTACGTTTGCCCGGCTGAGTAAGCCTGGCCTGGAGCACGCCGTCATTGGTAAGCACCAGCAGCCCCTCGCTGTCGCGATCCAGACGCCCGGCCGCGTAGACCCCCTGAACGGGGATAAAATCCTTCAGCGTGCTGCGCCCGGCCTCGTCGGTAAACTGCGGCAATACATCGTAGGGTTTATTGAACAGTATGACCCGCGTTGGCTGGGGTTCTGGCGTTCTTCTGGTGGCTTGTCGTGAGCTGAATCGCTCAACCCGGTGTTTTCTAAAAGAAGTTTTCTTCATGGTATTTTCAGGCGTTATCAATTGCCGCATTATAGCCTAATAACGAAGACCTTTCATGGCGTCGGACAATCAGGTACTATCGGAAGGCTCATTACAATTTATTAACATAAGATCAGTAACAACCAGAAGCGCTCGAAGGAGAGGTTAATGGAAAGCAAAGTAGTTGTTCCGGCGGAAGGTAAAAAGATCACCCTGCAAAACGGCAAGATTAACGTTCCTCACAACCCGATTATCCCGTTCATCGAAGGTGACGGTATCGGTGTAGACGTTACCCCGGCAATGCTGAAAGTGGTTGATGCCGCTGTTGAGAAAGCCTACAAAGGCGAGCGTAAAATTTCCTGGATGGAAATTTACACCGGTGAAAAATCGACTCAAGTTTATGGCCAGGACGTCTGGCTGCCAGCCGAAACGCTGGACCTGATCCGCGACTATCGCGTTGCTATCAAAGGCCCTCTGACCACGCCAGTTGGCGGCGGCATTCGCTCCCTGAACGTGGCGCTGCGTCAGGAACTGGATCTGTATGTGTGTCTGCGTCCGGTGCGTTACTACCAGGGCACTCCAAGCCCGGTTAAGCACCCGGAACTGACCGACATGGTCATCTTCCGTGAAAACTCTGAAGACATCTACGCCGGTATCGAATGGAAAGCGGATTCTGCTGATGCAGAAAAAGTGATTAAATTCCTGCGCGAAGAGATGGGCGTGAAGAAAATTCGCTTCCCTGAGCATTGCGGCATCGGCATCAAGCCGTGCTCCGAAGAAGGGACCAAGCGTCTGGTGTGTGCCGCCATCGAATACGCTATCACCAACGATCGTGACTCTGTGACCCTGGTTCACAAAGGCAATATCATGAAGTTCACCGAAGGCGCGTTCAAAGACTGGGGCTACCAGCTGGCGACCGAAGAGTTCGGCGGTGAACTGATCGACGGCGGCCCATGGCAGAAAATTAAAAACCCGAACACCGGTAAAGAGATCATCATTAAAGATGTGATCGCCGATGCGTTCCTGCAACAGATCCTGCTGCGTCCTGCTGAATATGACGTGATCGCCTGTATGAACCTGAACGGCGACTACATCTCTGATGCGCTGGCAGCGCAGGTCGGTGGTATCGGTATCGCCCCGGGCGCGAACATCGGTGACGAGTGCGCCCTGTTTGAAGCAACTCACGGTACTGCACCGAAATATGCAGGCCAGGACAAAGTCAACCCAGGCTCTATCATTCTGTCCGCAGAGATGATGCTGCGTCATATGGAATGGTTCGAAGCCGCAGACCTGATTGTTAAGGGTATGGAAGGCGCGATTAACGCGAAAACCGTCACCTATGACTTTGAACGTCTGATGGAAGGCGCTAAACTGCTGAAATGCTCAGAGTTTGGCGACGCGATTATCGCGAACATGTAATCCACTCGCTGGGTTAAATGACAACGGGAGCCTGAGGGTTCCCGTTTTTTATGCACACAAGACGGAAAACAACGCTATGACCCATGATATCCCGCTCAAGTATTATGACATCGTCGACGAGTATGCGACTGAAACGGCAAAACCGCCAGAAGAGGCGGAGCGTACGCCACTGGCACACTATTTTCAGCTGCTGCTCACTCGCTTATACAACAATGAGGAAATCAGTGAAGAGGCGCAGCGGGAGATGGCTGTCCAGGCGGAGATAGATGAAGCGCGCATTGACGATATTGCGAACTTCCTGAATCAATGGGGCAATGAATAACGCGTCATCGCGCTGAGTAAGCCAGCAGGCTGGCGAGGTCGTGCCGGGTTAGTGATTTTGAAAAGTACCAGCCTTGCACGAGGGCATCGGGGTATCTCTGCGCGATGAACTGATATTGCGTTTCGCTTTCGACTCCCTCAAACACCAGGGTTTTGTGCAGTTTAGCGAGCGCGTCGCTAAAGATCACCAGGATATCCTGTTTATAATGCTCGTTGATGCCATCCACTAACGACTTATCCACTTTGATTTCGTCATATTTGAGATTGGACAGCCTTGCCAGATTAGAGTTTTGCACGCCAAAATCGTCTATTGAAATTTTGACGCCTGCCGATTTAAGATCCTCACAAAACTCTTCAAGGATGGCCGAGGTGGAAACGCCATTCTCGGATAACTCAACTTTGATTAACGATAAGGGAATAGCGTTCTCTAAGCATGCATGACGTAATACCGCCAGAAATTTGCCGTCTTCAATTTCCGTCCGGCCAACGTTCAGTGAAATCATTAACTGATGTTCGGCCGCCAGCCCGGCAATTTCCGCCAGGGATTTCTTTATCATGTTCTGATAATAAACGTTATACAGACCAATTTTTTTTATTAACGGGATAAACAGCTCAGGAGAAACCTCTTTGTGATTGTTATCCTGCCATCTTGATAACACTTCAACCCCGACGATTTTCTTATCAGCAACCCGAATTATGGGCTGAAAATGAACGCTGATAGTATTCGCTATCACCGCCTTGACCAGCGTTCGCTCAAGAGAAAGTCGATCTTCATAAAGTCGAAGAGAAAACAGCGTCAGGGATACCCAGATAAAGTATAAAAACAGGCACAGGAGCACCATCACTACGCGGGAGAGCGATGCCAGTCCGGCATTATGGTGGGTGACGGTAACGCACAAATCCCAGCGCGTGCTGCACTGCGTCACGGTCTGCGTGAATAACAGTGACGACAAGCGGCTAAGGTTTTCTGTAGGTGACGTAACGGTAAAAAAGGTTCGGTCGAAATCTTTCGTGGTAGAACGAAGTGAATAGTTGGCGGTGACCGGAGAGAATTTATCGTAGGCTGAACGTGATGTGAAGATAATAAGATGGTTATAAATTGTCGCATTGCCTACAAAAAAATCTTTCTGTGAAAATTGCGCCAGACTGAATCCGTTCAGGGTGTTGTGAAGCTCAGAGGGAAGGGCGATGGGATTTGCCAGCTTGCCCCAAAATGCGGTGCAGGTGATTTTCCCATTTTCAATAAACCCCACATCGGCGAAATAGAGACTCTGCATCTTTAAATTACGGTAGACGTTCAGGCTGGCGTTATCGCATCCCTTCGCGGAGGTATTTTTAAGCGTACTGGCGATATTTTGCGTCAAGTCTTCGGAATAGCGTAAGAGCGTGTGGGAGATCTCCCTCTGCCGGTCCTTTTGCTGCTCAACGATAATGGCGTTAACCGCATACAGCGACAGGACGACCATAAAGGTTGAGATGATAGCAACGGCAATGGCCTTGATCATTTTCCTGCTGTCCCGCCACGTCCTGAGGTGCAGGGATCTTAACACAGGTCATTAAAGCTACAAGTATGCGCGTTGAGCCCGCACGTAATTGAAAGGAAAGCCACCATGCCGACTCATTACATCTCAGAACCACTCAAACCGTGTTGAGAGCAGTAAGAGTAGCGTACTGGCAGAAACAAGATTAAGGCAGATGACGAACTTGCTCGATACGTTCATGTTATCAGATTCACTTTGCTGTTCAGTAGCCACAGAGAATAGCGGTTCACCTCATGGGAAAAAACGCCAGATTTTGGTGGGGTGAGGCAAAAAAAAGCCCACTAAAAAGTGGGCAAAAAATACTGGAAGCAATGTGAGCAATGTCGTACTGAATACCTGAGTAATTTGCTCAACTATTCAGTAATGAGAAAGATAATCTTTCTCAGTAAAAGATGCAACCCCACGATGAGTGTGGAACGGCAATTTTTATTGCTTAGATTTTACTCAAACGAACCGTGTGATTCTTATCACAAATTTCCTTTCTCAGATCCTGTGCTATCCTTTTCTGTGTCGTTGATTTAATGACAAAAACCATACAGAGAGGAAAGCTATGGGAATTTTATCCTGGATTATCTTTGGGCTGATTGCGGGGATCCTGGCGAAGTGGATTATGCCGGGCAAAGATGGCGGCGGTTTCATCGTCACGATCGTTCTGGGGATTGTGGGTGCAGTCGTCGGTGGCTGGATCAGTACCCTGTTCGGCTTTGGCAGAGTTGATGGCTTCAACTTCGGCAGCTTTGTCGTCGCGGTGATTGGCGCGCTGGTTGTTCTGTTTATCTACAGAAAAATCAAAAGCTAAATCTGACCTGTGTTAAAAAAGGCTGCCTGAGGGCGGCCTTTTTACTTTGGGCGTTACCACCAGCCTAACTGCGTACCGGCGACGGCCACGATGGCGACAATCAGCATGATGAGGGTCGTTTTTCTCATTTATGCCCCCGGCGCGGCGTAACCGCCAAGGAAAAACCAGCCTAAAAACACGACTGCCGTGATAAAAATAACCACCGGAAAGAGGATCCCTATTCTCATGCCATCACCTGTTTGAGTTTGTATAAGGCCGTAGAGTGTACGGTTTTAATCTAACGCGACAAAGCCTGTTTTGTTTTTTCCTTTTTTATCCTGATACATCGCGAGGTCTGCGGTGCGCAGGGCACTATCTTCATCTGTGCAGTGAGGATCAACAATAACGACGCCATAGCTTGCACCGGGATAGAGAATAGTGACATTACCTAACCCATATTCACCCGCGATACGGCCGTTGAGGCGGGTTTTGATAGCGTTGACCTCTGTGCTGGCGTCGCCATCATCGCTGTGACTCAGGCTGGCAACCAGAAATTCATCGCCGCCGAGCCGGCCGATAATTTCGTCCTGCGTTTGCTGGTGAGTCAGTCGATTGCCGACCTGAACGAGGAACCGATCGCCCGCTTCATGACCGTACTGATCATTGATTCGCTTGAAATCATCGAGGTCAATAAAGGCAATCATGACGTTGCGGTTAAGATGGCGCGCCAGTGAGAACAGGGTGGTAAGGTTTTCAAAAATGGCGCGACGGTTCGGCAGGCCGGTAAGGGCGTCGGTGTAAGAGTGGGCAATGAGCGCCGCATTTGCTTCACGAAGCTGAAGCACAAGCGACTCTTTCTGAATGTACTGACCAATTAACCCGGCAAAGAGCCTGATCACCTGCTCGCCACGCTCGCTGAACTGTTTCTGTGCGGTGCTGGCAGCGCAAAGCGTGCCGTACAGAGAACCGTCAGCCAGGTGAACCGGCACGCTCATATAGGTTGTAATACCCAGTGCTTTTGCCGCTTCACACTCCGGCCAGCGGTCGGGCACCTCGTTACTGAACAAGGTGTCGCTATCCATGGCGCGCTTACAGAGCGTTTCGTCCCAGGGCACGCTGAACCCTTCCGGGATCTGCATTTGCTTGCTGTTACGGGCATATAAAATGTGCTGCAAACGCGCGTTGATATCGATTTTGGTCAGGTAGGTTGATTCCATATCCGTCACAATTTCCAGCATTTCCAGTAGCTGACGCACCAGACTGTCGAGAGATTGCTCGGTGGAGAGGGTTTCTGAAACACGGGCAAGAATGATATCTGACATGAGGCAGGTTGACTCCCATGCAGAAGACCTCTGTATCTGCATGTTATGCTGAAAATATAGACTCCGGTCATAGTAAAACATGAACTGGATTAATTTTATAGATTCTTCTGAAAGCGGATGAAGGAGAGGCTAAAAAAAAGCCCCGATGTTGAGATCGGGGCAAAACATCTTGATTACGGAATGATGTTCTCTGGTCAGAGTGAGAACAGACACCACTATAGGGATGAATCGTGCAGGTTTAATGGAGAAATCATGGAGAAAACGGCGATGACCCGTTACTCTGACGTTTTCAACACCCTGAAGGATCATGATAATGAAATATCTTCTCCTGGCGCTGGTTTTACCGCTGGCCGCATGCTCAACAAAGACACCTCCTCCCGATGCGCCTCAACCGCCGCACGCTATTGGTATGGCAAATCCGGCGTCAGTGTACTGTCTGGAGAAAGGGGGAGAGCAAATCCCTGTACAAAGCCCGCAGGGCGTACGTACCGAGTGCAAATTGCCAGGCGGGGAAGTGATCGATGAATGGGATCTCTATCGCCGCGATCACCCGCAACCGACCAGATGACAACGGCAATAAAACTGCGATACACTTCTCTTTAGGATTATTCTTAGCCAGTTTCTGGCGGTACGTTTGCGAGAAGAAGTATGTTTCAGTTAAAACCGGGCAGCATGGCGATAATTGTGGGTGCGCGTACGACGGCGGGCCGTCGAAATATCGGTAAATCCGTGGAGCTGTTTGGCCTTTGTCAGCCGGGCCAGCGTTTTGTGAACCCGGTTAACGGCGTCATGACGCAATTACCTGATACATCAGCGCGTGCGCTGTGGCTGGTCACCGGTGATGTTTACGCCTTTGATAATCAGCACGGTTTTGCGTTTGTTCGCCCGGAACATTTGATGCCGCTTACTCCCGACGAGATGCCACACAACGTGGATGAGCTGGCAATCGGTTAATCACAGTTCACGCAGCCAGTCCGCCAGTACCCGCGCGTGATTCTGCTCCGTATTTTTCGCCCCATAGAGTAGCGTCACGGTCTGCTGTCGGGCGAGGGCCGCCAGGCGTTTGCCTTCATCCTGCTGCTGCGCCAGCTCTTTACGATAGGCTTCACTGAACGCGGTGAAATCGATCGTTTCACTGTGAAAGGCTTTCCGCAGTTCGCTGGACGGCGTTAGCGCTTTACACCACTCATCACAGGCGAGGTCGGTCTTTTTTATCCCTCGCGGCCAGAGTCTGTCTACCAGCACCCGGTAACCATCGTCTGACGTTGCCTGTTCATATACGCGCTTACATTGAATCATCCGTTTTCCTCCTACCGTTCGACGTTCGGCAAGAACACTATAACACCCGGCGTTTAAGCACCCAATTTAAGGTATTGTGATAATTGCAAAAGATCGGTAGTCTGAGGTTCCTTATGTTATCTGAAAATCCTCCGGCATAAGGAATCTCTCATGGAACTCTCCCCGGTTAAAACGACGCTGCGCATTGCGCTGGTTGGTGATTACAATCCCGATGTTATTGCGCACCAGGCGATCCCGCTGGCGATTGACGACGCCGCTGCGGTTCTGGATCTCACCGCTGATTATGACTGGCTCGCCACGCCTGAGCTGACCAACCCCGAAGACCTGGTCGGGTACGATGCCATCTGGCTGGTACCGGCAAGCCCGTATAAAAACACCGAGGCGGCGTTTATTGCCGCGCGTTACGCGCGTGAGAACAGCATCCCTTTTCTCGGCACCTGCGGCGGGTTCCAGCATGCGCTGATTGAGTATGCCCGTAATGTGCTGGGCTGGCACGATGCAGGCCATGCCGAAACCGATACCGAGGGGAGGATGGTGATTGCGCCGCTGGCCTGCTCGCTGGTGGAAAAAACCGACGCGATTGAGCTGCGGAACAATACGCTGATTGCCAAAGCGTACGGCAAGCCGGAAATTCAGGAAGGTTATCACTGCAATTACGGCGTCTCGTCTGAGTTTGCCAGCCAGCTTGAGCGGGGCGACATGCGCGTAACGGGCTGGGACGAGCAGGGCGAGATCCGCGCGGCAGAGCTGCTGACCCATCCTTTCTTTGTCATCACCCTGTTCCAGCATGAGCGGGCTGCGCTTCAAGGGCGCCCGGTGGTGCTGGTACAGGCCATGCTGCGGGCGGCGCAGGGATAAAAAAAGCAGACCGTCAGGTCTGCCTTGAATGTCAGCGGGGTGTGATCTCCCGGTCACGCCCGGCCAGCATGCCGCACAGGGCCATCACTACCGCTGCCAGCGCGCAGGCCAGCAGCGGAATGCGCCAGTCTCCGGCGGTATCGTGAATTTTCCCCATCAGCGGTGGGCCACAGGCCGCCAGCAGATAGCCAATCGACTGTGCCATGCCGGAGAGCGCGGCGGCCTGATGGGCCGAGCTGGCCCGCAGTCCGATAAACGTCAGGCCGAGGATCATGGTGGCGCCGGATCCAAAGCCAAACACCAGCGTCCAGACGACGGCCAGCCCCGGCGCGAACCAGAACCCGGCCGCACTGACGGCGCACATCAGAGCGACAAGCCCGGCTATGCCACGCTGATCGTTAAGACGGTGCAGGATCAGCGGAATGGCGAGACCGGGAACAGCGGTTGCCAGCTGGAGAAGTCCGTGCATGGAGCCAGCCTGCGTTTCGCTGTAGCCGTGGCTAAGTAAAATCGCGGGTAACCAGCCGATAATGACGTAGTAAATCAGCGAGTTAATGCCCAGAAAAAGCGTCACCTGCCAGGCGAGTGCCGAGCGCCAGATTGCCCGATTGTGCAACGCGCCCGCGCCGGTCAGGGTGGCGGCCGGCCTCTTGCGCCATTGCGGTAACCACAGCAGCAGCGCCACCAGCGGGAAGAACATCAGCATCAACAGCGCCCCGTGCCAGCCACCACTCCCCAGCGACAGCGGGACGATCAGCGCAGACCCTGCGGCAGCGGCGGCCCCCATCGTCAGCGAATAAGCCCCCGTCAGTTTTGCGACCTGGCCCGGAAAATCACGTTTGATTAATCCGGGTAACAGGACATTGCCCAGCGCAATCCCACAGCCCACGATCGCCGTACCGATAAACAGCAGCGAGGCCGACGGCAGCGAACGTACGCCAATCCCGATGCAAATCAGCAGCAGAGCGATAAAAAGGCTGCGCTCAATGCCCAGGCGCCGGGCGACGCCTGCGGCAAGGGGAGAGATAAAGGCGAAGGCCAGCAGAGGCAGCGTTGTGAGCAGACCGGTTTGCGCCGTGCTTAAGCCATAGTCCTGTCGGATGGTGTCGAGCAGGGG
The DNA here is from genome assembly GCF_014893445.1 of Enterobacter cloacae complex sp. P29RS. Taxonomy (NCBI): domain Bacteria; kingdom Pseudomonadati; phylum Pseudomonadota; class Gammaproteobacteria; order Enterobacterales; family Enterobacteriaceae; genus Enterobacter; species Enterobacter cloacae complex sp. P29RS. Next base: position 156,579 of record NZ_JADBPZ010000004.1, on the reverse strand, counting down.
GGCGACCCCGGTAAAGGTGACGCGCAGCGTCGTGGCGATCATCAGGATGCCTGCAACCAGCAGCGCGCCCTGTTTCCCGGAAGGTTGAATAGCAGTAGTCATTATTGTCTCTTACTTTCAGGCGAGCGCATACCATACCGATTTAAGTCGTGGTTGAAATCAGGCTAAAATGACAGTTTATCGCTAATATCGGACAACTTTATGTATGGACTGGGACTCGACGGCTACGATCCCGATAGCCAGCACGACGCGGCGGTGGCCTTTCGCATCCGCGTGGTGGCACAAGAACAGTACATTCCGCTGCATCAGCACCGCAAAGGGCAGCTGATTATGGCGCTGGGAGGAGCGATCACCTGTGAAGTAGAGAACGCGATGCTGATGGTGCCGCCCCAGTATGCGGTGTGGATACCGGGTCAAACGCCGCACAGCAACAAGGCGACGCCCGGCGCGCAGCTCTGCCTGCTGTTTATTGAACCCGGTGCGCTCGAATTACCGACGCGTACCTGTACGTTGAAAATATCGCCCCTGGTGCGGGAGCTGGTGCTGGCGCTCGCGGACAGGTCACAGGAGGAACTGCCTCTTCCCGCTACCGGAAGGCTGGTTGACGTCCTGTTTGATGAACTGCCCCTGCAACCGCAGGAGCATCTCCAGCTGCCGGTATCTCCGCATCCGAAAATTCGTCTGATGAGTGAGACCATGGCAAACGAACCTGCCGCCTGGCAGACGCTGGCGCAGTGGGCCAGCCACTTTGCCATGAGCGAGCGCAATCTGGCGCGACTGGTGGTGAAAGAGACCGGCTTAAGCTTTCGCCGCTGGCGACACCAGCTCCAGCTGATTGTCGCATTGCAGTTTTTGATCGGCGGAAAGTCGGTCCAGCAGGCGGCGCAGGCGCTGGGGTATGACTCCACCACCGCCTTTATCACCATGTTCAAGAAAGGACTGGGACAGACGCCCGCCCGCTATATCGCCAGCCTGACTACGACTTCCCGATAAACAGCGAAACCAGTCCGGCAGCAATCAGCGGGCCAACCGGCACGCCACGAAATAGCGCCACGCCTAACACGGTGCCCACCAGCAGCCCGGCCACCAGAGAAGGCTGGCTGCTCATCAGCGTCACGCCGCGCCCGCCAAGCCATGAGACAAAAATGCCCACCGCAATCGCCACCAGCGATTTCCAGTTCACAAAGGAGTGCAGCAGCGTTGAGGCCGGTAGCGTTCCGCTGGCAATCGGGGCCATCACGCCGATGGTCAAAATAATGATCCCGATGGTAAGCCCCTGTTTTTCTATCCACGGGAAGAAGGTGTTCAACGGTGTGACGCGAACGATGATCAGGACCAGAATGGAAATCGCGACGGTGGTATTGTGGCTGACAAAACCCAGAGCAGCCAGGGCCAGAAGTATGAGTAGTGTAGGGTCGAACATGACGGGATCCTTGCCAAAAATAGTAAGCCTGCTTACTTTACGCGCAAACGCGACGGCAGGCAGGCTTTACTGAAAAAATTGTCTATTTTTGGGCACTTGCCTGACGTCAGTCCACCAGTTGCTGGATAAGCGGACTCCCTTCGCGGATAAACACCGGGATGGTTTCCAGCGCCGCAGGCACCCGGATATGCTCCCCACCGGCGTAGCGCTCACCGTTGAGGGCGATCCAGCTATTGCCCGTCGGCAGCCAGACATCGCGCTCACGCTGACCGGCCTGCATAACCGGCGCCACCAGAAGATCTTCACCAAACAGATACTGATCTTCACACGCCCAGCTCTGCTTGTCCTGCGGATAGTGCCAGAACAGCGGACGCATAAGCGGGTCTCCGTGCAGATGAGCCTGCCGGTACAACGCGTCAATATACGGGCGCAGGGTTTCGCGCACGGTAAGCCAGTGCTGCATGATGGCGTAATTCTCTTCTCCGTAACTCCACAGCTCATTAGGCGAACCGCTGTTACACTGAGGAATACCGTCACGGTAGCGCTCCGGAGGTTGGATCTGCGGTTCGCGATAGCCGTGCATGCGCAGTACCGGTGTAAACACCGCCCACTGGAACCAACGGATCAGCAATTCATGGAACGCCGGGTCGTTAACGTTCCCTCCCTGGAAGCCGCCGATATCGGTCGTCCACCATGGGATCCCCGCCAGCCCCATATTCAGTCCTGCGGCGAGTTGATTGCGAAAAGCATGGAACGATGAGTGGACATCACCCGACCACGCCAGCACGCCGAATCGCTGGCTGCCTGCCCAGGCGCAGCGTACCAGGTTAACAATGTCGGTTTCGCCGTTTGCCTGGAGCCCATCGTAAAAGCCCTGCGCAAAGTCACGCGGGTAGCGATTGCCCACTTCCAGTACCGGACCGGCGTGGTAGCGATAGTTGTCAAAATCATAGGCGCGATATTCCGGCTCCGCTTCGTCCAGCCAGAACAGCTTAATGCCCATGTCGTAGTAATTTTTCTTCACCGTATCCCAGACGAATTTCCGCGCCTCTGGATGGGTCGCATCAAAGAAGGTGGTATTGCCCATAAAATCGAGGTTGACCTGCACGCCGCGCTCACTGCTGACTAGCCAGCCTTTGGCTTTCATCAGCGGGTAGAGGGGGCTGCGCGCCTCTACCGTTGGCCACACCGACACCATCAGCGCAATACCCATTTCGCGCAGCTCGTCGACCATGCCTTCAGGATCGGGCCAGTCTACGGGGTCGAAGCACCAGGTGCCCTGATTCGGCCAGTGGAAAAAGTCGATGACCATCACCGACAGCGGCAGATTACGGCGGCGATACTCCCGCGCAACCTCCAGCACCTCCTGCTGGGTGCGGTATCGCAATTTGCACTGCCACAGCCCGCTGATAAACGCCGGGGCGGGGGGCGGAGTACCGGTGGCTTTCACATACTGGCGGGTGATATCCGCCACCGTGTCAGCGGCGGTGATCCAGTAGTCCATCTCTCCTGTGACGCGGGCGCGCCATTCCGTCTGATTTTTTGCAAAGCTGGCTTCACCAATCGCCGGGTTGTTCCACAGCAGGCCATAGCCAAGGCTGGACTGCATAAAGGGCACGCTGGCCTGGGAGTTGCGCTGAGCCAGCTCCAGCGTGCAGCCTTTCAGATCCAGCCACGGCTGTTGATACTGACCCATGCCATAGATGCGTTCATCCGGACGCGATTCAAACCGGACGGTGAGCTGATATTTGCCGCCCATCAGCGGTTTAAATTCGCGGCCATCCAGCTTCAGGGCGCTGACATATTTATCCTGACTCTTCTCGCTGGCACCGATACCCACCGTTGAACGCTGGCGCCACATCTCCTCCAGCAGCAGTTCGCCGCGCTGATTGTAGAAGGCCAACTGACCTTTAAGGTTCAGGGTCGCGGTAATATTGCCGTTGCGCAGCGTCAGGCTTTCCGCTTCGGCGACAATCTCGGCCTGGCAAGGGGCGGCGGGTAACAGTGCCTGTAAGGCGTCATCAAATGCCGGGGAGCAGGTGGCCCTGACGCGAAGACTGTTTTCTCCCCAGGGTTCGATGCGCAGGATCTGGCGTTCAAAACGCCATTCGATACAGTTGGAATGTTGAATCAGCTCACTCATGGATAATGCGTCCTTCTAAACAGGGTGTTTGGCGAGATGGATGGATTGCATTGTGCTGTCGTCGAGCTTGTACCAGCGCAGCGTGGCAAACGCGCAGAGCGACAAGATGCCAGGTACGACGGTGAAGAGGGCGATGATGCAGTACATGGCCGTGGTGGTTTGTTCCGGGGCATTGGCAACATAGCCGCTTAAGCCCAGCGTCCAGCCAACAATCGCGCCGCTGATCGCCATCCCCAGCTTGAGTACGGCGAGGAAGGTGGAGAAGATCACGCCGTCCATGCGTTTGCCCTGTTTCCATTCGCCGTAATCGGCGACATCCGCCATCATCACCCACATTAGCGTGGTGGTGGCCTGGTAAAGGGTGGAGACGATAAACGTCATGGGCACCAGAATAAGCACCGACTTAGGCGCAAAGAACAGGGCGATGCTGAGTACCCCCGCCAGTACGGAACAATATCCAAACATCTGCACTTTGCTGACGTTCTGCGTCAGACGTTTGGCCAGCGCGCTGCCTGCGGCTTTCCCGAGAATATGCGCCCCGAGCATCCACATAAAATAGCTTGCGCTACCGAGATAATAAGTGACGAAATACATCATTGCGCCAAGGCGAATAACGCCAAAACTAATATTGGTTAATACCAGGACGGCGACAACTCGCCATTGGTCGTTTCGTAATAAATCCCGCAGTTCCGCAAGATAATTATTGTGGGTGGCGGGAGCCTTAATACGTTCACGCGTATTGGCGAAGCAGATCCAGAACATGATGACCGCGACGGTCGCCATAATGGCCATCGCCCAGCGGTAGCCCAGTAATTTATCGTCGCCGCCTAAAAACTCTGCCAGCGGCATCATAAAGAATGTCGACAACGCGCCACCCAGCGTGGCAAGGAAAAAGCGATAAGACTGAAGGGAAATTCGCGCATCGTTGTCGGGCGTAATTACCGCGCCCATGGAGCAATAGGGAATATTGATTGCGGTATACATCAGCATCATCAGGGTATAGCTGACGGTGGCGAAAATCATTTTACCGTGCAGGTCGAGCGACGCCGGCACGGCGTAGGTCAGCAGACAGCTTGCGCCAAAGGGCAGCGCCAGCCACAGCATCCAGGGGCGGAATTTTCCCCAGCGGGTACGCGTCCTGTCTGCGATATAGCCCATCGCCGGATCAATTATGGCATCGGCGGTTCTCGCCAGAAGAAACATAGTGCCCACGAATGCGGCAGGTAACCCCACCACGTCCGTATAGTAAAACGTCAGAAAAATAATGACGTTATCCAGCCCAATATGGCTCGCCATATCGCCTAACCCATAACTGATTTTTTCTTTACGGGTAATTATCTCGGTCATTGTATTCACCTTGCCAGTGTAAGGTTTATTTATGAGGTGCTCCGTAAACAAGGTTAACCATCATGAAAAGGTTAACAATTGCGAGATCTGGCATCGGGGTTACGTAAATTTCTTTTCGTGATACCGGTAACAAATAAAGTATTTAAACAGTGACTTTATACGGGGGAGGGGAGTTAACAGCGAATCGTTTCAGCGAAAAATTGTCATTTCGCGGACGCGTCATTGTCATTTAACTGTCATTATGCGGGAGTAAAAAAAAAGGAAATGGGCAAGGCAGAGGGCATCATGAACGATCCTATGTTTGTCGAAACGCTGATTATCTCCTCATCGTTTTTTATCATCGCGATTATTTTGATTGCTTCCGTGCTGCTGCTGGAAAACGGCTGACCGTTAGCCAGCCTCTGTATTTATTGTTTACGGAACGACACCAGTTCAGGACGGGCGATACGCAGATAGTCCTGGGTATCCATAATCACCGATTTTTCCAGCAGACCGGCGTTAAAGGCGATCTCGTCAAAGCGCTCAAACAGCAACGGATCGGCGACAAGCGTCAGATCCGGGTGAAAGCTGAAGGGGGGAATGGCGCCGAAAACGCAGCCGGTAAGCGCATCCACTTCGGCCGGACTGGCGAGAGATGCCTTAAGCCCTCCGAAATGGCTGGCCAGCAGGCTCAGATCGGCCTGCCGATCGGCGGCGAGGATTGCCAGAATATGTTTCTTAACGCCGTTGCCTTTTACCTTACAGACCAGCGCTTTTGCACCCTGGCGGAGATCGGTCCCGCGAATTTCACTGACCGCTTCGCATTTCCCTACGGCCTCATGCGCCACCACACGAAAGTGCGCCTCCTGCTCGGTTAATAAGCTGATTAGCTGCTGATGGGTTGTCGTCCCGGTCACGTCATCAGACATAACGATTTCACCTGTGATTAGCCAATACGTAGCTTGCTACATTAGCACGGGAGGGAGAGGGCTGAAAGAAAACAGCCAGCGGGAGCGCTGGCTGTTGATTCATGCGTTGCTGGTGGAAGACTGTTTCTGGAACAGTTCCCGGAAGACCGGATAGATATCATCCTGGTCTCGAATGTGCTGCATCGCAAAGTTATCGAACATCGCTTGCAGATGCTCATACTCTCGCCACAGCGTCTGGTGGGCGCGACGGGTAATTTCAATGTAACTGTAGTAGCGCACCACCGGCAGGATCTTCTTCGCCAGAATTTCATGACACAGGGGTGAGTCATCCGCCCAGTTATCGCCATCCGATGCCTGTGCGGCGTAGATGTTCCACTGCGCCGGGTCGTAGCGCTCCTTTACCACCTCATCCATCAGCTTCAGGGCGCTCGACACGATGGTGCCACCGGTCTCCTGCGAGTAGAAAAACTCATGCTCATCCACCTCTTTCGCCTGAGTGTGATGGCGGATGTAGACCACCTCCACGTTCTTATACGTTCTGCTCAGGAACAGATAGAGCAGAATATAAAAACGCTTAGCCATATCCTTGGTGGCCTGATCCATTGAACCTGACACGTCCATCAGGCAGAACATCACCGCCTGGCTGGAAGGCTCCGGACGTTTTTCGTAGTTCTTGTAGCGCAGGTCGAACGTGTCGATAAACGGTACCCGGTCGATCTTCGCCCGCAGTTCGGCGATCTCTTTTCGCAGGCGCTCCTCTTCCAGTAGTTGCGCCGGTTCGGTGTTTTCCACCACTTTCAGGCTGGTTTCCAGCTCGCGCAGTTCGCGCCGTTTGCCTGCCGTCATCGCCGTGCGTCGCGCCAGCGAGTTTTGCAGTGAACGCACTACGCTGATGTTGGCGGGCACCCCGTTTGCGGTATAGCCCGCACGATGGGTTTTGTATTCGTTGAGCTGACGGTGCTGATTCTTTCTCAGATTCGGCAGGGCCAGATCCTCAAACAGCAGGTCGAGATATTCGTCTTTTGAAATCTGAAAGACGAACTCATCCTGGCCTTCACCGTCCTGGCTGGCTTGTCCCTGACCGCTGCCAGAACCGCCGCCTCCGCCTTGTGGCCGCTCGATTCTGTCATTCTGGACGAAGTGGTCATTACCTGGGTGCACGCGATGGCGAAGACCGCCACGCCCCTGATGAAACATCGGTTCGCTGATGTCATCGTTGGGAATGGAGACGGATTCGCCGCTGTCGACGTCGGTCACCGAGCGTTTGTTGATGGCCTCGGAGATCGACTGTTTAATTTGCGCTTTATAACGGCGCAAGAAGCGCTGGCGATTCACCGTGCTCTTGTTTTTGCCGTTAAGACGCCGGTCAATAAACCAGGTCATATATCCCCCGTACTGCATTTGCCAACTTGCAGCGTCCGTAAGTGCCGGACATTTTGTTGGCCCGGTAAGCGCGTTACCGGGCACTTGTTTTAAGACGATTTACGCACGCGCAGATACCATTCACAAAGCAGGCGGACCTGTTTGCGCGTATAGCCTTTTTCCATCATACGGTCGACAAAATCGTCGTGCTTTTTCTGCTCGTCGGTTGAGGTTTTGGCGTTGAACGAGATAACCGGCAACAGCTCTTCCGTGTTAGAGAACATTTTCTTCTCTATAACCGTGCGCAGTTTTTCGTAGCTGGTCCAGTTTGGATTGCGGCCGTTGTTATGCGCTCTGGCGCGCAGCACGAAGTTCACAATCTCGTTTCGGAAGTCTTTCGGGTTGCTGATCCCGGCCGGTTTCTCAATTTTTTCCAGCTCTGCGTTCAGGGATTCACGGTCAAACAGCTGGCCGGTATCCGGGTCGCGGTACTCCTGATCCTGGATCCAGAAGTCAGCGTAGGTGACGTACCGATCGAAAATGTTCTGGCCGTATTCGGAATAGGATTCCAGGTAGGCGGTCTGGATCTCTTTGCCGATAAACTCGGCGTATTTCGGGATCAGGTAGCCTTTCAGGAACTCCAGGTAGCGTTCAGCCTGCTCCTGTGGGAACTGTTCACGTTCAATTTGCTGTTCCAGCACGTAGAACAGATGAACCGGGTTGGCGGCCACCTCCGCGTGGTCGAAGTTAAAGACGCGGGAGAGGATCTTAAACGCGAAACGCGTCGACAAACCGTTCATCCCTTCGTCGACCCCGGCGTAATCGCGGTATTCCTGGTACGATTTGGCTTTCGGGTCGGTATCCTTCAGGCTTTCGCCGTCATACACGCGCATTTTGGAGTAAATGCTGGAGTTTTCCGGCTCTTTCAGGCGCGACAGGATCGAGAAGCGTGACAGCGTTTCCAGCGTTCCCGGTGCGCAAGGGGCATGGACCAGCTCACTGTGGTTGAGCAGTTTTTCGTAAATCTTGATCTCCTCGGAGATCCGCAGGCAATAAGGCACTTTGACGATGTACACACGGTCAAGGAACGCCTCATTGTTTTTGTTGTTACGGAAGGTCACCCATTCAGATTCGTTCGAGTGGGCGAGGATAATCCCGTTAAACGGCAGGGCGGAAATACCTTCCGTCCCGTTGTAGTTCCCCTCCTGGGTGGCGGTCAGCAGCGGATGCAGCACTTTGATCGGTGCTTTAAACATCTCGACAAATTCCATAATCCCCTGGTTGGCGCGGCACAGCGCACCGGAATAGCCGTAGGCATCCGGGTCGTTTTGCGCGTGATGTTCCAGCTTACGGATATCGACTTTACCCACCAGCGCCGAGATGTCCTGGTTGTTCTCGTCACCGGGTTCAGTTTTAGCAATGGCGATCTGCTCGAGGATAGACGGCCACACTTTCACGACGCGGAATTTGGTGATGTCCCCACCAAACTCGTGCAGGCGTTTTGCCGCCCACGGCGACATGATCGTACCGAGATAGCGATGCGGAATGCCAAACTCTTTTTCCAGAATTTGCGCATCCTCTTGCGGATTAAACAGGCACAGCGGATGGTCATTGACCGGGCTGCGCTCGCCGTTGGCGCTCAGCACATAGATCGGCACGCGCTGCATCAGCGCTTTCAGCCGTTCAGCCAGGGAGGATTTACCCCCGCCGACGGGACCCAGCAGGTAAAGGATCTGTTTCTTCTCTTCCAGCCCCTGAGCGGCATGCTTCAGGTAGGAGACGATCTGCTCAATGGCATCTTCCATACCATAGAACTCTTCAAACGCCGGGTATCGGGCGACTACCCGATTCGAAAAAAGACGGGAAAGCCGTGGCTCCAGGGCAGTATCAACCATGTTTGGCTCACCGATAGCCATCAATAGCCGTTCTGCCGCATTGGCATAGGCACTGCGATCTTGCCGACAAATGGTAAGAAACTCCTGCAGTGTGAACTCTTCGTCCTTGGCAGCTTCGTAGCGCTGGCGATAGTGATCGAATATATTCATGGCATGCCGTCCTTTCGTTTTTTAGCACAGGATAAGAGCCGTTCGTATGAGTAGTGGAGGCTCCCGGAAGAGAATCTTTCGCACCTCACTGCCAGAGCAGCAACCTGTGTGCCAGGTCGAAGGCTATGAACCGCAGGGTGTTCAGCAAAACCTCTTCTTAAATTAAAGCGTAGATGGCAATTGCAAAACTTGCATACGGATAAAATCTACTTTCAATGACATATCAATAACTCATCCAAAAATTTCCACTGCGGTTATAAGCGAAAAGGGGGTTTTTCATTTATCGGTCACATAAATGAAAGCGGGATGTCATCTGAAAAATGAAAAATAACGGGTTAATCAAATGGATTCGCGCGCAAAAAATTTTGGGATGTACGGGAATGGCGGTTACACTTCACCCGCTGATTATTTGACTACAGGAAAGAATGGATTGTGACCAAACTCAAACTTCTGGCATTGGGCATCCTTGCCGCTACCGCAGCGAGCACCGTACAGGCGGAGAGCCAGTGGACTGTTGGCGCGGGTGCTGGCGTGATCAACAGCCCGTACAAGCAGTATGACCGCGACGTTTATCCTGTCCCCGTTGTCACCTATGAAGGCGATAACTTCTGGTTCCGTGGATTGGGCGGCGGCTACTATCTGTGGAACGATACGGCCGATAAGCTCTCCATCATGGCCTATTACGACCCAACGTACTTTAAACCAGGCGACAGCGACAGCAATGCGCTTCGTCAGCTGGACAAGCGCAGAAGCTCACTGATGGCCGGGCTTTCTTACGTCCATAATACCCAGTATGGCTTCCTGCGCACGGCGCTGGCGGGCGATACCCTGGACAACAGCAATGGCTTCATCTGGGATCTGGCGTGGCTTTATCGCTATACCAACGGCGCGGTGACCCTGACGCCGGGTATCGGTGTGCAGTACAGCAGCGAGAATTACAATGACTACTACTATGGCGTGTCTAAGGCTGAGTCTCGCCGCAGTGGTCTGAAGAGCTACAGCGCTGATGATGGCTGGGATCCGTACCTGGAACTCACCGCCTCGTATAACTTCCTCGGTGACTGGAACGTGTACGGTACTGGCCGTTATACCCGTCTGAGCGACGAAGTGAAGGACAGCCCGATGGTCGACAAGTCCTGGTCCGGCATCTTCTCCGTGGGTGTGACCTACAAGTTCTGACCAGAACGTGATGTATTAAAACGGGGCGCTTGCGCCCCGTTTGTTTTTTATGGTGCCTGATAAATATTAGCGCTTCACAATCTTGATCGTCTGGCCTAAGCGGGACGGTTTTTCTTCGCTGGTCTTCTGCGGGGCGGTCACGCACGCGGTTTCCACACACACGAAGGTCTTGTAACCGTCATCCGGGATATCTGCCATGCTGACGGAAAGGGCAGGGCCCGGGTTCCAGCCCACCACGTTGCTATGGTGGTGGTGAACCACGTCAATGCCGCGGTTCAACGCGCTGTCGTGGATGACGCTACAGGCTTCCGGGTGCAGATACACGCGGTCGGTACGGTCCGGGAAGCTCTGAACGCCGTCGTCCAGCCTGCCTTCTTTCGCGTTGTCCACTTTGTCGATAAAGGTATCGCCAAGTCCGCTCACCTTAACGGCCTGAATGTCGCCTACGTTGAAATAGGTGTGCAGGGCGGACGTTGTTTCGAATTCGCCGTGCGCTTCCAGTTCAATCTCGCAGGTTTTACCCAGCTTGAAGCGGGCATAGAGGGTGAATTCATGTGGCCACAGGGCGCGCGTTTCATCATTTGCCTGAAGTTCAAAGGTCAACACCGCGCCGTTATCATCTTCGTTGTGGGCTTTCAGCGTCCACTGCTGGTTACGGGCGAAACCGTGAGACGGCAATCCCTGCTGCGCTGACGGACCAAACCATGGCCAGCAGATCGGTACGCCGCCACGGATCGCCGCCCCTTTTTTGAACGAGGTGGCCTCGCTCAGCCACAGGCCTTCTTCTTCGCCTTCTGGTTTCCAGGAGAGCAGGTGGGCGCCATTGAGCGCTACGGAGGCTTTAACGCGCGGATGATCGACGACGATGATATCGGCGCCGTCAATCTGACGGCGGGAGAGCACAGGGGTAAGTTGTTCGACTACCGGAAGTGCAAAAATTTTATTAATCATTAAGCAATCCTCTGTCTAAAAACAATAAAAAAGGCGACCGAAGTCGCCTTTTAGGATCAAGCACTCATCTCAACTTATTTGGAGATGTGAGCGATCAGGTCCAGTACTTTGTTAGAGTAGCCAGTTTCGTTGTCGTACCAGGAAACCAGTTTCACGAAGTTGTCGTTCAGTGCGATACCTGCTTTAGCATCGAACACGGAAGTGCACACTTCGCCGTTGAAATCGGTAGATACAACGTCGTCTTCGGTGTAACCCAGAACGCCTTTCATTGGGCCTTCGGAAGCAGCTTTGATTGCTTTCTTAATTTCTTCGTAAGAAGCAGCTTTTTCCAGACGAACGGTCAGGTCAACAACGGATACGTTAGGAGTTGGAACGCGGAACGCCATACCAGTCAGTTTGCCATTCAGTTCTGGCAGTACTTTACCTACTGCTTTAGCAGCACCGGTAGAAGATGGGATGATGTTCTGAGCCGCGCCACGGCCGCCGCGCCAGTCTTTGTGAGACGGGCCATCAACGGTTTTCTGAGTAGCGGTGGTAGCGTGAACGGTAGTCATCAGACCTTCGATGATGCCGAAGTTGTCGTTGATAACTTTAGCCAGCGGTGCCAGGCAGTTGGTGGTGCAGGATGCGTTGGAAACGATGTCCTGGCCAGCGTAAGTTTCGAAGTTTGCACCGCGAACGAACATTGGGGTGTTGTCTTTGGAAGGACCAGTCAGAACAACTTTCTTCGCACCCGCAGTGATGTGTTTACGTGCAGTTTCGTCGGTCAGGAAGATACCGGTAGCTTCAGCTACAACGTCAACACCGATTTCGTTCCATTTCAGGTTAGCTGGGTCTTTCTCAGCAGTAACGCGGATGGTTTTGCCGTTAACAACCAGGTGGCCGTCTTTCACTTCAACGGTGCCGTCGAAACGACCGTGAGTTGAGTCGTACTTCAGCATGTACGCCATGTATTCAGCGTCCAGGAGATCGTTGATACCAACGATTTCGATGTCAGAACGTTTCTGAGCAGCACGGAAAACAATACGGCCGATACGGCCAAAACCGTTGATACCTACTTTGATAGTCATATATTCCACCAGCTATTTGTTAGTGAATAAAAGGTTGCCTGTAAAATTACAAAAACCTTACGCAGCGTCAAGCGGAATCGTGTCAATCATTGCGACAAATCAATCCTGTGACTAACGTTTGTGCGACTGACTCGCCTCACTTTCCCTTTGAGCTAGCAACCACATGGGGGCTGCGCCCGGAATTTTAAAGGCCTTGCAGGATTAAAATGTGAAATTGATCACAATTGCCTGACCGCCTTTTCGCGACACATAAGTTTAGATCAAAAGTGCACGCGCGGGTGTTAATGTTTTGTTAGAATCTGGGTTAAAAGATGTCTGTTTCAACAGCGAGATGTAAGCATATGTCGAACCAACATAACCCCGACGATTTAAAAAAAAACCTTACAGAGATGCAGTTTTACGTAACGCAAAATCACGGCACGGAACCGCCGTTTACCGGGCGTTTGCTGCACAATAAACGGGAAGGCGTCTACCACTGCCTGGTGTGTGATGCACCGCTGTTTAACTCCCAGACTAAGTACGATTCTGGCTGCGGCTGGCCAAGCTTTTACGAGCCTGTCAGCGATGATGCGATCCGCTATCTGACGGACTCCTCGCACGGCATGGTGCGCACCGAAATTCGTTGTGGGAATTGCGACGCCCATCTCGGGCATGTCTTCCCGGATGGCCCGCAGCCGACGGGGGAGCGTTTCTGCGTAAATTCGGCTTCGATGAGCTTTACCGATGACGAAAACGGCGACCAGACCAAGGGTTGAAAAAACGATTCAGCAAATTATTCCTTTGAAAGGGAGAGATCGTGAATATTAATGACATGATTGCTGGCATGACCCCGGAGGTTTATCAGCGCCTGGTGACGGCCGTTGAGCTGGGAAAATGGCCGGACGGTGTGGCGCTCACACCTGAGCAAAAAGAGAACAGCTTGCAGCTGGTGATGCTGTGGCAGGCGCGTCACAATACCAACGCCCAGCACATGACCATCGACACTAACGGTCAGATGGTGATGAAAAGTAAGCGCGAACTGAAAGAAGACTTCGGCATCACGCCGAAGCCGATTGCAACCTTCAAATAAATCTCCCATGTAGGCCGGGTAAGGCGAAGCCGCCACCCGGCACACTACACCTTAGTGCGGGATCCCAAGCGACTCCGCCAGCTGCTTCGCTAACTGGTTGTTGTCATCCGCGCCATACTCCCAGAACATCGCCCCGGCGAGACCTTTCTCCTTGATGTAATCTGCTTTAATCGCCACGGAACGCGGGTTCTCATAGGAGATCGCAAACAGCGCCTTCCCGTCGGCGGATTTTACCGACAGCCACGGCACCTTCGCCTGTTCGTCCCAGTGCTCGGTAAAGCGTTTCTGCGGATCGTTTAGCAGTTTGCGGACGATATCGTTGTATTTCACGTAGGTATCTTTGGTCAGGTCATAGCCAAGCGATTTGAACAGGCCCAGTTCCTGCGGCCCGAAGTAGGGCTGGGTGACAGGATTGTTTTGCGCGTCCGGTTTACTCCAGTCGATACCCGGTTCAACGGCGCGCTTCGGTACACGACCGTAAAAACCGATTCCGAGGTTCATTTGCTGCGGCTTAAGGCCGGCGGCCAGATAGTTATTCACCACAAAATCAACGCTGTATTTGTCTGCGGCAGCCACCGTTGGCCAGGCGCTGGAGTCATACAGATTCGCGTTAAAATACTGCGTCCCGTACGCCATGTCGTAGGTCATCAGGTTGATGTAATCGAGCAGGGGGGCAATGGCCTTCACATCCACCCAGCTTTTCGGACTTTCTGCATTTGCGCCCACCGCAATCGTGACCAGTTTTTTCTTACCAAACGCGTCACGCATCTCTTTTAACAGCGCGGTGAAATTATCCCTGTCGGCTGGGGTGCTCTCGACCAGTCCCCACGCGCCGTTGACCGGGAACTCCCAGTCGAGATCGATCCCGTCCAGGCCGTATTGACTGACGATCTGCTGTGCGGAGCGAATAAACACCGCGCGGCTCTCTTTGGTAGCCGCTGCGCCAGAAAAACCACGTGCGCCCCAGCCGCCAACGGAAAGCAGCACTTTTAAATTCGGGTTTTTTTTACGAAGCTGAGGAAGTAACGCCAGGTCGGATGCCACCTTGGGTGATAACCAGATTTGATGCAGTTTTGCCGGATCTTTCAGTGCAGGGTTGGTTTCGTCTTTCTCGTTATTATAGACCAGACCAAACGAGTAGTTGAGGTGTGTGATCTGACGGACATCGAGTTTATTGATATCGCCACCCGGTCCGGCGGTAACATCGCCACCGCCATTGAAGTAGCCCACGGACATCAGGGGCGCGGCGGAAGCCAGTGACGCGCAAAGCAAGGGTAATGCTGCCAGCAAGGGCAAACGTTTCATATAAGTTCCTCTTTGACTGAATAAAAATAACCACGCCACAGAAAAGGCGTGGCGAAAAAACAGCCTGAAGAGAATACCATCGCCGCTTCGCTTGTGATGCGAGGGAGTTCACTTTATGGGAGATCGGGGAGGGGTTTTGCCGGGTGGCGCTGATGCTTACCCGGCCTACAAAACCAGAGAAAGTAGGCCGGGTAAGGCGAAGCCGCCCCCCGGCTAAAAAAGCTTACGCCTGCGTCTCCATCCAGTCAGCCAGCGTATACAGTGTTGCGCCTTCTGCGGCCATATCCATAAACGCCTGGGCGCTGTCATGCGGCTGAATATTCACCCCGCGACAGCCGTCGGTAATGACATTCACGGTATAGCCCAACTGGAGCGCATCCAGCACGGTGAACTTCACGCAGTAATCCGTCGCCAGGCCCAGCACAATCAGCTCGGTGATCTCATGATGGCGTAACCATGCGTCAAGCGCCGTCTTCTGGCGGTGACCGTTATCGAAGAATGCGCTGTAGCTGTCGATGGTTGGATTTTCACCTTTGTGGAACACCGCGTCGATGGCTTTCTGGTTCAGCAGCGGATGCAGCTCAGCGCCTTCCGTCTGCTGCACGCAGTGATCGGGCCAGAAGGTTTGCGCCAGTCCGTCCAGTTCGCCCTGGCTGTAAGGCTCAACGTTGTGCTGGCTGGCAAAGCTGCCGTGGTTTGCCGGATGCCAGTCCTGACTCGCCACCACCGCTTCATCACGAGCCTTACACCACTCAATCAGCGAATTCGCGACGTCTACGGTGCTGTCGCCTTCCGCGACGGCCAGCGCACCGCCCGCACAGAAATCATTTTGCAAATCGACCAGTAACAGGGCGCGTTGCTTCATGGGAACTCCTTATTCGTCCGGCGTCAGTTCACCGCGCAGGTTTTGCATCATGGCGCGGCGAATGGAATCAATATCCAGATCCTGACTCAGTAAATAGTGAAGTTTAGTCAGCGTTGCCTCAACGGTCATATCGAAACCACTGATCACGCCAGCGTGCGCCAGGGCGTTGCCGGTGGCGTAGCCGCCCATATTGACCTTACCGGACATACACTGAGTGAGGTTCACCACCACAATCCCGCGATCGCTCGCCTCCTGAAGCTCTTTCAGGAACTCACCGTTCTGCGGGGCGTTACCCACACCATAGGAGCGCAGGATCAGCGCCTTCACCGGCTGGCGCAGGAAGTTGCGCACCACGTCGGCGGAAATACCCGGATAAATCGTCACCACGCCAATCGGCTGCGGGGTGATCGGGTGAACGATCAGCTCGCCTGCAGTATTTGGCGCGGGCGGCGTGCCCAGACGACGGATATGGATCCCCGCTTCCAGCAGCGGTTGCAGGTTAGGTGAGGCAAACGCGTCAAAGCCGTCAGCGTGCGCTTTAGTGGTACGGTTCCCGCGGTACAGTCGGTTGTTGAAGAACAGCGTTACCTCGTTGATCGGGTAATTAGCGGCCACGTACAGGGAGTTAAGCAGGTTGATCTGCCCGTCTGAACGCAGTTCCGCCAGCGGGATCTGCGAACCGGTCACGATGACGGGCTTGCCCAGGTTCTCCAGCATGAAGGAGAGCGCCGAGGCGGTGAACGCCATGGTGTCGGTGCCGTGCAGTATCACGAAGCCGTCGTACTGGTCGTAATGGGCTTTAATATCGTCCGCAATATGCTGCCAGTCTTCCGGCGTCATGTCGGAGGAGTCCATCAGCGGCTCATATTCGTGGATGGTAAAGTCCGGCATTTCCGGACGGTGGAATTCAGGCATCAGCGCCAGCTGGCGCTGCAAGTGGCCAGAAACCGGGATATAGCCATTTTCTGAGCGCTGCATACCGATGGTACCGCCGGTATAGGCGACATATATTGATTTCTTCTGCATGGTAATGAGTTCTTGTTCTTCAAAAGAAAAAATCCCCTCTTCACGGGAAGAGGGGACGGTTTTTAACGCACGTTCGCACAGGTCAGGCAAAACGCGTAACGGCTTTGCGGATCGTTGAAAGTCGCGAGCTTATCGCTCTCCGCTTTCATGGCTTTAGCCGCCGTCGCCACCGGCGCCGGCAGATACGCCTGAAGCGCTTCCGGCAGCATGGCGCGGACGGAGCCGGACATGCTGTCCATGACCATATCGAAGAACGTCGGTTCGTCCTGATAATAGTCAACGTACCACTGCTTGAGCTTCGCCAGTTCCGCCGCTTTCTTCACGGCATCGTCGAAGTCACCCAGGCTGTCTACCAGACCGTTGCTCTTCGCATCCTGGCCGGTCCAGACGTGGCCCTGCGCGATCTGGTCAATCTGGTCTGGCGTCTTTTTACGGGAATCCGCCACCAGCGTGATGAAGCGCTTATAGCCACTCTCAATGCTGAGCTGCATCATCTCGGACACCTCAGGCGGCAGAGATTTAGTCACGGACACATCCGCCAGCGGCGAGGTGGAAACGCCGTCGGTATGAACGCCGAGATAATCCAGGCTGTTCTCTACGGTGTTGATCACGCCGAAGATGCCAATCGAGCCGGTCAGCGTGCTTGGGTTAGCCACAATGTAGTTGGCTGGCGTCGAGATCCAGTACCCCCCTGAAGCCGCCATGCCCCCCATCGAGACCACGACCGGCTTGCCCGCGGCACGCGCGGCGGCCAGCTCAGCACGGATCACCTCGGAGGCGCTGACGCTGCCGCCAGGGCTGTTCACCCGCAGGACAATCGCCTTCACTTTCGGATCCAGACGCGCATCGCGGATCTGCGACGCGGTGGTGTCCCCGCCGACGTTCCCCGGCGTTTCTTCACCGTCCATAATGGCCCCGTTAGCAAACACCACGGCGATGCTGTCACCGCTGTCATCCGGCTTTTTCGCGGCGTAGTCATACATGCTGATGGCGCTGTAGTTCTTGTCCTCTTTACTCCAGCCGAACTGTTTGGTCAGCGCTTTTTCGATTTCAGCGCTGGAACCCAGCCGATCGACCAGTTTGTTATCAAGCGCGTATTTCGCTGTATCGCCGTCCACTTTGCGCAGGCCCTCCAGCACACCGCGCGCGCGCGGGAAGACCTGCTCAGCGGTCATTTGACGGTTAGCGGCAATGGTGCCGAGATAGTTCTGCCACAGCTCGCCAATCCAGCGGCTGTCCGCTTCACGGGCGGCAGGGGACATATCATCACGGATAAACGGCTCCACGGCAGATTTATAGGTCCCGACGCGGAAGACGTGGGTAGTGACCTTCAGCTTGTCGAGCAGCGATTTGTAGTACAGACCATTTGTGGCGAAGCCATGCAGATCGACCGTGCCCTGCGGAGAGAGCCAGATTTTGTTAGCAAAGCTCGCCAGATAATATTGCCCCTGGGTGTAGCTGTCGCCGACGGCAATGACCGGTTTACCGCTGTCGCGGAATTCCCGCAGCGCTTTCCCGATGTACTGCATCGAAGGCTGATCGGCTCCGGCAAAATCTTTCAGATCCAGCACGATACCGGTAATGTTGCGATCGTCTTTGGCCTGACGGATCGTGTCGACGATATCAAACAGGGAGTTTTCCTGCAGGCGGTCTGAAGTCGCGCCGAACAGCTGGCGGCCAATCACGCCCAGACGGTTGCTGGTCGATGGCTTATCAACAATCACACCGGTGATATCGAGGAGCAGTGCGCCGCGCGTCGAATTCTGCGCCTGGCTGGCGCTGCTGAGATGCATCCAGATACCTGCGCATACCAGGACCAGGAAGATGAAGAAGATATTCATCACCAGGTTGCGGACGAAGTTGAGCAGTCGCCACGTCCATTTAAAGAAACCGGCAAAGATTCGCCAAAGGGTTCGCATGTATTCTCCCTAACCAGAAAAGGACTGTTTCCGTCGCCACAGGACGGTAATGTGCGGTTATCGTAATGACCCAACCGCCACTTGTCAGCAGGAATCGCCTGCCACGCTGTAACAAATTCTGCTGTCGTGTTAATTTTGTGAGTAAATTTCACGAAAGGAGTTAACCAATGGACGCACTTGAACTGCTTGTTAACCGTCGTAGCGCTTCCCGCCTGGCCGACCCGGCCCCCGTCGGCGAACAGCTGGAAAACATTCTGCGTGCCGGAATGCGTGCGCCGGACCATGGCACATTGCAGCCGTGGCACTTCTTTATTATTGAAGGCGAAGGGCGCGACCGCTTCAGCCAGCTGCTGGAGCAGGGGGCGGTTGCCGCAGGCCAGGATGAGAAGGGGATTGATAAAGCCCGCAACGCGCCGTTCCGTGCGCCGATGATCATCGCGGTAGTCGCTAAATGCCAGGCCGACCATAAAGTGCCGGTCTGGGAGCAGGAGATGTCTGCCGGTTGCGCGGTAATGGCAATGCAGATGGCCGCCGTCGCGCAGGGCTTTAACGGCATCTGGCGTACCGGGCCGCTGACCGGGAGCGCCGCCGTGCGGGAAGGCTTCTCCTGCGGTGAACACGATAAAATTGTCGGCTTCCTCTATCTCGGCACCCCGCAGCTTAAAGCCTCCAGCACCATTAGCGTGCCGGACACCACGCCTTTCGTCAGCCGTTTTTAATTACACGCGCTAAACTGTCTGGATTCTGAGCATCCGCCGCAGAATTCAGACAGTCATACTTACCTCTTTATGGAATGAGCGCTACCATAGCGCGATTGAGATGACAGGAGACGTCCATGAGCGAGCAAACTATTCGTTTAACGCAATACAGCCACGGAGCCGGTTGCGGTTGTAAAATTTCCCCGAAAGTGCTGGAGACCATCCTGCACAGTGAACAGGCGAAGTTTGTCGACCCGAACCTGCTTGTCGGTAACGAAACGCGTGACGATGCAGCGGTTTATGACTTAGGTAACGGCACCAGCATTATCAGCACCACTGACTTCTTTATGCCGATTGTCGACAACCCGTTCGACTTCGGACGCATTGCGGCCACCAACGCCATCAGCGATATCTTCGCGATGGGCGGTAAGCCGATTATGGCGATCGCCATTCTGGGCTGGCCGATTAACACCCTCCCGCCGGAGATTGCCCGCGATGTCATCGAAGGCGGACGCTTTGCCTGCCAGCAGGCGGGTATTGCCCTGGCCGGTGGTCACTCTATCGATGCGCCGGAGCCGATCTTCGGCCTGGCCGTCACCGGCGTGGTGCCGACCGAACGCGTGAAGCGCAACAGCACCGCGCAGGCGGGCTGCAAGCTGTTCCTCACCAAGCCGCTGGGCATTGGCGTACTGACAACCGCCGAGAAAAAATCCCTGCTGAAGCCCGAGCATATTGGTCTGGCAACGGAAGTGATGTGCCAGATGAACCTTGCCGGTGCGGCATTCGCCAGTATCGACGGCGTGAAGGCCATGACCGACGTGACCGGCTTTGGTCTGCTGGGACACCTCTCTGAAGTCTGTCAGGGCGCGGGCGTGCAGGCGCAGGTCTGGTATCAGGATGTGCCGAAGCTGCCGGGCGTGGAAGAGTACATTGCTCAGGGCGCCGTTCCGGGCGGGACGCAGCGCAACTTCGCCAGCTACGGCCATTTAATGGGCGAAATGCCGGAAGCGTGGCGCAATCTGCTGTGCGATCCGCAAACCTCCGGCGGCCTGCTGCTGGCGGTGACGCCGGAAGCAGAAGCTGACGTTCAGGCAACGGCGGCCGAGTTTGGCATCACCCTGACGGCCATTGGCGAGCTGGTGACCGCCCGCGGTGGCCGCCCGATGATTGAGATCCGTTAATTCGATGCGGTTGTTTATTGCCGAAAAGCCGAGTCTGGCGCGAGCCATCGCCGACGTGCTGCCCAAGCCGCATCGCAAAGGTGATGGCTTTATCGAATGCGGTAACGGGCAGGTGGTCACCTGGTGTATCGGTCACCTGCTTGAACAGGCGCAGCCGGATGTCTACGACAACCGCTACGCCCGCTGGAACCTCAACGATCTGCCGATCGTGCCGGAAAAGTGGCGTCTGCAACCGCGTCCTTCCGTCACCAAACAGCTCAACGTCATTAAGCGTTTCCTGCATGAGGCGACGGAAGTGGTCCACGCGGGTGACCCGGACAGGGAAGGGCAACTGCTTGTCGACGAAGTGCTCGACTACCTGGAGTTGGCACCGGAAAAGCGCCAGCAGGTGCAGCGCTGTTTAATTAACGACCTCAACCCGCAGGCGGTGGAGCGCGCGATTTCGCGCCTGCGCGCCAACAGCGAATTTATTCCCCTGTGTGTCTCCGCGCTGGCGCGTGCGCGTGCCGACTGGCTGTACGGGATCAACATGACCCGCGCCTACACCATCCTGGGACGCAATGCGGGCTATCAGGGCGTACTCTCTGTTGGGCGTGTTCAAACCCCGGTGCTGGGGCTGGTGGTGCGTCGCGACGAAGAGATCGAAAATTTCGTCGCCAAAGACTTCTTCGAAGTCAAAGCGCATATCGTCACGCCGAAAGACGAACGCTTTACCGCCGTCTGGCAGCCGAGCGATGCCTGTGAGTCATATCAGGACGAAGAGGGACGGCTGCTGCATCGTCCGCTGGCGGAGCACGTGGTTAACCGCATTACCGGCCAGCCCGCGATCGTTACCAGCTATAACGACAAACGGGAATCAGAGCCCGCACCGCTGCCGTTCTCCCTTTCGGCGTTGCAGATCGAGGCCGCGAAAAAGTTTGGCCTGAGCGCGCAGAACGTGCTCGATATCTGCCAGAAGCTCTATGAAACCCACAAGCTGATCACCTATCCGCGTTCGGACAGCCGCTATCTGCCGGAGGAACACTTCGCCGGACGCCACTCGGTGATGAATGCCATTGGTGTCCATGCGCCGGATCTGTTGCCGCAGCCGGCGGTAAACCCGGATACCCATAACCGCTGCTGGGACGATAAAAAAGTCGATGCCCACCACGCGATAATCCCGACGGCGCGCACCAGCAACGTCAACCTGAACGACAACGAAGCAAAGGTCTATAACCTGATCGCGCGTCAGTATCTGATGCAGTTCTGCCCGGACGCGGTTTTCCGCAAGTGCGTTATTGAGCTGGAAATTGCCAAAGGCAAATTTATCGCCAAAGCGCGTTTCCTCGCGGAAGCGGGCTGGCGCACGCTGCTCGGCAACAAAGAGCGTGACGAAGAGAACGACGGCACGCCGCTGCCGGTCGTAGCCAAAGGCGATGAACTGCTGTGCGAAAAAGGCGAAGTGGTTGAACGTCAGACCCAGCCGCCGCGCCACTTCACCGATGCGACGCTGCTTTCGGCCATGACCGGGATCGCCCGTTTTGTGCAGGATAAAGATCTGAAGAAGATCCTC
The DNA here is from genome assembly GCF_014893445.1 of Enterobacter cloacae complex sp. P29RS. Lineage (NCBI taxonomy): Bacteria > Pseudomonadati > Pseudomonadota > Gammaproteobacteria > Enterobacterales > Enterobacteriaceae > Enterobacter > Enterobacter cloacae complex sp. P29RS. Next base: position 134,536 of record NZ_JADBPZ010000004.1, on the reverse strand, counting down.
CGCGCCACCGACGGTCTGGGTACGGAAGCAACCCGCGCGGGGATTATCGAGTTGCTGTTTAAGCGTGGTTTTCTCGAGAAAAAAGGGCGCTATATTCATTCGACAGAGCCGGGCCGGGCACTGATTCACTCCTTGCCAGAGCTGGCCGCCAGACCGGACATGACCGCGCACTGGGAGTCGGTGCTGACGCAGATCAGCGAAAAGCAGTGCCGTTACCAGGACTTTATGCAGCCGTTGGTGGGGACGCTTTATCAGCTGATTGATCAGGCGCGCAGTACGCCAGTGAAGCGATTCCGGGGGATGGTTGCCCCGGGTGGCGGGGCGAAGAAACCGTTCAAAAAGAAAAAAAGCGCAGCCAAAAATACCACCGCTTAAACCGTAGGCCGGGTAAGGCGAAGCCGCCACCCAGCAAAAAGCAGCTCTGCGGCCTGAAAAAAGCCCGGTGGCGATAACGCTTACCGGGCCTGCAAGGGCGAGAATGCAGCGAAACTAAATCACACCCTGCCCGATCATCGCATCGGCCACCTTCACGAACCCGGCGATGTTGGCGCCGCGCACGTAGTTGGTCTGTGAAGCCTCACCGCCGTACTCCACGCAGGCATGGTGAATATCAAGCATAATGTGGTGCAGACGGGCATCCACTTTCTCCGCCTTCCAGCCCATTCTCGCGGCGTTTTGTGCCATTTCCAGACCGGATGTTGCCACCCCGCCCGCGTTCGCCGCCTTGCCTGGCGCAAAGAGTACGCCCGCGTCCAGGAACAGATCGGTCGCTTCAATGGTGGTGGGCATATTTGCCCCTTCCGCTACCGCCTTCACGCCATTGCTAATCAGCGTCCGGGCGGCATCCACGTCCAGCTCGTTTTGCGTCGCGCACGGCAGGGCGATATCCACCGGCACACCCCACGGCTGTTTACCTTCCAGATAGGTCAGGCCAAACTCTCGGGCATAATCCGCCACGCGGCCGTCACGGCTGGCTTTGATTTCGCACAGACGCGCCAGTTTTTCTGCTGTGAAGCCAGCTTCATCCACCACGGTGCCGCTGGAGTCGGAGGCGGTCACTACGCGCGCGCCAAACTCCATCGCTTTCTCGATAGCGTACTGCGCCACGTTGCCGGAGCCGGAGACCGCCACGCGCATCCCCTCGAAGCTCAGCCCGTGACGCTTAAGCATCGCTTCAGTGAAATAGACCAGACCGTAACCCGTCGCTTCCGGACGAATCAGGCTGCCGCCAAACGACAGACCTTTGCCGGTAAAGACGCAGGCGCTGTTGTTGGAGAGCTTTTTCATCATCCCGGCCATAAAGCCCACTTCACGACCACCCACGCCGATATCCCCGGCAGGAACGTCGGTGTCCGGCCCAAGGTGGCGATAGAGCTCAGTGACCAGCGCCTGGCAGAAGCGCATCACTTCGCCTTCGCTCTTGCCTTTCGGATCGAAATCACTCCCGCCTTTACCGCCGCCCATCGGCAGGGTAGTGAGCGCATTTTTAAAGGTCTGCTCGAAGCCGAGGAATTTCAGAATCGACAGGTTCACCGAGGGATGGAAGCGCATCCCGCCCTTAAACGGCCCAATGGCGGAGTTAAACTGCACGCGCCACGCGCGGTTGACCTGTACCTGATTGCGATCGTCCACCCACGCCACGCGGAACTGGATGACGCGCTCTGGCTCCACCAGACGTTCAAGCAGCGCCATCTGGCGGTAGCGCGGATTTTCCTCAAGGAAGGGCCACAGGGTGGTCATGACTTCACGAACGGCCTGGGCAAACTCGCTTTGGTGCGGGTCGCGCTGCTGAACATGGGCAAGAAAGCTTTCCAGAGAGCGTGTCTGATCCATAGATATAAGAACCTCTTATAATAATTTGTGCGTGTGGCGGAGATGTTTTGTGTCGTTTTTTTGACTATACCACCCGCACCGCTTTGAGAGGCAAGCAGAAATTTAGGCCGAAAGGGAAATTAATGACAAGCCGCGCGTCATAACCAAAAGCGATGACGAGATAAATTAAAGATCCCGTCAGGATCTACCGTTATAGATATAAACGATGCAAAGGAAATTAAGTCTATGAACCGTTTCGCAATGGCCGCGTTATGTTTGATGGTGTCCGCCGGGGCACAGGCTGATCGCATTCGCCCGGATGTCGAAGTTAACGTGCCGCCAGAGGTTTTTAGCGCTGGCGGACAGCGTGCGCAGCCGTGTAATCAGTGCTGTATCTATCAGGATCAAAACTATTCCGAAGGCGCAGTGGTCAGGGCGGATGGCGTGCTGTTGCAGTGCCAGCGTGATGAGCGCACCCTCAGTACAAACCCGCTGGTCTGGCGTCGCGTAAAAGAATAAACGCTTCCAGAAGCGGTATATCCGCCGGGGCTAAATCATACGTGAACGCGTCTTCTGGCGTGCACCACACCAGCGCCGAGTGGTAGTGCGCCTTCAGCTCGCCGCTAAATTCCGGCACGTGCCAGGCGTGGAGGTGGATCAGCCGCTGCGACACTTCCCGCTGGTGGCTTGCCACATACCGCGCGGGCACGGCTTCAATGCCGAGCTCTTCGCGTAGTTCGCGGATCAGCGCTTCCTGCTGGGTCTCAGCGGCTTCAACCTTTCCGCCCGCAAATTCCCACATTCCTGGCTGATCGGCATGTTCGGGACGCTGCGCCAGCAAGATCTTGCCCTCTTTTTCGAGGATGGCCGCAACAACATCGAGTGTTTTCAGCATGTTCGTCAATAATTAATAGCGAAAAACGACATATTATCGTGCCCTGCCAAAGAGTCCAGTCATCAGGAGAATCAGGTGAAAGAGACAGCCGCCTGGGTTGCGCCCATGGAAACCCTTCCCGTCAGCCTCAAGCCCATTGCTGCCATGCAGAAAAAACACTTCGGCGCGGTGCTGAACCCCACGCGCTGGTGGGGGCGTATGCCGCGTCTTTTCTGGCTGGTAGCGCTATTTGTCGGCTATCTGGAGCGGCGCAAGGCGCGTTTGACGCCGGTTCTGCGTTCGTTACTAATGACGCGGGTCTCGCAGATCTGCCACTGCGCATTTTGTATTGATGCCAACAGCCTGCGTCTGGCCGAGCGGAGCGGGGCGCTGGATAAAGTGCAGGCCGTCAACGACTGGCAAAATTCCACCCTGTTCAGCGAAGAGGAGCGCGCGGCGCTGGCCTATGCGGAAGCGGTCACCGCCACGCCGCCTCAGGTGGATGAAAATATCAAAAACCAGCTGAAGCGCCACTTTAGCGAAGAGACTATCACCGAAATGACGGCTCTGATTGCCTTTCAGAACCTTTCCGCCCGCTTTAACGCCGCGCTGGATATCCCGGCTCAGGGCCTGTGTGCCACGTTTAAAGGTAAACCGCATGCTGGATAAACATCTGCATCCACGGCTGAAGCCCGGGTTAAATCAGCTGGCCGCCGCGCTGGATAAACCGTTTATTACGCCTGATGGGTTAACGCTCGCCGGGTTAGCGATTGGCGTACTGGCGTTACCGTTTCTGGCGCTGGGCTGGTATCTGCCAGCGCTGGTCGCCATTGTGCTGAACCGGCTGCTGGATGGTCTGGACGGTGCGCTGGCGCGTCGCCGTGGCCTGACGGACGCGGGAGGATTTCTTGATATCGCCCTCGACTTCCTGTTTTACGCGCTGGTACCGTTTGGCTTCGCGCTGGCCGCTCCGGCTGACAATGCGATCGCCGCCGCCTGGCTGCTGTTCGCGTTTATGGGGACGGGCAGCAGTTTCCTGGCCTTTGCCGCGCTGGCGGGGAAGCATAATATCGACAACCCCGGCTACGCGCACAAGTCGCTTTATTACATTGGAGGATTAACGGAAGGAACGGAGACCATCGCGCTGTTTGTGCTGTGCTGCCTGTTTCCGGCACACTTCACGCTGTTCGCCTGGGCGTTTGGCGCGTTGTGCTGGCTGACCACCACAACGCGCATCTGGAGCGGTTACGTGACGCTGAGGTCACTCCCCCGCTAGCGTGCGCTCTCCGGTCCACGCTCCCCGGTGGAGACCGGGTTCTGCGGATGGCTGCTCCATTCGTACCAGCCGCCGTCGTAGACGGCAACGTTTTGCCAGCCCATGGCGCGGGCGTACATGAAGGCTTCAGACGCGCGCCAGCCAGTGCCGCAGTAAAACGCAACGTGCTGCTCCGGCAGGATATTCCACGTCTTCCACATGGCGGCAATATCATCGGCGCTGCGCATGGTGCCATCCGGATTGTGGAAATCTTCCATGTGGGTCGCGTCGCTACCCGCATGGCCCCAGCGCGCACCGGCAATGTCACCTTTTGGCTTGATATAGCTGTAGCCGCTGGTTTCACCGATAAACTCTGGCCAGGAACGAATGCTCACCAGGGATGCATCCTGACGGTGCAGCATTCCCCGGGCCTGTTCCATATCCACCATCAGCCGGGGCTGGCCCGGGATCGGCGCGCCAAAATCAGGGGCTGGCTTCACGTTCTCAGGCGTTCCGCGCTCAACGGGCAGGCTGGCGTCTGACCATGCCTTCCAGCCGCCGTCCAGAATTCGCACATCCTTCACGCCCGCGTAGAGCATGATCTGCGCCACGCGCGCGGCGGCATATACGTCGCGACCGTACAGAATGACGGTGGTATCGTGACGGATCCCGTGCTTCGCCAGCATCGCTTTCAACTTTTCGTCAGCGACCTTATTCCACAGCGGTTCGCTTTCCACTTCATTGGTGTCGATGTAGCCCGCGCCGGGAATGTGGCTCAGGAGATAAAGCTTCGGCGCACCCCAGCCAGCCTCGATCACCTTCCACTCTCCGGCTGGTGCGGCAGTAACGGGTTTGCCCTGCTGCAACAGGTGGATCCACTGCGGATAAACCAGCTGTTCAAAATGTGCCAGACGTTGCAAACGGTCGGATTGTTGCAGGGCATCGCTCAGGATGGAAACGTGGGTAAAACCCGCTTTTTCCAGCCGCGTTTTGACGGTCTGGTTGTCATCATCATTGCCATAGAGCGCAACCGGCATGTCAGGCGTAAGCCGATGCTGTTTTGCCCAGCCGCTGAGCTGTTCATCGCTCATTGCCCCAAGCCAGCCTGCAGAGAGATTAAGCGCGGCGGGTTCATGCCCGGACGTTCCGCGCAGCGTCTGCGGCCAGCCGTTAAAGAACGCACTGACGCGCGTATCAATTACCGCGCCGTTTTGCGCCTGGAGCTGGTCCAACGTGAGGGAGTGGGGCATATCAGCCGCCATGGAGGAGAGTGAGGCGAGGCCGCAGATCAGAGCCAGCGCGGTCAGTTGAGAAACACGTTTCATCGAAAAACCTGACGTCATTAAAAGAGGGTGGCATTGTCGTCTCTCCTGAAGCCAAAAACATTGCGTTAGCACATTATTGCCAGCGAGAAATCTCAATCACCTCTCCGCCGGGCGGGATATCTTCCTCATCATGCGTGACCAGCACCATCGGGATCTTGCGCTGGCGAGTGGTTTCGAATACCCACGCCCGGAATGAGGCGCGGAGCGTTTTATCCAGTCGGCTGAACGGTTCGTCGAGCAGCAATGCCTGCGGCTGGGCGAGAAGGGCGCGCAGCAGGCTGACCCGGGCGCGCTCGCCGCCGGAAAGGGTCGCCGGATCGCTGGCGTAGAGGTTTGCCAGCCCGGCAGATTCAAGAGCCTGCTCTACCGCGTCGCGCCGCGCGCGTCCGGCAATGTGCGCCGGCAACGCCAGCATCAGGTTTTGCCCCACGCTGAAGGCGTCAAACAGCAGGGCGTCCTGAAACAGAATGCCGATCCCGCGCGTTTCCACGGGGAGCATATCGCAGCGACGATCGTTCAGCCACAGCTCGCCGTGCGCCTTAAAATCAGCGGATAACGCGCCCACCATCCAGGCGAAAAGGGTCGATTTCCCGCTCCCGGAGGGTCCCATCAGCGTGAGAATCTCCCCTGCCGGGACGCGGAAGTTGACCTCACGTAAGAGAGGCGCAATGGTGAGATTTTTCACGTTCAGCATTAACGTAATCCTTGTCTGTGACGGCCCACGAACCGGGCGAGCAGCGCGGCAAGGGCAAATACGCTGCTGGTCAACAGCAACAGACCCAGCGCCCGGCTGGCAAGGATCGGAACGCTGCCGCCGCTGCTGAGGGCGACCGCCTCCGTCGTCAGAGTAGTAAAACGACCCGCTCCCAGCCAGAGGGTGGGCATGTACTGGGCCATGCTCACGGAAAAGCCGGTGGCAAAGGCCAGCAGGGCCGGACGAACCATCAGGGGACATTTCACTAACCAGAAAATTTTCGCCTGTCGCCAGCCCAGCGTTCTGGCGGTGAGGATAAGCCGGGGATCGAGCCTGCGCCAGGCCGGTTGCAGCACCAGGAGCATCCACGGGAGAACCCAGAGCATATGGCTCCAGAGCACCGCTGCGTACTGGCCGTCGATGCCCAGCCTCAGCGCCACGGCATACTGCCCGGACACGAGGGGCAGCGCCGGGAGGGCAAGCGGCAGCCAGATCCACACCGCGCCGCGCTGGGGTCCCCACTCAAGCCAGATCATGAGGATGGCCAGCGCTGTCAGGCTGGACAGCAGTCCCAGTGAAAGGCTGTCGCTGACGGGGCCGATGTCGCCCCGGCGTGCCAGCATCAGCAGAACCAGCGCACAGAGCACGCCGCACAGCGGCAGTAACCCGCCCAGCGTCCGTGCGGGCAACGCGGTATGCGAAGCGCGACGTACCCCCGAGACGTCAGGCTGGGCGCGCCGCCAAGCCGTCCAGAGGCTGTATCCCACCGCGGCAAGTGCGGCCAGCAGCAGGAGCAACACCAGACACAGCAACGTTCCTTTTGTCTGCTGCTGCGCATCGCCCTGGGTGAGCCACTGCCAGGCCAGCACCGCCAGCGTAGGTGGGTTGCCCGGCCCGAGCACGATCGCCACATCCACCACGGAAAGCGACCAGGCGAGCACCGGCAGCATCACGGCGCCCAGCGCGGGGGCGATAGCCGGGAGGACGAGCCAGTTGAGCGCCTGCATTCGTCCGTAGCCGAAGGTATGCAGGACAATTTTCTGCTGTGCGAGGCGCTTTTCAGGCAGCGCGGCGTAGATTGCCCACAGAACGAACGCGCTCTCTTTGACCGCAAGCGTCAGGCCAAGCCCGATACCGTAGCGGTCAAGCTGCGGCGAACAGACTGTACAGATCCGGTAAAACTGACCGCCTTCCGCAAACAGCAGCAGCGCGCTGGTGGCGAAGGCGACGTGCGGCACGGCTAACAGCCACGGCAGACGGGTGCTCAGGCGCTGCCAGCCATCACCCGGCCAGAGAAGCGCAAGCAGGCTCAGGGCGATAAACAGTGAACCCAGCGTCGCGATGAGGGTTGACACCAGCGTAGCGGCCAGCGCCTGCGGCAGCTGCGGGTCGGCAAACAGCGCCGCCCAGTTACTGAGAGAAAACGCCGGGGCCAGCAGCATGCCGCTGGCGGGAAGCAGTGGCAGATAGATGACCGCCATTGCCGCCCAGACCAGCCCGCTTAGCGGGTTCCGTAGCGGCGAAGCCATTCCTGCTCCAGGGCGTTAACCCAGGCGGCGTGCGGTTCGGGAAGCACATCAGGCGTGCCTGAAGGGGTAAAGGCATGAAGCTGTTTTGCCGCTTTCGCAGGTAGTTTGGCACCATCCAGCGTGCTCGGGTCACCCCAGACGGCAGGATCGGCTTTGCGGATCTGCGCCTGCGGTGACAACAGGAAATTTGCCACCACTTTCGCCCCTGCGCTCGCACTGGCATTTGCCGGGATTGCGACAAAATGGACATTGCCGATCATACCTTTGAGAAAGCCGAAACTGTAGCTGTCGGCAGGCAGTTCACCGCTCGCCACCTTTTGCATCGCATGGGCGGGGTTAAAGGTGAGCGACAGGTTCAGGCTGCCGCTGGCCAGCAGCGTATCCATGCGCGCAGGCGATGGCGGAAAATCGTTCCCTTCGCGCCACAGCAGGGGATGCAGCGTATCAAGATAGTTCCACAGCGGCGCGGTGATCTCTGCAAAGGTGCCGTCCGGCGCGTTTTTTAACGCCTCCGGATGGGCGGTCAATGCCAGCAGAAGCTGTTCAAGAAACGCCGTGCCAGTAAAATCCGGCGGTCGCGGATAGCTCACCTTGCCAGGGTGCTGCTGAGCGTAAGCCAGCAGCGCGTGGGGATCTGCCGGAGGCGTCGGCATACTCGCTTTACGGGCGATGAAGGTTAACTGCGCGCCGCCCCATGGGGATTCCGCCCCATCGGTCGGGATGGCAAAATCTTCCGTGACCGGTTTACGGGTATCGACGTAACGCCAGTTGGGTAGGGTTTGCGCCCAGCCGGTGAGCAGCAGGTTTGCCTCCTTCAGCGTGCGGAAGTTTTCCCCGTTTACCCAGAGTAGATCCACCGACCCGTTACTGCTGCGTCCTGCGGCCTGTTCCGTCTGGATCCGCTTCACCGCATCGGCGGCATCGGCCAGATGAACGATCTTCAGGTTAATGGCGTAGTGCGTTTTCATCTCGCCGCTCACCCAGTCGAGGTAGCGGTTAACGGCCTCGTCACCGCCCCAGGCGTTAAACCAGACGGTCTGCCCGGTGGCCTGTTGCTGAATGGATTGCCAGCTTTCTGCGGCGAAGGCAGAGGTTGCCAGCAGCAGACTCGTCAGAAACGCGCAAAAACGCACCCGGCGCATAATGCCTCACTTTTTAATCGAAGGGATGTAACGGGAAAACAGCCAGCGAGTGACCAGCGGTAATAACCCTAATAGTGTAAAGGCGAACAGCAGTCCCGGCGACAGAATATCGCGCAGCGTGGTGAGTTTTCCCAGCTCGCGTCCGGCGTTCAGATAAATGACGGTGGCAGGTAGCATCGCAAGCTGGCTGACCCACCAGTAGTGACGCACCTGGATACGGGTTAGCCCCATCAGCAAATTGACCAGAAAGAACGGAAACAACGGCATCAGGCGCAGGGCAAAAAGGTAGCGCGCGCCATCGCGAACCATCCCCACATCGATCGTGTTCATCTGTGCGGCAAAGCGCCGTTGCACCCAGTCACGCAGCAGATAACGGCTGACGAGCATGGCAAGCGTGGCGCCGAGCGTCGAGGCCAATGACACCAACAGCGTCGCCTCCCACAGGCTGAAAATCGCCCCGCCGAGCAGCGTCAGAAGCGCGGCCCCGGGTATCGACAGCGCAGAGACCAGAACGTAAACCGCAAAATAGATCAGCGCGCTCTGAAGGGGCGCCTGCTCCACACGATCGAGCAACGTTTGCTGGTGTATTTTTAGCGTGTCGAGGGAGAGCATGCCCGGAGGAAGCAAAACAACGATTAAAACAAATGCGCCCAGAAGGGCGCACAGGAGAATGATTTTTTTAATATTCACTGAGGATTACAGCTTGAACGTTGCCCATACCGGCGCATGGTCGGACGGTTTTTCCATGCTGCGAATATCATAGTCGATACCGGTTTCGATGCAGCGTTCGGCCAGGGGGGCGCTCGCCAGCAGCAGATCAATACGCAGGCCCCGGTTGTCATCGAAGCCTTTAGAGCGGTAGTCAAACCACGAGAAGCGATCCTGCGTCTCCGGGTTAGCGGTGCGGAAGGTATCCACCAGCCCCCAGTCAAGCAAGCGCTGCATCCACTCGCGCTCTTCCGGCAGGAAGGAACATTTCCCGGTGCGCAGCCAGCGCTTGCGGCTGTCTTCGCCAATGCCAATGTCCAGATCAGTCGGGCTGATATTCACATCCCCCATGATCAGCACCGGATTATCTTTGTTGAGTTCGGTCGTAAGGTAGTTTTGCAGATCCTGATAAAATTTGGCTTTGGCCGGGAATTTGGTCGGGTGGTCGCGGCTTTCACCCTGCGGGAAGTAACCATTAATCACAGTGATGTTACCCAGCGGGGAAGGCAGCTCAGCCATGATGAGACGACGCTGTGCTTCTTCACCGTCACCCGGGAAGCCACGACGCACCGACACCGGCGTATCTTTGGTCAGCAGCGCAACGCCGTAGTGGCCTTTCTGACCGTGGTAAAAAACGTTATAGCCCAGCTTCGCTACCTCTTCGAGCGGGAACATATCGTCGTGAACTTTTGTCTCCTGCAAGCCGATCACATCTGGCTGATGTTGCTCAACAATCGCTTCGAGCTGGTGAGGGCGGGCACGCAGGCCGTTGATATTAAAAGAGACAAATTTCATAGTCGCTGCCAATGCAAGGTGAATAGTGCAAGGATGGTAGCAGAATTTACGTCGTCTGTTATCCGCTTCGCCCAATTACTGCGACAGATAATGCCGACGGTGCAATATTTGCACCATTTCGACGCGTTTTGCCCTCGAACAGGGCGTAAAGGACCGATAAATTTCGCGAGCGATCACAATTCCAGAATTATATTTGGCATGTGCATACTCTTTCTTGTTTTCGTGCGGCAAAGCGCCGCTTACTGTAAAAATATTCACTATTTATGCATTAATAGTGAATAACTCCATATTGTAACTCATTGATATTCTGTTACCCAAATCCGTTTATGCATTTTTATCGCTGGCTGGCACGAACGCTGCAATCTACATTCACAGTGCAAACACTCAATTATTTAACATTTAAACAACCTTTTATTTACCGGATGAGGTCGCTATGTCTCTGTCAGTTACGCGTGAAAATTTTGATGAATGGATGATGCCGGTATACGCTCCGGCGGCTTTTATTCCGGTACGTGGGGAAGGCTCTCGCCTGTGGGATCAGCAGGGCAAAGAGTATATCGACTTTGCGGGTGGGATTGCGGTGAATGCGCTGGGGCATGCAAACCCGGCGCTGCGGCGGGCGCTGAATGATCAGGCGGCGAAATTCTGGCATACCGGCAACGGTTATACCAACGAACCGGCGTTGCGTCTGGCGAAGAAGCTGATCGACGCCACTTTCGCAGAAAAAGTCTTTTTCTGTAACTCCGGCGCGGAAGCGAACGAAGCGGCGCTGAAGCTGGCGCGCAAATATGCGCACGATAAATTCGGCCCGCACAAGAGCGGCATCGTAGCCTTTAAAAATGCCTTCCATGGCCGCACGCTGTTTACCGTCAGTGCGGGTGGTCAGCCCTCATATTCTCAGGATTTTGCGCCGCTGCCGCCGGATATCCGTCATGCGGCGTATAACGATTTACACTCTGCCAGCGAGCTGATTGACGACACCACCTGTGCGGTGATTGTCGAGCCCATGCAGGGGGAAGGCGGCGTCATGCCCGCCCAGAAAGCGTTCCTGCAAGGGCTGCGCGAGCTGTGCGATCGGCATAACGCGGTCCTGATTTTTGACGAAGTCCAGACCGGCGTGGGCCGCACGGGTGAGCTGTACGCCTACATGCACTATGGCGTGACCCCGGATGTGCTTTCAACAGCCAAAGCGCTCGGCGGCGGCTTCCCGGTGGGGGCGATGCTGACCACCGATACATTCGCCAGCGTGATGACCGTGGGCACCCATGGCACCACTTACGGCGGTAACCCGCTGGCAACCGCTGTCGCCGGACAGGTGCTGGATATCATCAACACTCCTGAGGTGCTTAGCGGCGTGAAGCAGCGTCACCAGTGGTTTGTTGAGCGTCTTACCGCCATCAATAACCAGACCGGCATGTTCAAAGAGATCCGCGGTCTGGGGCTGTTGATAGGTTGTGAGCTTGCCCCTGAGTTTGCTGGCAAAGCGAAGCTGATTTCACAGGAAGCGGCAAAGCAGGGCGTGATGGTGTTGATTGCCGGCGCTAACGTGGTGCGGTTTGCCCCTGCGCTGATCGTCAGTGAGGAAGAGGTCAGAACCGGGTTAGATCGTTTTGCGCTGGCCTGCGAACAGGTGAAGTGCGGGGTGTCATCATGATGGTCATCCGTCCCGTTGCGCACGGCGATCTCGCCGGGCTTATGCAGCTTGCCGGTAAGACAGGGGGCGGGCTGACCTCGCTGCCTGCCGATGAAAAAACGCTGTCGGCGCGCATTGAGCGCGCCCTGCAAACCTGGCAGGGGACGTTGCCAAAAAGCGAACAGGGCTATGTGTTCGTGCTGGAAGAGACCGACACGGGAACCGTGGCGGGGATTTGCGCCATCGAGGTGGCCGTCGGGCTCAACGATCCGTGGTACAACTACCGCGTCGGCACGATGGTCCACGCCTCGAAAGAGCTGAACGTCTACAACGCGCTGCCGACGCTCTTTCTCTGTAATGACCATACCGGCGCCAGCGAACTCTGCACCCTGTTTCTCGATCCGGACTGGCGCAAAGAGGGTAACGGTTATCTGCTCTCCAAATCGCGCTTCATGTTTATGGCCGCCTTTCGCGACCGCTTCAACGAAAAAGTGGTCGCGGAGATGCGCGGCGTAATTGATGAGACGGGCTACTCGCCGTTCTGGGAGAGCCTGGGCGAACGCTTCTTCTCCATGGAATTCAGCCGGGCGGATTACCTGTGCGGTACCGGTCAGAAGGCGTTTATCGCCGAGTTAATGCCGAAGCATCCTATTTATACCCATTTCTTAACGCCGGAAGCGCAGGCGGTGATCGGCGAAGTTCACCCGCAAACCGCTCCGGCCCGTGCAGTGCTGGAGAAAGAGGGTTTTCGCTACCGTAATTACGTCGACATCTTTGACGGCGGTCCGACGCTGGAATGCGACATTGACCGCGTACGCGCCATCCGTAAAAGCCGCCTGGTTGAGGTTTCAGAAGGCCAGCCCGCGCCGGGCGAGTGGCCAGCCTGTCTGGTCTCGAACGAGAATTACGCCAACTTCCGCGCCATGCTGGTGCGAACCAACCCAACATGCGAGCGTCTGGTACTGACGGCTGCGCAACTGGATGCCCTGAAATGTAACGCTGGCGACACGGTTCGCCTGGTGCGGCTCTGCCCTGAGGAGAAAACAGCATGACTCTATGGATTAACGGTGACTGGGTAACGGGCGAAGGTGATGCGCGGACAAAAACTAACCCGGTCGGCCAGGAGGTGCTCTGGTCGGGGAGCGACGCCAGCGCCGGGCAGGTTGAGCAGGCCTGCCAGGCTGCACGCCGCGCGTTTCCGGCATGGGCGAAACGGCCATTCTCCGAGCGCCAGGCGCTGGTTGAGAAATTTGCTGCGCTGCTGGAGGCCAATAAAGCAGAGCTGACCCGCATCATTGCCTGCGAAACCAGCAAGCCGCGCTGGGAGGCAACAACCGAAGTGACGGCGATGATCAATAAAATCGGTATATCGGTGAAGGCGTACCATGCCCGCACCGGTGAGCAGCATACCGGGATGCCGGACGGCGCCGCCACGCTGCGCCACCGTCCGCACGGGGTGTTGGCGGTGTTTGGCCCGTACAACTTCCCCGGGCATCTGCCGAACGGGCATATTGTGCCTGCGCTGCTGGCGGGAAATACCGTTATCTTCAAGCCGAGTGAGTTAACCCCCTTAACCGGAGAAGCGGTGGTAAAACTCTGGGAGCAGGCAGGGCTGCCGCCGGGCGTGCTGAATCTGGTGCAGGGCGGGCGTGAAACCGGTCAGGCGCTGAGTGCGCTGAGTGACATTGACGGTCTGCTGTTTACCGGCAGTGCCGGAACGGGTTATCAGCTGCATCGTCAGTTGGCGGGGCAGCCGGAAAAAATTCTGGCGCTGGAGATGGGTGGCAACAACCCGCTGATTGTGGAAGATCCGGATGATATCGATGCTGCGGTCCACCTGACCATTCAGTCGGCATTCATTACCGCCGGACAGCGCTGCACCTGCGCCCGCCGCCTGTTGGTTAAACGCGGCGCGCAGGGGGATGCGTTTCTTAAGCGTCTGGTGGAGGTGAGCGGGCGTCTGGTTCCCGCGAAATGGGATACCGAGCCGCAGCCGTTTATCGGCGGGCTGATCTCCGGGCAGGCGGCGCTGAACGTGCTGAAAGCGTGGCAGGAGCACGTGGCGTGCGGGGCGAAAACCCTGCTGGAGCCGAAGCTGGTTCAGCCGGGCACATCGCTGCTGACGCCGGGGATTATTGAGATGAGTGCGACGAGCAACGTGCCGGATGAAGAGGTCTTTGGCCCGCTGCTGTGCGTCTGGCGCTATGACGATTTTGCATCGGCGATCGAGATGGCCAACAACACCCGCTACGGCCTGTCGAGCGGCCTGATATCCCCGCATCGCGAGAAATTCGACCAGCTGCTGCTGGAAGCGCGCGCCGGGATCGTGAACTGGAACAAACCGCTGACCGGCGCGGCGAGCACCGCGCCGTTTGGTGGCGTAGGGGCATCGGGCAACCATCGCGCCAGCGCCTGGTATGCCGCCGATTACTGCGCGTGGCCGATGGCAAGCCTGGAAACCCCGGCGCTGACGCTGCCGGAGACGTTGAATCCGGGGCTGGATTTTACAGAGGGTGACGCCCATGAAAGCGCGTGAGGTTAACTTTGACGGACTGGTGGGGCTGACGCACCACTATGCCGGGCTGTCGTTCGGCAATGAAGCTTCGACGAAGCACCGTTTCCAGGTCTCGAACCCGAAGCTGGCGGCCAAGCAGGGGCTATTGAAAATGAAGGCGCTGTCCGATGCCGGTTTCCCGCAGGCGGTAATCCCGCCGCAGGAGCGGCCGAACGTGGCCGTGCTGCGCCAGCTGGGCTTCAGCGGTACGGATGAACAGGTGGTTGAAAAAGCCGGTACGCAGTCCCCACAGCTGCTTTCCGCGGCCAGTTCAGCCTCTTCAATGTGGGTAGCGAATGCCGCCACCGTCGCGCCGTCGGCGGATACGCTGGACGGCAAAGTGCATCTGACTGTCGCTAACCTGAACAACAAATTCCACCGCGCCAGCGAAGCGGAGACCACCGGGCGTGTGCTGCGCGCCATTTTTAATCATGATGCGCATTTTGAGGTGCATTCGGCGCTGCCGCAGGTCGCGATGTTTGGCGACGAAGGGGCGGCAAACCACAACCGTCTGGGTGGCGATTACGGCGATCCGGGTTTGCAGCTGTTTATCTATGGACGGGAAGAGGGCGGCCACGCCGCGCCGGTTCGTTATCCGGCGAGACAAACCTTAGCCGCAAGCCAGGCGGTTGCACGGCTGAACCAGGTTAATCCTACTCAGGTGATTTTTGCCCAGCAAAATCCGCAGGTGATCGACCAGGGCGTGTTTCATAACGACGTGATTGCCGTTTCCAACCGTCAGGTGCTGTTCTGCCACGAGCAGGCGTTTGCCCATCAGGAAAAGTTGCTGGCCACGCTGCGCGAACGCGTGCCGGGATTTATGCCGATTCAGGTGCCCACGCAGGCGGTAAGCTTGCAGGATGCGGTCGAAACGTATCTGTTCAACAGCCAGCTGCTGAGCCGGGATGACGGCAGCATGATGCTGGTGCTGCCGCAGGAGTCCCGCAACCATCAGGGCGTCTGGCGCTATCTCAGCGAACTGGTGCAGGCGGATAACCCGATTGATGAACTGCGCGTGTTTGATCTGCGGGAAAGTATGGCCAACGGCGGGGGACCGGCGTGCCTGCGACTGCGCGTGGTGTTAACGCCGGAGGAAATGCAGGCCGTGAATCCGTCGGTGATGATGAACGACACGCTGTTCAATACCCTCAATGACTGGGTGGACCGCTACTATCGTGACCGTCTGGTTCAGGCCGATCTGGTTGATCCGCAGCTGCTGCGCGAAGGCCGCGAGGCGCTGGATGCATTATCAACCATCCTGCAACTGGGATCGGTTTATCCGTTCCAGCGCTAAGGAGACGATATGGAAAACTTTCTGGCGCTGACGCTGGCTGAAGAGACACCGGAGCGGCACGAGGGGGAAGGCCCCTCGTTCCACTGGCGATGGCTGGGGCCGGGCGTGCTTGAACTGACGCCGACGGGGCAATATAACCTGTCGCTGCTGCTTTCTACCGGCATTCACGGGAATGAAACCGCGCCTGTGGAGATTGTCGATCTGTTGCTGCGCGCGCTGTATCGCGCAGAGATCACGCTGCACTGCCGTCTGCTGGTGGTACTGGGAAATCCGCCTGCGCTGGCGCAAAACAAACGGTATCTCGTGAGCGACATCAACCGAATGTTTGGTGGCCGCTGGGCGCAATTTCCACAGAGTGATGAAACGACACGTGCGCAATGGCTGGAGAAGGTGGTCACGGCGTTTTTTGCCGGGGCGGGGGAAACGCGCTGGCACCTCGATCTGCATACCGCCATCCGCGCCTCGTACCACGTACGTTTTGGCGTGTTACCGCAGCGCCATCAGCCGTGGGATGAGGCGTTTCTGACCTGGCTTGGCGACGCGGGACTGGAAGCGCTGGTTTTCCACCAGACGCCGGGCGGCACGTTTACCCACTTCACCTGCGAGAATTTCGGCGCGCTGTCCTGCACGCTGGAGCTGGGAAAAGCGCTGCCGTTCGGGCAAAACGACCTGACGCGTTTTGCCCCTACGCATCAGGCGCTTCGGGCGTTGCTCGCAGGGGTTGCGCCGGAACCCACCCGGGAACCCGTCGTGCGCTATCGGGTCGTACAGCAGATCACGCGTCAAAGCGAAGCTTTCCAGCTTCATATGGCTCCCCATACGCTGAACTTCACGCCGTTTCGCCAGGGCGTCCTGCTGGCGGAAGATGGTGAGACGCGCTATGCGGTACAGAACCCCACGGAATATGTTTTATTTCCTAACCCGTCAGTCGCGTTTGGTTTACGAGCCGGGTTGATGCTGGAAAAAATGCCCTGATCGTCTCCCCTCGCGCAGACCGGAGGGGAAACAAAGAATTAATTTCTTAACGTTAAAAGCGCTCTGGTAGTGTTTGCGGAATATTCCTGGAGAATTGCTTTATTATTAAACGGTACTTCGCTATACTCCTCCATAATCTCTTTAAAATCATCCTGTTGAATATTTTTGTTTCATCTCTCCACGCTTTTTCCTTAATTTCTCCATAATTGGCGAAAACGTGTTTTTTATACTTTCATTGTTTTACCGTTGCTCTGACTAATTGACGATAAACCCCGTAAAGTTAATCTCGTCAACACGGCATAGCGCCGAAGAATAACTGAAAGTAAGGAAAGACATTATGCGTAAATTAACTGCACTGTTTGTTGCCTCTACCCTGGCTCTGGGCGCTACCAGCATGGCGTTCGCCGCCGATACCGCGACCACTACCGCCGCGCCGGCAGAAGGCAAAATGATGATGCATCATAAAGGCAAGCCGGGTATGCATCATGAGATGATGATGTTTAAAGATCTGAACCTGACCGATGCGCAGAAGCAGCAGATCCGCGACATCAGGAAAAGTCAGCGTGACCAGATGAAACGTCCTCCGCTGGAAGAGCGCCGCGCGATGCATGACATCATTGCCAGCGACAGCTTCGACAAAGCAAAAGCAGAAGCGCAGATCGACAAAATGGCCGAGCAGCATAAAGCGCGTATGCTGGCCCACATGGAAACCCAGAACAAGATTTACAACATTCTGACGCCGGAACAGAAAAAGCAATTTAATGCCAATTTTGAGAAGCGTCTGACAGAACGTGCAGCGCCGGAAGGTAAAATGCCTGCACCAGCCGAATAATCGGTTCACTCTCTTAAGACCGCCGGGCTCCTGTCTACACAAGCGAAAACGCTGTGGACAGGACCGGCGGTTTTTCTTTTGCCCCATGCCTAAGGTCTGGCCTTACCGTTGCCGATAATACGTCTGTGAAATGCCCTGGCGCACGGTGCGTCCTTCAGGAGTGGTCATGGAATTCTTTGATATCCGTAAAATACCCGTCAGTCTCTGGCGTAACGGCGCGGGCGAGACGCGTGAGATTTGCTGTTTCCCTCCCGCGACGCGGGATTTTTCCTGGCGGGCCAGCATCGCCTCCATCGCCAGTAACGGCGAATTCTCCGCGTTTCCGGGCGTTGACCGGGTGATTACGCTGCTGGAAGGCGGCGAGGTGACGCTGGATGCGGGGAGGGCGTTTTGCCATACCCTGAAACACCATCAGCCTTACGGCTTTGCGGGCGATTTGACGGTGAAAGCCGTGCTCACGGAGGGGCAGATGTCGATGGATTTCAATGTCATGACCCGACGGGAGCACTGCCAGGCAAAGGTGCGAGTTGCTACCCGAACGTTCACTACCTTCGCATCACGCGGTGGCGTGGCGTTCGTATTAAGCGGCGCCTGGCAACTGGGCGATAAATTACTGACCGCCGATCAGGGCGCCAGCTGGCAAGAGGGCAGCCATACCCTCCGTCTACTGGAAACGAAGGGGTCGCTGCTGTTCAGTGAAATTACCTGGCTGCCGGGTCATTGAGCATGACTATCTCATATTTACCGGTTAACAGCGGCTTACAGAGAATTTTGTAGCCATCCTGATCGAACCCGGCAGGTGTGCGCAGCAGGGCGGCAGCGTCATCCAGACTTTCAACCGCGCCAAGCCAGAGCCAGTTGCGGATGACGTGATAGTGCGTCATCGCATCGCGGGTCTCTTTCAACGCCACCGCGCCTTCCCACGGCCAGCAGTTGACGCTGATTGAGGCCAGGCCAGCCATAAACCGGGCATGATGTTCTTCAACGCTCTCTTTTCCACAGCACGCCCCGGCGCAGCGTTTCAACGCGGAGCGGAAACAGGCGCGACCGCGGGTAGTCGCTTCCAGTCCTAACAGGCCGTAACAAAGCTGTAATTCATCAGCAAGGGATTGCAGAGTTTGCAGTGCGGCACGTTTGTTGGCAAACAGACCGTAAAGATTCGGTTCATGCGAAAAATCCACTTCCCGGGCATAAACGACCTGCGGTTTTCCCGCGTTAACCTGCAAGGAACACAGCTGGCGGTTGCGGCGCAGGCGTTTGTTAAACAGCGGCTGTTGTTCCTTGATGAGCCGGGCTTCGAGCAGAAGCGCGCCCAGTTCACCTGCCGTCTCGATCCAGGTGATCCGCCGGGACTGTCTGAGCATCGACGCTTCGTCCGGCGTACGCAGGTGCGACATCACCCGACTGCGGATATTTACGCTTTTGCCGATATAGAGCGGCATGGTGTCGCTGTCGCCGTGGAAGAAATAGACGCCAGGCTGTTTAGGCAGCGCCTCAAGCCAGGGGCGAAGATGCTCGGGATATTCGTAGATAGCCGCCGCTTCAAACTCAAGACGCGGGGCGGATTGACGCCTGCTCACATACTGCTCCATATACTGTTCAGGCATACAGTGTAGCAGGTGTTTGGTGGTTAAAAAAGAGCCGGGTGGCGGTTACGCCTTACCCGGCCTGCAAAACTGAGTTACCGTTTTGCTTTTACTTTTTCCAGAAATCATCAAACACCGTAATGGGTGGACGGCGTTTGTGCTCGGTTTTCAGATACCAGCCTTCAATAATTTTTGCGGTACCTTCGTCGAGCGTTTTGCCTTCCAGATAATCATCGATGTTGTCATAGGTCACACCCAGCGCGGCTTCATCCGGCAGGGAAGGGCGATCGTCTTCCAGGTCTGCCGTTGGCGCCTTCTTATACAGGTGCTCCGGGCAGCCCAGCGCCGCCAGCAGTTGCTTACCCTGACGCTTGTTCAGGCGGAAGAGGGGGTTGATGTCCGTGCCGCCATCGCCGTATTTGGTGAAGAAACCGGTGATGGCTTCCGCGGCGTGGTCGGTGCCGACGACGACCCCTTTGGTCATCCCTGCGATACTGTATTGCGCTTTCATGCGCTCACGGGCTTTCTCGTTGCCACGAACAAAATCGCTCAGTTCAATGCCAGCTTCACGCAAGGCCTGCTCGCTTGCCAGTACCGAACCTTTGATGTTTACGGTAAGAACACGGTCCGGCTGAATAAAGGCGATCGCATCCTGACAGTCCTGCTCGTCGGCCTGCACGCCATACGGCAGACGTACGGCAATAAATTGCAGTGCGGTGTCACCGGTCTCGTCACGCAGCTCGGTGATGGCCATCTGGCTTAGTTTACCGGCCAGAGTGGAGTCCTGACCGCCGCTGATACCCAGTACCAGCGTCTTCAGGAAAGGGTGTGCGGACAGGTAAGCTTTCAAAAAATCAATGCTACGACGGATCTCTTCTTTGGCATTAATCGCAGGTTTCGCGCCCAGCGCCTGAATAATTTCTTGTTGCAGAGCCATTACGCCCTCCCTATGCAGAACCAAACAGAAAGTGTGATCTGTTAAAACTAACCCTTTGTCGGGGAAACGACAAGGATCACAGTTTTGAGTGTACTGTTTTACAGCGATTTAGCAGCTTATCGTTGTTTTATTAGAATTTTCCGAAATTCGTCTGGCGTAACTCGCAAAGTTGAACAATAGTAATTTTTATCCCATGCTTAGTTAACACGCTGATAAACAAGAGGACGGAATATGAACAAGAACGTAGCAGGAATTTTAAGCGCAGCGGCGGTACTGACTATGCTGGCTGGGTGTACAGCTTACGATCGCACCACAGATCAGTTCACACAGCCAGTGGTAAAAGACGTCAAAAAAGGCATGACGCGTTCCCAGGTTGCAGCCATTGCCGGTAAACCTTCTTCAGAAGTCACTATGATCCACGCGCGTGGCACCTGCCAGACCTATATTCTGGGTCAACGTAATGGTAAGGCAGAAACCTACTTTGTCGCCCTGGATGATACCGGTCACGTGATCAATTCGGGTTACCAGACCTGCGCTGAATACGACACCGATCCACAGGCACCTAAGGCGCAGTAACCGCGCTTGCCTGAAAGTGTTAACAAACCGGCCTGATGGCCGGTTTTTTTATGCATACGTAAATCTTATTTCTTAGCGCGAAATATTTGCCTGAAATGTGAAGGTAGTCAACAAGCCAGGTCAATGAGAGACAATTTGAGTCTATCCAGAATTATCCCCTCCCTGTACCATTGCGTATACTCACTTCAACGACAAACAATGTTCAGCACACTGCCCGTCAGCCAGGATAGCGAGTCGAGTGATAGCGCGACGGCGGTCAGACCAATAAGAGGGAAATTATCATGGAAAAGAAACATATCTACTTGTTCTGCTCTGCGGGCATGTCCACTTCGCTGCTGGTTTCAAAAATGCGTGCGCAGGCCGAAAAATATGAAGTCCCTGTGGTGATTGAGGCGTTTCCGGAAACGCTGGCGGGCGAAAAGGGTCAGACAGCAGATGTAATTTTACTCGGGCCGCAAATCGCTTATATGCTGCCAGAAATTCAACGTTTGCTCCCTAATAAGCCGGTCGAAGTGATCGATTCCGTTTTATACGGCAAGATCGATGGTTTAGGTGTATTAAAAGCTGCTGTTGCGGCGATTAAAAAAGCTGCTAATTAATTTTTTATTTTTCCCGTCAAAGAGTTATTTCACACACAATACGCCGTAACGGTCGTTGCGGCATTTAAGGGTATTTTCCTATGAGTAAAGTCATCGCTTCACTTGAAAAGGTACTCCTTCCTTTTGCTGTTAAAATAGGAAAGCAGCCTCACGTTAATGCCATTAAGAACGGCTTTATTAAATTAATGCCGTTGACATTAGCCGGGGCAATGTTCGTTTTAATTAACAACGTTTTTCTCAGCTTTGGAGAAGGTTCCTTTTTTTATTCATTAGGAATTAGGTTAGATGCTTCCACTATTGAAACCCTTAATGGTTTAAAAGCCATTGGCGGCAACGTATACAACGGTACGTTGGGTATTATGTCGCTAATGGCACCTTTCTTTATCGGAATGGCGCTGGCGGAAGAGCGTAAAGTGGATCCGCTGGCGGCGGGCTTACTGTCCATTGCCGCGTTTATGACCGTCACGCCGTACAGTGTGGGCGACGCTTACGCCGTGGGCGCCAACTGGCTGGGTGGGGCAAACATCATTTCCGGTATTATTATCGGACTGGTGGTGGCCGAAATGTTCACCTTTATTATTCGCCGCAACTGGGTTATTCGCTTGCCGGATAGCGTTCCGGCCTCCGTTTCTCGTTCATTTTCCGCGTTGATACCGGGCTTCATTATCCTCTCCATCATGGGGATTATTGCCTGGGCGCTCTCTCACTGGGGGACTAACTTCCACCAGATCATTATGGACTCTATCTCAACGCCGCTGGCGTCGATGGGTAGCGTGGTCGGTTGGGCGTATGTCATCTTTACCTCCCTGCTGTGGTTCTTCGGCGTGCATGGTTCACTGGCACTGGCGGCGCTGGACAGCGGTATTATGACCCCGTGGGCACTGGAAAACGTCGCGCTTTACCAGCAGTACGGCTCCGTCGATGCGGCGCTGGCGGCCGGTAAAACCTTCCATGTGTGGGCGAAGCCGATGCTTGACTCCTATATCTTCCTGGGCGGTACCGGGGCGACGCTGGGTCTGATCATCGCGGTCTTTATTGTCTCTCGCCGCGCCGACCATCGTCAGGTTGCGAAGCTGGCCCTGCCGTCAGGCATCTTCCAGATTAACGAGCCGATCCTGTTTGGTCTGCCAATTATCATGAACCCGGTGATGTTCATTCCATTCATCCTGGTTCAGCCACTGCTGGCCGCGATTACGCTGACGGCGTATTACCTGGGCATTATCCCGCCGGTGACCAACATTGCGCCGTGGACGATGCCAGCTGGTCTGGGCGCGTTCTTCAACACCAACGGTAGCGTGGCCGCCTTCCTGCTGGCGATATTCAACCTCGGGATTGCAACCCTGCTCTACATGCCGTTCGTGGCGATTGCGAACAAGGCTGCAACGGTTATCGATGAAGAAGAGAGCGAAGAGGATATCGCCCTCGCACTGAAATTCTAAAATTGCACGGCGCGGGGCAACCCGCGCCAGCGTAAAGGAGCTTAAAGATGTTAGATTTAGAGAGTATCGTTGCCGAAGAAACCGCAGTGAACGATCTGGAAGAGGTGGTGATGGGGCTCATCATCAATTCCGGGCAGGCGCGAAGCCTGGCGTATGCGGCGCTTAAGCAGGCTAAGCAGGGCGATTTTGTTGCCGCGAAAACCATGATGGAGCAGTCCCGTACGGCGTTAAACGAAGCGCATCTGGTGCAGACGAAACTCATCGAAAGCGACCAGGGCGAAGGGAAGATGAAAGTGAGTCTGGTGCTGGTACATGCGCAGGATCACCTGATGACCTCCATGCTGGCGCGCGAGATGGTAGCGGAGCTCATCGAGCTTCACGAGAAGATGCAGTAAGTCTGAACAGGCACCAGGAGGTCAGCACGATGGAAATCAAAACCGCACATGAGCAGCAGCTGTTTAATGGCAAGAATTTTCACGTGGTGATTTACAACAAAACGGAGAGCGCCAGCGGTCTGCACCAGCATGACTACTACGAGTTCACGATTGTTCTGACCGGCCGCTACTATCAGGAGATTAACGGTAAGCGCGTCCTGCTAGAGCGTGGCGATTTCGTCTTCCTGCCGATGGGGTCCTATCACCAGAGCTTTTATGAGTTTGGTGCGACGCGCATTCTTAACGTAGGGGTGAGCAGGCGTTTCTTCGAGAAGCACTATCTGCCGCTGGTTCCGTTCTGCTTTGTGGCGTCACAGGTGTACCGCGTTAAAAATGAGTTTATGACCTGGATTGAAACGGTTATCGCCTCGCTGAATTTCCGCGACAATGAATTTGATGAATTTATTGAAACCGTGACGTTCTACGTCATGAACCGTCTTCGCCATCACCGTGAAGAACAGCAGGTGGTGGATGATATTCCTCAGTGGCTGCGCAGTACCGTGGAGCTGATGCACGACAAAGGACAGTTCAGCGATAACGCCCTGGAAAACATGGTGGCGCTGTCGGGTAAATCGCAGGAATATTTAACGCGTGCCACGCAGCGCTATTACCGTAAAACGCCTGTTCAAATTATTAATGAAATCCGCATCAATTTTGCCAAAAAACAGCTGGAAATTACTAACTACTCTGTTACCGATATCGCTTACGAATCGGGTTACAGCAGCCCCAGCCTGTTTATTAAAACCTTTAAGAAAATGACTTCATTCACACCGAACAGTTACCGCAAAAATTTAACGGTAATTAATTAACTTTCGGCGGTTTATCCGCAGGAATATTGACGTAATGGCTTGCCCAAATAGCGGGAAGAGTACGCTATACCTTGCAGGCGATTACCCTGATAAGCTAAGGGAGAGTTTATGCAAAAGAAATTAAAAGTCGTAACCATTGGTGGCGGCAGCAGCTATACCCCGGAATTACTTGAAGGTTTCCTGAAACGTTATCATGAATTACCGGTCAGCGAATTATGGCTGGTGGATGTTGAAGAAGGTCAGGAGAAGCTAAATATTATTTTTGAACTGTGCAAACGCATGGTTGAAAAAGCAGGCGTGCCTTTAACCGTGCATAAAACGCTGGATCGCCGCCTGGCGCTGAAAGATGCTGACTTCGTGACCACCCAGCTGCGCGTCGGCCAGCTGAAGGCGCGTGAGCTGGACGAGCGTATTCCGCTGAGCCACGGTTATCTGGGCCAGGAAACCAACGGGGCAGGTGGCCTGTTTAAAGGTCTGCGTACGATTCCGGTCATTTTTGACATCATTAAAGACGTGGAGGAGATCTGCCCGAACGCGTGGGTGATTAACTTTACCAACCCGGCCGGGATGGTCACCGAGGCAGTCTATCGTCACACCGGTTTCAAACGCTTTCTCGGCGTCTGCAATATTCCGATCGGCATGAAGATGTTCATCCGCGATGTGCTGGCGCTAACCGATAACGATGAATTGTCCATTGACCTGTTCGGCCTGAACCACATGGTCTTTATCAAAGATGTGATTGTGAACGGGCAATCGCGCTTTGCGGAGCTGCTTGATGGCGTTGCCTCTGGTCGCCTGACCGCGGCCTCGGTGAAAAACATCTTCGATCTGCCGTTCAGCGAAGGGCTGATCCGCTCCCTGAATCTGCTGCCGTGCTCGTATCTGCTTTACTACTTCAAACAGAAAGAGATGCTGGCGATTGAAATGGGCGAATACTACAAAGGTGGCGCACGCGCTCAGGTTGTACAGAAAGTAGAGAAGCAGCTTTTTGATTTGTATAAAGATCCGAACCTGAACGTCAAACCGAAAGAGCTTGAGCAGCGCGGTGGGGCATACTATTCAGATGCCGCGTGTGAAGTGATCAACGCCATTTACAATGACAAGCAGGCCGAGCACTATGTGAACGTTCCGCATCATGGGCACATCGACAATATCCCGGCAGACTGGGCCGTGGAGATGACCTGCATCCTTGGGCGCGAGGGTGCAAAACCGCATCCCCGCATTACCCACTTCGACGATAAGGTGATGGGCCTGATTCATACCATCAAAGGCTTTGAAGTGGCGGCGAGCAATGCGGCCCTGAGCGGCGAGCTGAATGACGTGCTGCTGGCGCTGAACCTGAGCCCGCTGGTGCATTCTGACCGTGACGCTGAAAAACTCGCGAGTGAGATGATCCTGGCGCATGAGAAATGGCTGCCAAACTTTGCTGCAACGGTTGAGAAACTGAAACTCACACACCGTTAAGAGGAGGCGCGATGGAAAACCTGCTGATCGTCAATGCCGATGATTTCGGCCTGTCAAAAGGGCAGAACTACGGCATTATCGAAGCCTGTCGCCGGGGCGTCGTGACCTCTACAACAGCGCTCATCAACGGTGAGGCGGTGGAACATGCGGCGCAGCTAAGCCGTGAGCTGCCCGAACTGGGCGTGGGCATGCACTTTGTGCTGACGCTTGGGTTGCCCCTTTCACCGATGCCGGGGCTGACGCGCGACGGGCAACTGGGTAAATGGATTTGGGAAATGGCGGAGCAGGACGCTTTGCCACTTGATGAGATTGCCCGCGAGCTGGACTGCCAGTTTAACCGCTTTGTGGATGTGTTTGGCCGCGAGCCCACCCATATCGACAGTCATCATCATGTGCATATGATCCCGGCGATTTTCCCGCTTGTGGCAGAATTTGCCCAACGTAAAGGCGTGGCGATGCGCGTGGATCGGGAGGTGCGCGGACTGCCGGACGTTGCGGTGACGTCAACGGAGGGGTTCAGCAGCGCATTTTATGGCGACGATATCGACGAAGCGCTGTTCCTGAAGGTGCTGGATGCCTCCGCCGCAAAAGGGGAGCGCTCGCTTGAGGTAATGGCGCATCCGGCGTTTGTCGATAACATCGTACGTAAGAGCGCCTACTGCTGGCCGCGTCTGGCGGAACTGGACGTGCTAACGTCGGCGTCGTTGAAGTATGCGATTGCCGAGCGTGGGTATCGTCTGGGGACGTTCAGGGATTTGTGAGCAAAATAAAGCCCGGGGACGGCTTCGCCTTACCGGGCCTACAACATCAGTCGAAATATAGGCCGGGTAAGCGTAGCGCCACCCGGTTTTTTTTACGCCGGTATCTGGTCAATCTTGCTGCTGCGCGACCACACGCGGTGCGCGGCGAGCAGGTCAAACAGCCGGGTCATAAACGCATCGTCAATGTTATCACCTTCGACAATGCCTTCTTCCCCTTGATCCGGTACCTTCAGCAGCGATTTAAACTTCCGCGCATCGCCTGCGAGGGCGATTGGCTTCAGGTGCTTATAGGCTTCCAGCAGATAATAGGCGGCATCACCGTTACCGAGCAAACTCTCAACGTCGCCGCACGGCATAATCACCGCATCAACCGTCAGGGACGGTGCCCCGGCGAAGGTCGCAGCAATCGGCAGGACGGAGCCATCATCGGCCGTCACTTCACCCATGCGTGAGTAAAGCAGTTTGGCATGTACGCCCTGAGTCTTGAGCGCCCTCATGATCCCCAGCACGTCGCTGGCGCGCGGTTTATCGTTCAGCAGGATAGCCACTACGCGGCCTTTGATCGTCCCGCCAGGTACCGCGTACAGGCTCAGGGACGGATCCTTCTTAAGCCCGTTCACGTCTTTAGGCGGTGCAGCATGGCATTGCTCGTCAGTCAGCGTAATGCCGAGATTATTCGCCACGCCCTGAGCAAGCTGGATATCAATATGCGCCAGATGGTCGACCACGCGCTCGCGAATGTAGGTACGCACCACTTTGCTCAGCTCGAAGCTGAAGCCGCCGATAATGTGCTGCTGTTCGATCGGGGTCTGGCTGTTCCAGAACAGGCGAGGCTGAGCGTAATATTCGCCGAATGACGGGCTGCGCTCGCGAATTTTTGTTCCGTCCACGCGCTCCTGATACGACTCGAATCCGCCACGTTTTGGCCCCGGCGGGGTTTCACGCGGCCAGTTATCGTTAATGGAGTTCGGCTCGTAGTTCGCCGGGTTGGTATCGATATCCTGGCGATGCATCCCGTCACGCTGGAAGTTATGGTACGGACAGGTCGGACGGTTGATTGGGAGCTCATGGAAGTTAGGTCCACCAAGACGGCTGATCTGCGTATCGGTGTAAGAGAACAGACGACCCTGCAGCAGCGGATCGTTGGTGAAGTCCAGCCCCGGCACAATATGGCCCGGGTGGAACGCTGCCTGTTCATTTTCCGCGAAGAAGTTATCCGGGTTGCGGTTAAGCACCATTTTACCCACCAGCTGAACCGGCACCAACTCTTCAGGAATAAGCTTGGTCGGGTCGAGCAGGTCGAAGTCGAATTTGAACTCGTCTTCTTCCGGGATCAGCTGTAACCCCAGCTCGTATTCCGGGAAATCACCGGCTTCAATGGATTCCCACAGTTCGCGACGGTGGAAGTCCGGATCGCGTCCGGTCAGCTTCTGCGCTTCATCCCACACCAGGGACGCTTTCCCCGCGACCGGTTTCCAGTGGAAACGCACAAACGTCGCTTTACCTTCAGCATTAATCAGACGGAAGGTATGAATACCAAAGCCTTCCATAGTGCGATAGCTGCGTGGGATCCCCCGGTCAGACATCGCCCACATCACGTTGTGAAGGGTTTCCGGTTGCAGGGAGACGTAGTCCCAGAATGTGTCATGCGCACTTTGTCCCTGCGGTATGGCCCAGTGTGGTTCTGGTTTTACCGCATGGACAAAGTCAGGGAACTTATGCGCGTCCTGTATGAAGAAAACCGGGGTGTTATTCCCGACGAGGTCGAAAATGCCCTCTTCGGTATAGAATTTGGTGGCGAAGCCGCGGATATCACGCACCGTGTCGGCCGAACCCGCGCCGCCCTGTACGGTAGAGAAACGCACAAACACCGGTGTGATTTTGTTCGGATCGGAAAGGAAATCTGCTTTGGTGAGCTCCTTCAGGCTCTTGTACGGCTGGAAATAACCGTGCGCCGCGGAGCCGCGAGCGTGGACGATACGCTCAGGGATACGCTCATGGTCGAAATGGGTGATTTTTTCGCGCAGGATGAAATCTTCCAGCAGCGTCGGGCCGCGCGTTCCGGCGCGCAGGGAGTTCTGATCATCGGCAATGCGAACGCCCTGGTTCGTGGTCAGCGCATGGCCTTCACCGCCCTTGCGGTGAGGATCGAGCGATTTCAGCTTTTCGTTTTCCGTTTCCGGGGCTTTCATGCTGCCCGGGGCGGTAGGCTGTTCACCCGGTGCGGAAGGACCCGGTGATGGTTTGTGTGAGCCGTCGGCTGGGGCAAGTGAGTCCATTCCCGGTTGAGATTCTTCAGTCCCATGAATGGGTGACTGATGTGGTTTATCATTGTTCGACATTGCACGCTTCTCCTTTGTTCATTCCTAAAAACCCTATTAAGGATAGAACAATGTTAAGAATTAGCAGGCGAACTAAGCGTTTTCAGATATTGATTAGCGAAAGGAGCCATCTCCGATACGTCAGGCGCGACGGGCGGGGGGAGAATCGGCTATGATAGAAATTTCCTGCTTTAAGAATTTGCTTTAGTGAACCCGTCGCTTATGAAACCTCTTCGTCAACAAAACCGCCAGGTTATTAGCTATGTACCCCGCGTTGAGCCCGCGCCGCCAGACCATGCCCTGAAGGTGGATGGTTTTCGCGATGTCTGGATGCTGCGGGGTAAATACGTTGCCTTCGTGCTGATTGGCGAGCACTTCCGTCGCTCCCCTGCGTTTACGGTGCCGGAATCGGCGCAGCGATGGGCAATGCAGACCCGCCAGGATGAAGAGGTTGAAGAATAACAGCCATAAAAAAACCGCCCGATGGCGGTTTTTTTATTTCAGCAGTGATTAACGATGTGCCAGTTCGGCATCATCATCACTGTCGAGAATCGTTTTGTCGGTCTGCTTCAGCCACTGGCTGGTCAGGGTACCGGCGGTCATTGAACCACTCACGTTCAACGCGGTACGACCCATATCGATCAGTGGTTCAACAGAGATCAGCAGGGCAACCAGCGTTACCGGTAGCCCCAGCGCAGGCAGAACGATCAGCGCAGCGAAGGTCGCGCCGCCGCCCACGCCCGCAACACCGGCGGAGCTAATGGTCACGATACCGACCAGCGTCGCAATCCAGACCGGATCCAGCGGGTTAATACCCACGGTTGGGGCAACCATCACGGCCAGCATCGCCGGGTAGAGACCCGCACAGCCGTTCTGCCCGATGGTGGCGCCAAAGGAGGCCGAGAAGCTGGCGATAGACTCGGGTACGCCCAGACGACGTGTCTGTGCTTCCACGTTCAGCGGAATCGATGCCGCGCTGGAACGGCTGGTGAAGGCGAAGGTCAGCACCGGCCAGACTTTGCGGAAATATTTCAGCGGGCCAACGCCGTTCACCGCCAGCAGGATGCCGTGCACAACAAACATGATGCCCAGACCGAGGTACGAGGCAATCACAAAGCTGCCAAGCTTGATGATGTCTTGCAGGTTAGAACCTGCCACGACTTTGGTCATCAGCGCCAGGACACCGTACGGCGTCAGCTGCATGACCAGACGCACCAGCTTCATTACCCAGCTTTGCAGGGTATCGATGGCAGTCAGAACCCGCTCGCCTTTCGGCGCATCGTCCTTCAGCAGCTTCAGCGCAGCCACGCCCAGGAACGCAGCGAAGATCACTACGCTGATAATGGAGGTTGGGCTTGCACCGGTCAGGTCAGCAAACGGGTTTTTCGGAATGAAGGAGAGCACCATCTGCGGAACGGTCAGATCGGCCACTTTACCCACGTAGTTGGTCTCAATCGCCGTCAGACGCGCGGTTTCAGCGCTACCCTGCACCAGACCTTCAGCAGTCAGGCCAAACAGATTGGTAACCAGCACACCCACCAGCGCCGCAATCAGCGTGGTGAAGAGAAGGGTGCCAATGGTCAGGAAACTGATTTTACCCAGTTGAGAAGCATTATGCAGGCGGGCTACGGCGCTCAGAATTGAGGCGAATACCAGCGGCATAACGATCATTTGCAGCAGCTGTACATAGCCGTTACCGACAATGTTGAACCACTGAATGGAATCTTTCAGTACCGGGCTGTCGGAGCCGTAAATAGCGTGTAAGGCCAGGCCAAACACCACGCCCATGACCAGACCAACCAGTACCTTTTTCGCCAGGCTCCACTGTTTGTGGCGAGCCTGGGCGAGAAGCAATAGCAATACGACGAACACAACAATGTTCGCGATGAGTGGAAAATTCATCCCCGTTCTCCTGATTTATTATATGGTCGGTTTTTACCGAACCTGTTGGCGCAAGGTTATCAGAAGTGTGATGTGGCGCTTATATCCATATGGAATGGTTTATGACAAAAGTGATTATATTGTCGGTTTAATGTTCAATTTGGTGATTAATAAAACGATTGAACTGAAATTGCAGTGAGTTGATCATCTGCGATGACCAGCGCACTGCACCATTTTCGGGCAATGTCTGCGGCATCCAGACGGCATAGGCAAACAGCGCCATGCACAGAACGCGCTCCAGCTGGTTGCCTTTTTGCGGCACGAGGATTGGCAGGCGGAAACGCCAGCGGCAGGGCCAGAGCAGCGGAACGCCCGCTGGCGTCAGCATATCGGCGAGGATATGGCTTAAGTAGCCGAGCACCATGCCCTGAATGGCATCCGCCGGGACTATCCAACTCTCGGGAACCTTCAAATAGAAGAGTGTAAGCAGGCCAAATACGGCCAGCAGGCTGTGGGTAAACCCGCGATGACCAAAGGCTCTGGCGATGGGTTTTGAAATCCACTTCAGCCGCTGACCAAGGAATGATTTTGGATGATCGATGTCCGGCAGCAGGCAGGTCAGCACGGCAGAAGGGACAATATGCCACCAGTCCCCCTGGGCCAGCACAGGGGTCAGTTCAGCGTTTTTAGCAAACACTGCACAGGCAAGTGAAAAAAGCAGGTGGCCTTCCGCCGTCATGATAAAACCCGGTAAACTGTCAATCCATACAGTATAGGGTTTTTATACAGTGTGTGAAAGAGGTGACGGTGTAACTCTTTGTCACAAACCGGCGGTTAGCGCGCCAGCCAGCCACCGTCTACGGCAAGGGTATGGCCGTTAACGTAATCCGACGCCGCCGAGGCCAGAAACACCACCGGACCCTGTAAATCCTCCGGAAGTCCCCAGCGGCCCGCCGGAATACGGTCGAGGATCGCCTGGCTGCGCTGCTCATCATCGCGAAGTTGTTGGGTGTTATTTGTCGCCATATAACCCGGCGCGATAGCGTTCACGTTAATACCTAGCGGCGCCCATTCGTTTGCCAGCAGGCGGGTGAGCCCGAGGACGCCGCTTTTCGAAGCCGTATAGGACGGCACCCGAATGCCGCCCTGGAAGGAGAGCATGGAGGCAATGTTAATAATCTTGCCGCCCTGACCCTGCACGATAAACTGTTTCGCTACTGCCTGAGAGAGGAAAAAGACCGATTTCAGATTGAGATCGATGACCTCGTCCCAGTCCTTCTCGCTAAATTCCAGCGCATCGCACCGACGAATGGTGCCGGCATTGTTAACCAGAATATCGATGCGGCCCATCTCTGTGATGGCGGTATCCACGACGCTCTGAATACTCTCATGCTTGCCGAGATCGGCGCGAATTGCGATAAAGCGCCGTCCCAGCGCCGTGACGCGCGCTGCCGTTTCGTCAGGAACCTTGCGGTTTACCCCCACGATATCGCATCCTGCCTGGGCGAGGGCAATCGCCATGCCTTGCCCCAGACCGGTATCGCACCCGGTCACCATCGCCACTTTTCCTGCCAGAGTAAAAGCATCCAGTATCATACGCGCCTCAGAAGTCAGGTTATTGTCATTCTGCACGTAAGGATAGGAGTCTGGAATAAGAAAAGCAAATAAAGTAAAACGTTGTTTTGATTTTGTGATACAGGCAGCCGAAGCTGCCTGAAAGAGCGTTACTCTCCGCGCAGATGGCGGGCAGTCAATTCTTCAAGAGACGTCAGCCTGACATCCGCGAGGGCAAAGCGGGGATCGTGTCGGCCTTCTTCAGCCGGCACAACGATGGAGCGCATACGTGCGGCTTTGGACGCCACCATGCCGTTAACCGAATCTTCCAGCGCCACACAGGTAAGCGGATCCAGCCCCAGTTTCGCGGCGCAGTCCATATACACCTGCGGATGTGGCTTGCTGTAAGGAAGCTTTTCGGCCGAGGCCAGCGCGTCGAAGCTGTCGCGCAGCCCGAACATCGTCAGCACTTTTTCCAGCATATGCAGAGGTGAGGCAGAGGCAAGCCCCACTTTCAGCCCTTGCGCCTTGCACAGGGCGATAGCGTCGCGTACGCCCGGTAACAGAGGCTTATTCTCTTCAACAAGGGAGATAGCACGGTTGATAATGCGCGCCGTAACTTCGTCGCGATCCGGGCCAACCCATGGCTGGTGGGCATACCAAAGGTCAACCACCATATCGATGCGCAGCCCCAGGGTATCGGGAAGCTCATTACGACGACTGATATCGACGCCGAGGCTGGCCATCACGTCCAGTTCAGCCCGATCCCACAGGGGTTCGGAATCAATCAACAATCCATCCATGTCAAAAATAGCGGCAAGTATCTGGCGCGGTGTCGACATTACAACATCTCCTTATCTTGGGGGTAAGACGAACGGTGCTAAGCACAAGCAATTTAGCATATTGCATTCAAAGATCGGGCGAAAATGACCGACAGCAGGTAGACTTAGGCACAAATAACGCGTCTTTATGAAGAGGAACTAATGACGTATCAACAAGCTGGACGCATCGCAGTCTTAAAACGTATTGCTGGTTGGGTTATTTTCATTCCCGCCCTGATTTCAACGCTGATCTCCGTACTTAAATTTATGTACGATCACAGCGAAAAACAGCCGGGCATTAATGCCGTCATGCTCGATTTTGCTCACGTCATGATTGAGATGATGCGGTTTAACACCCCATTCCTGAACGTCTTCTGGTTCAACTCGCCCACCCCGGATTTTCACCACCAGCTGAATGTCGGGTTCTGGATAATCTATGCGTTGATCTTTATCGCGATGGCGTTGCAGGCCTCCGGCGCACGCATGAGCCGCCAGACCCGCTTTTTACGCGAAGGGGTAGAAGATCAGCTGATACTTGAGAAGGCGAAAGGCCCTGACGGGATGAGCCGCGAGCAGATCGAATCGCGCATTGTCGTTCCGCGTCATACCATTTTTGTGCAGTTTTTCCCGCTCTATATCCTGCCGGTTATTATCATTGTGGCCGGGTATTTCTTCTTTACGCTGCTCGGCTTCCTGTAATGTCAAAGGGGGCGAATTGCCGCCCCCTCCCGCTATGCCGCCAGGATACGGTCCAGCGCCCGCTGGGCATTCAAAAGATGACTCCCGCCAAACAAAATCGCCCGGTTTAGCAAGGTGTACAGCTGATAAACCGGCTGACGTTCAAGGAAACCCGCAGGTAACGGCGAGACAGACTGATAGCCATCATAAATTTGCGGCGGCTGTTCAGGGTGCAACGGCAGCATCGCGAGGTCACATTCTCTGTCGCCCCAGTAGCAGGCCGGGTCAAATATATAGGGACCATCAGGCCCAAGCGCGCAGTTGTTCGACCATAAATCACCGTGCAGAAGGGAAGCCTGAGGCTGATGCGAAGCCAGACGCTGCTGAATGTGTTCAACAATCGCGTCGATGTTGCCGAACGCTAGTCCCTTTTCAGCGGCCAGCTCCAGCTGCCAGCCTATGCGCTGCTCGGCGAAAAAAGTCGACCAGCGGCGTTGCCACGC
Organism: Enterobacter cloacae complex sp. P29RS; assembly: GCF_014893445.1. Lineage (NCBI taxonomy): Bacteria > Pseudomonadati > Pseudomonadota > Gammaproteobacteria > Enterobacterales > Enterobacteriaceae > Enterobacter > Enterobacter cloacae complex sp. P29RS. Next base: position 100,751 of record NZ_JADBPZ010000004.1, on the reverse strand, counting down.
GTTTGGCTGTGGGGTGGTAGAGAGGTCGTTATCGAAATCGAGCCCAAACTGAGGTTGATCGCTCCACTGGTGCAAACGGGCGATCTGTTGGCCGAGAATAAAGGCGTTGTGCGCATCCAGAGGGCGCGCCGGAAGATAGTTCATCACCAGAAAGCTGTAGTCACGATCGCTGCCAACGGCTAAAACCTGTGGAACGTTGACTGTTTTACTGCGCGATAACAACTCAAGCTGATCGGCTTCGGCCGTAAAAATGGGGAGCAATTCGCGCTCATCACATTTCACGAAGAGATCGCGCCCGGCGTAACGTAAATGCCATGCGGCATGGATCTCTCCGCCTGGCAGTTCGTTACGCAGTTCAATTTCACCTTCACCCAGCTGCTCACTTAAAAGATGACTGATAGCCTGCCACATGATGTCTCTCCCATGTTGTCTGCCAGATCATAAAGTTAGCGCAAAACGGCTATAAAAAAACAGGAACTAACGCACAACTGAGCGGTTTAATTTTGTACAGGGCACTTATTGTTCTTTTTTATGCCAGTTTTCCCAGCTATCCACATCAATTTCCGTGGCTTTGTCAGTCACGCTTTCCACCAGGCTACTGGCCAGCGCCTTCACCTCCTCCTGACTCAGCGGGCTTATCAGGCCAAAGGCCAGCGAGCCGAGATCGTGAATATTGCCCTCATCGTCCGTCAGCGTGAGCAGAAAATTCGCCCGCGTGAAAGCGTTGTTGAGTTCATTCAGTTCGGTCAGCGATGCTTCATGAATATTGACGGTTACGACGTAGCGGGTGATATCACCACTGCTCATAATTCACCTCGTTGTTATCCTGAAAGTTTTCTTAGCATAGTCGATAAGCCATATTTGGCGACTTCCCCCTCCACGGGAAGGGGAAGCACGTTCAGCTTCTCGCCAGGTAATCGACAATTTTCTGAGTATCCGCAAGCGAACACAGACGGGTTCCCTGATTGATGGTGGCAGCGCTCCCTGCCGCGACGCCATAGCGTGCCATCTCCAGAAGCGAAGCGCCCTGCGCCAGCTTCAGCACCATCGCGCCAACCATACTGTCACCGGCACCCACGGTACTCTGACTTTTCATCGGCGGTGGAACAACCTGCACGCAGCCCGTCTTGTCGACGGCCAGCGCACCCTGAGGACCGAGAGAGACTACAACGCGATGCGCTTTGCCCGTGCGTACCAGCTCTTCTGCGGCAGTACGCACGTCATCAGGCTGGTTGAGCTCGCGATTGACAAGCGCACTGAGCTCTTTCTGGTTAGGTTTGACAAGTTCAAGTTGTCCGGGCTCTAACGCCGCCTTCAGGGCATCGCCTGAGCTATCGACAATGCAGCGGATGCCGCGCTGGAGCACCGCCTGAACCAGTGCCGTCAGCTTTTCTGTTTTGACGCCCGGCGGCAGGCTACCGCTGATCACCAGCAATGAGCCGCTTTCAATGGTCAGCACTTTCTCTTCCAGTTGACGAAACTCATCATCGCTCAACTTCGCCCCTGGCATCACAAAACGATATTGCTCGCCGCTGGATTCAACATGGACATGCAGGTTTTGCCGGGTCCAGTCTCTGGCGTCAACGGTATCTACGGCAACCTGTTCATCTGCCAGCAACGCAACCAGATGCTCACCCGTGGCGCCGCCAGCGGGGAAGATGGCGGTTGCTTTTCCGCCGAGATGGGTAATTGCGCGCGCCACGTTAATGCCGCCGCCGCCCGGCTCAAACACCGGCGCGCTACAGCGCAGCTTACCTTCCGGATAGATTTGCGGCGTCATGGTCGCAGAGTCGAGGGAAGGGGAGAGCGTCAGCGTGTAAATCGAAGCCATCATGACCTCCTTTTATCATGGGTTATTTTAAGCCTGGCACCGTTTGGCAGGAAGGCAACGTAAATAACAGTATGATTTTAAAAATGAATGCTGACAAAAAACCTTGGCCGGGTATATACATTAAATCGCGTTTTGGGATCGTTCTTATTCAAAAAATGAAAGAAGAAATTATTGCTATGTTATTTGCGGCTTTTTATAATTTGTTACCTTTCTATGGTCGCTTTGTCATTGATCCGCAAGAAAGTTTCCGAGACCGTGACGGTCTCTTTTTATGTTGTACGGACTCCTAAAATAAATGAAGCTTTTGAAGACAGTACCCGCAGCACTGATGCTGGCGGGTGGCGTATTTGCGTCACTGAATGCAACCGCCGATGATACCGTTTTTACTGTCATGGACGATCCCTCCACTGCCAAAAAACCCTTTGAAGGTAACGTGAATGCCGGGTATCTGGCGCAATCCGGTAACACGAAAAGCTCCTCCATGACCGCAGACAGCACCCTGACCTGGTACGGCAACACCACGGCCTGGTCGCTGTGGGGCAATGCCAGCAACACATCTGCTAACGATGAACGCTCCTCTGAGAAATACGCGGTAGGTGGGCGTAGCCGTTACAACATGACAGATTATGACTACCTGTTTGGGCAGGCGAGTTGGCTTACTGACCGCTACAATGGCTATCGCCAGCGCGATGTCATGACTGCGGGTTATGGTCGTCAGTTCCTGAATGGACCAGTACACAGCCTCCGTTTTGAATTCGGTCCGGGTGTCCGTTACGACGAGTACACCAACGGCGAAGATGAAACCCAGCCGCTGGGTTATGCATCGGGCACCTACGCATGGCAAATGACTGACAACGCGAAATTCACCCAGGGTGTGTCGGTGTTTGGTGCTGAAGATACAACGCTGAACTCTGAAAGTGCGTTGAATGTGGCTATCAACGAACACTTTGGACTCAAGGTGGCGTACAACGTAACCTGGAACTCATCACCGCCTGATTCCGCGCCGGAACATACCGATCGCCGAACCACGATTTCTTTAGGTTATAAAATGTAATTTCTTCGGGCCGGGACTATTCTCGGCCTGTTTTTTATTTTTTGAAACTGTGCTTATTTATATTAAACGGCGTTTTGAAATAATAGGCATGCTTTCGTCTTCATAATTTCTCCATAATTAGGCGACCAGGCCTTATTCAGTTTATTTGACACGATTTGATAAATAATTTGACTAGGCAAAAGTGTGATCCAGATCTACACTTACGGCACAGGCAAAAAACTCGCCTCAGGCATTTCTGCATTAATTAAGTATGAGAACAGAATTATGAAAAAAATCAAAACCGCTACAGCAGCAATGGTGCTTTCCGCACTTTCATTTGGCGTATTTGCTGCTGATAATATGACGCAACCTGCCAGTGACGTTAACAGCCCAGTCGGGATCGCTAAAGCCTCTGATGTTGAAGCAGGCTCCAACATTGCCCCTGGCTCCCAGTCTACCGGCCAGTCAATGAATGATGCATTTGATGTACACAAGCTGGTGGCGGGTGAGTGGTCCTGATATTTCAACTGCCACATGTGATGGAATATATACGCTGTCACAGCCTGGCGAAAACCGGATTATGACGTACCGGTTTTGGACCATAAATTATCGTAAAGATAGTTAAGATTTATTCAGTAAATTCACGGCACGTCTTCGCTGACATAATATTAGCCCCAGATCATCGCGGCCCAGCGCAGCAGCAACATCGCGCCGCAAATAGCGATTAACACCACGACCATTTTCCAGTGCTTAACGGCAAATCTTTTTGTTGGCATAACCCAATCCTTGTCAGTTGATACCCTTAGTCTACCAAAGTCTGTGCCAGAAAGCGCTTTACCCGGGACAACAGGTTATGCCAGAACAGCGGTTCGGCTTAAAACCAGTGGAATCTGTCGGCCAGTATCAATACCAGACCAGCAGCGGAAAGTAGATTCAATATCACAACGGTTCTGCTCGATACATTCATGTGATACCCCTTCGATGTTTAAGGACCAGATCAAGAATAGCTCAGCACTTTCGGATTGCGAGCCCCCGTCAACAAAAGTTCATGAACGCAGACATAAGGATGAGCGGTTCAAATCGGTCGCGGGAAGGTGCATTCGCCCTGTTAATAGTGTTACCATTACGCTGCTTGCCGTAAATCCGCATTTATCTGAATCGGCAGGTGCATGATGACGAACCAATTTGACGATTGTTGGTCAGATGGTTTCGTAATCTACTGTTTAATCACGATTATTTTCTTTGTATATGCTCTTATGTGTGGGGCATCACTGCAAATAAGGATATAAAATGCCTGTAATTACTCTTCCTGATGGCAGCCAACGCCATTTCGACCACGCTGTAAGCCCAATGGATGTTGCCCTGGATATCGGTCCTGGACTCGCAAAAGCAACCATTGCAGGCCGCGTAAACGGTGAACTGGTAGACGCGTCCGATCTGATTGAAAGCGATGCAACGCTTGCGATCATCACCGCGAAAGACGAAGAAGGTCTGGAGATCATTCGTCACTCCTGTGCGCACCTGTTAGGTCATGCTATTAAGCAGCTGTGGCCCAACACCAAAATGGCGATCGGCCCGGTTATCGACAACGGCTTCTACTACGACGTTGACCTTGACCACACACTGACACAGGAAGATATCGACGCGCTCGAAAAACGTATGCATGAGCTCGCCGAAACGAACTATGACGTCATCAAGAAGAAAGTCAGCTGGCATGAAGCGCGTGAAACCTTCGTGAAGCGCGGCGAGAGCTATAAAGTCTCGATTCTTGATGAAAACATCGCTCATGATGACAAGCCTGGCTTGTACCATCACGAAGAATATGTCGACATGTGCCGTGGACCGCACGTGCCGAATATGCGCTTCTGTCATCACTTCAAACTGATGAAAATCGCAGGCGCCTACTGGCGTGGCGACAGCAACAATAAAATGTTGCAGCGTATCTATGGTACCGCATGGGCCGATAAGAAAGCCCTGAACGCGTACCTGCAACGCCTGGAAGAGGCGGCTAAGCGTGACCACCGTAAAATCGGTAAGCAGCTTGACCTGTATCATATGCAGGAAGAAGCGCCGGGGATGGTGTTCTGGCATAACGACGGCTGGACAATCTTCCGTGAACTGGAAACGTTCGTGCGCTCCAAGCTGAAAGAGTACCAGTATCAGGAAGTGAAAGGCCCGTTCATGATGGACCGTGTGCTGTGGGAAAAAACCGGCCACTGGGACAACTACAAAGATGCGATGTTCACCACTTCGTCTGAGAACCGTGAATACTGCATTAAGCCAATGAACTGTCCGGGCCACGTTCAGATCTTCAACCAGGGTCTGAAATCCTACCGCGATCTGCCGCTGCGTATGGCGGAGTTCGGTAGCTGCCACCGTAACGAGCCATCAGGTGCGCTGCACGGTCTGATGCGTGTTCGTGGCTTTACTCAGGATGATGCGCATATCTTCTGTACTGAAGATCAGGTACGTGATGAAGTTAACGCCTGTATTCGTATGGTCTACGATATGTACAGCACCTTTGGCTTCGAGAAGATCGTGGTCAAACTCTCAACGCGTCCGGAAAAACGTATCGGTAGCGATGAGACATGGGATCGCGCAGAGGCGGATCTCGCCGTGGCGCTGGAAGAGAACGGTATTCCGTTCGAATACCAGCTGGGCGAGGGCGCATTCTACGGTCCAAAAATTGAATTTACCCTGTATGACTGCCTCGATCGCGCATGGCAGTGCGGAACGGTACAGCTGGACTTCTCCCTGCCGCAGCGTTTAAGCGCCTCTTATGTTGGCGAAGACAACGAGCGTCAGGTGCCGGTTATGATTCACCGTGCGATTCTCGGTTCACTGGAGCGCTTCATCGGCATCCTGACTGAAGAGTTCGCGGGCTTCTTCCCAACCTGGCTTGCGCCAGTGCAGGTAGTTGTGATGAACATTACCGATTCTCAGGCGGATTACGTTAAAGAATTGACGCAGAAACTACAAAATGCGGGCATTCGCGTAAAAGCAGACTTGAGAAATGAGAAGATTGGCTTTAAAATCCGCGAGCACACTTTACGTCGTGTCCCGTATATGTTGGTCTGTGGTGATAAAGAGGTGGAAGCAGGCAAAGTTGCCGTTCGCACCCGCCGTGGTAAAGACCTGGGGAGCCTGGACGTAAGTGAAGTGATTGAGAAGCTGCAACAAGAGATTCGCAGCCGCAGTCTTCAACAACTGGAGGAATAAGGTATTAAAGGCGGAAAACGAGTTCAAACGGCACGTCCGAATCGTATCAATGGCGAGATTCGCGCCCAGGAAGTTCGCTTAACAGATCTTGAAGGTGAACCACTGGGGATTGTGAGTCTGAGAGAAGCGATCGAAAAAGCTGAAGAAGCTGGAGTAGATTTAGTTGAAATCAGCCCTAACGCCGAACCGCCAGTTTGTCGTATTATGGACTACGGCAAGTTCCTTTATGAAAAGAGTAAATCTTCTAAGGAACAGAAGAAGAAGCAAAAAGTTATCCAGGTTAAGGAAATCAAATTCCGTCCTGGTACCGACGATGGCGATTATCAGGTAAAACTCCGCAGCCTGATTCGCTTTCTGGAAGATGGCGATAAGGCCAAGATCACGCTGCGTTTCCGCGGTCGTGAGATGGCCCACCAACAGATTGGTATGGAAGTGCTTAACCGCGTCCGTGAAGATCTGAGTGAACTGGCAGTAGTCGAATCCTTCCCAACGAAGATCGAAGGCCGCCAGATGATCATGGTGCTCGCTCCTAAGAAGAAACAGTAAGGCCTTCAAGCAGCAAAATCTGTGGAGCCTTTGGGCCCCATAGGTTTTGTTCGCCTATGTTTCGTTTATTTAACAATGCGAAGTGGAAGTTATTAAAATGCCAAAAATTAAGACCGTACGCGGTGCTGCTAAGCGCTTCAAAAAAACCGGTAAAGGTGGTTTTAAGCACAAGCACGCTAACCTGCGTCACATTCTGACTAAGAAAGCTACCAAGCGTAAACGTCACCTGCGTCCAAAAGCCATGGTTTCTAAAGGCGATCTGGGCCTGGTCATCGCGTGCCTGCCGTACGCATAAGTCGTTAACGTTTAACTTTTTTAACTTAGAATAGATACAGGAGAGCACACATGGCTCGCGTAAAACGTGGTGTAATTGCACGTGCACGTCACAAGAAAATTTTGAAACAAGCTAAAGGCTACTACGGTGCGCGTTCACGCGTATACCGCGTTGCCTTCCAGGCTGTTATCAAAGCAGGTCAGTACGCTTACCGTGACCGTCGTCAGCGTAAGCGTCAGTTCCGTCAACTGTGGATTGCGCGTATCAACGCAGCAGCACGTCAGAACGGTATTTCTTACAGCAAATTCATCAACGGCCTAAAAAAAGCCTCTGTTGAAATCGACCGTAAGATCCTGGCTGACATCGCAGTATTCGACAAAGTAGCGTTCACCGCTCTGGTCGAAAAAGCGAAAGCAGCACTGGCATAAGCCAGTTGAAAGAGGGGGCTTTGCTCCCTCTTTTCATATCGCCTTATCAGAAGATTGACATTTACCCGTCCAGGCTTTTCAATAAGGTCTTAACGGTTTTTACCCTACAAGGTAACGCAAGCATGAATGCTGCTATTTTCCGCTTCTTCTTTTACTTTAGCACCTGACTTCAGGAGGCTAGCGCGTGAAAGATGAAACGAAAAACAGCGCCAGATAAGCCTCCCGATGGAGGCTTTTTTTGTGCCTGAATTTGAGAGATTACGTCCAACAATTCGGTGTCTGCACCGACATAATGAGGAAAACCATGTCACATCTCGCAGAGCTGGTTGCCAGTGCAACGGCCGCCATTAACCAGGCCTCAGATGTTGCCGCGTTAGACAATGTCCGCGTCGAATATCTGGGCAAGAAAGGGCATCTGACCCTTCAGATGACTACCCTGCGTGAACTGCCAGCAGAGGAGCGCCCGGCAGCAGGTGCAGTGATTAACGAAGCCAAAGAGCAGGTACAACAGGCGCTGAACGCACGTAAAGCCGAGCTGGAAAGTGCAGTACTGAATGCGCGTCTGGCGGCAGAAACGATTGACGTTTCTCTGCCGGGTCGCCGTATCGAAAACGGCGGTCTGCATCCGGTTACCCGTACTATCGATCGAATTGAAAGTTTCTTCGGTGAGCTCGGCTTTACCGTGGCGACTGGCCCGGAAATTGAAGATGACTACCACAACTTCGATGCCCTTAACATTCCTGGCCATCATCCGGCACGCGCTGACCACGACACTTTCTGGTTTGACGCCACCCGTCTGCTGCGTACTCAGACATCTGGCGTTCAGATCCGTACCATGAAGGAGCAGGCTCCACCGATCCGCATCATCGCGCCGGGTCGCGTATACCGTAACGACTACGATCAGACCCACACCCCAATGTTCCACCAGATGGAAGGTCTGATTGTTGATAAAAACATCAGCTTCACCAACCTGAAAGGCACACTGCACGATTTCCTGAACAACTTCTTTGAGGAAGATTTGCAGGTTCGTTTCCGTCCGTCCTACTTCCCGTTCACTGAACCTTCTGCGGAAGTTGACGTGATGGGTAAAAACGGTAAATGGCTGGAAGTGCTGGGCTGCGGCATGGTGCATCCAAACGTACTGCGCAACGTAGGTATCGATCCGGAAGTATACTCCGGCTTTGCGTTCGGTATGGGCATGGAGCGTCTTACCATGCTGCGCTACGGCGTAACCGACTTACGTGCGTTCTTCGAAAACGATCTGCGTTTCCTCAAACAGTTTAAATAAGGGCAGGAAAGAACAATGAAATTCAGTGAACTGTGGTTACGCGAATGGGTTAACACCACGCTGGACAGCGACGCGCTTTCTAACCAGATCACCATGGCGGGTCTGGAAGTTGATGGCGTGGATCCTGTTTCTGGCGCCTTTACCGGCGTCGTGGTAGGTGAAGTGGTTGAGTGTGGCCAGCACCCTAACGCCGACAAACTGCGCGTAACAAAAGTCAATGTGGGCGGTGACCGTCTGCTGGATATCGTCTGCGGTGCGCCAAACTGCCGACAGGGCCTGAAGGTAGCCGTGGCGACCGTCGGCGCGGTACTGCCGGGCGATTTCAAAATCAAAGCGGCTAAGCTGCGCGGTGAGCCGTCTGAAGGCATGCTGTGCTCCTTCTCCGAGCTGGGCATTTCCGACGATCACTCCGGGATTATCGAGCTGCCGCAGGATGCACCAGTGGGTACCGATATCCGCGAATACCTGAAGCTTGATGACAACACCATCGAAATCAGCGTGACGCCAAACCGTGCCGACTGCTTAGGTATCATCGGTGTAGCCCGCGACGTGGCCGTTCTGAACCAGACCGAACTGAACGAGCCGGAGATCGCTCCGGTTGAGGCAACCATCAGTGATGTGCTGCCGATTCAGGTTGACGCCCCTGACGCATGTCCGCGCTACCTCGGTCGCGTGGTGAAAGGTATTAACGTTAAAGCGCCAACCCCGCTGTGGATGAAAGAGAAACTGCGTCGCTGTGGTATCCGTTCTATCGACGCTGTGGTTGACGTGACCAACTATGTTCTGCTGGAGCTGGGCCAGCCAATGCACGCCTTCGATAAAGATCGTATCGAAGGGGGTATTATTGTGCGCATGGCGAAAGAGGGCGAAACCCTGGTTCTGCTGGACGGCAGCGAAGCGAAACTGAACGCCGACACTCTGGTAATTGCCGATCACAACAAAGCGCTGGCGATGGGCGGGATCTTCGGCGGCGAGCACTCTGGCGTCAACGACGAAACGCAAAACGTCCTGCTGGAATGCGCGTTCTTCAGCCCGCTCTCCATCACCGGCCGCGCACGCCGTCACGGTCTGCACACTGACGCTTCTCACCGCTATGAGCGTGGCGTGGATCCTGCGCTGCAATACAAAGCGATGGAGCGTGCGACTCGCCTGCTGATCGACATCTGCGGCGGCGAAGCGGGTCCGGTTATCGATGTGACCAACCAAGCGGCGCTGCCGAAGCGTGCGACCATTACTCTGCGCCGCAGCAAGCTGGATCGTTTGATTGGTCACCACGTTGCCGATGCGCAGGTGACCGACATTCTGACGCGTCTGGGCTGCGAAGTGACTGAAGGTCAGGATGAGTGGAAAGCCGTTGCGCCATCCTGGCGTTTCGACATGGAGATCGAAGAAGATCTGGTGGAAGAAGTGGCCCGCGTTTACGGCTACAACAATATCCCTGACGAGCCGGTGCAGGCGGGTCTGGTGATGGGCAGCCATCGCGAAGCCGATCTATCACTGAAGCGTGTGAAAACCATGCTGAACGACAAAGGCTACCAGGAAGTGATCACCTACAGCTTCGTTGATCCTAAGCTGCAACAGCTGATCCACCCGGGTCAGGAAGCGCTGATCCTGCCAAGCCCGATCTCCAGCGAGATGTCAGCGATGCGTCTGTCCCTGTGGACGGGACTGCTGGGTACTATCGTTTATAACCAGAACCGTCAGCAGAACCGCGTGCGTATTTTCGAAAGCGGTTTGCGCTTTGTACCGGATACTCAGGCCAATTTAGGCATCCGTCAGGATCTCATGCTGGCCGGCGCCATTAGCGGTAACCGCTATGAAGAGCACTGGGACCTGGCAAAAGGGACGGTTGATTTCTACGATATGAAGGGCGATCTGGAAGCGATTCTCGATCTGACCGGTAAATTATCCGAAATTGAATTCCGCGCAGAAGCGATTCCAGCCCTGCATCCGGGCCAGAGTGCGGCGATCTATTTAGACGGCAAACGTGTTGGTTTTATTGGGGTTGTTCACCCGGAGCTGGAACGTAAGCTGGATCTGAATGGCCGTACCATCGTATTCGAGCTGGAGTGGAACCCGGTTGCAGACCGCGTCATTCCTCAGGCAAAGGACGTCTCACGCTTCCCGGCAAACCGCCGTGATATCGCGGTTGTGGTCGCTGAAAATGTGCCCGCAGCAGATATTTTGGCCGAATGTAAGAAAGTTGGCGTAAATCAGGTAGTTGGCGTAAACTTATTTGACGTGTACCGCGGCAAGGGCGTAGCAGAAGGTTTCAAGAGCCTCGCTATTAGCCTTATCCTTCAGGATACCAGCCGTACACTCGAAGAAGAGGAGATTGCCGCTACCGTCGCCAAATGTGTAGAGGCATTAAAAGAGCGATTCCAGGCATCATTGAGGGATTGAACCTATGGCGCTTACAAAAGCTGAAATGTCAGAATATCTGTTTGATAAGCTTGGGCTTAGCAAACGGGATGCCAAAGAGCTGGTAGAGCTGTTTTTCGAAGAGATCCGTCGTGCTCTGGAAAATGGTGAGCAGGTTAAACTCTCCGGCTTTGGCAATTTTGATTTGCGAGACAAAAACCAACGTCCGGGCCGTAACCCGAAGACGGGGGAAGATATTCCCATTACAGCCCGCCGCGTGGTGACCTTCAGACCCGGACAGAAGTTAAAAAGCCGTGTCGAAAACGCAACGCCCAAAGCAGAGTAATATGAACTAACTAAAAAGGCCGCTCACGCGGCCTTTTTTCTTTGCGCTATTTGCTAAACCCGCCGTAAAATCAATGATATCTCAACCGGATAACCTATCGTCTATGCTTGATCTTGCCCGTCTTCAGCACCGCTCCGATCTCCGCCGCCTGTGTCTGCTCGGGGTGCTGATGATTGTCGCCACCACCGTCAGCCTGTGTGCGGGCGATCGGTGGCTGGGACCGGAAAGCTGGTTTACGCCTGAGGGACAGCTCTTTGTCTGGCAGATCCGCCTGCCACGGACGCTGGCTGTGCTTTTAGTCGGCGCTGCGCTGGCGCTGTGCGGCACGATCATGCAGGCATTATTTGAAAACCCTCTGGCGGAACCCGGACTTCTCGGGGTCTCGAATGGCGCAGGCGTCGGGCTTATCGCCGCCGTGATGCTGGGGGGAGGCGAGCTCTCCGGCTGGGGGATTAGCCTCAGCGCCATCCTTGGCGCGCTGTTGATAACCCTTATCCTTCTGCGCTTTGCCCGCCGCCACTTATCCACCAGTCGGCTGCTGCTTGCCGGGGTAGCGTTGGGGATCATCTGTAGTGCGCTGATGACCTGGGCCGTCTACTTCTCCACCTCCTTCGATCTGCGCCAGTTAATGTACTGGATGATGGGGGGATTTGGGGGTGTTGACTGGCATCAGGGGTGGCTGATGGTGCTCCTGATCCCGGTCATCCTGTGGACGGCGTTCCAGGCGCAGCCTCTTAATAATCTCGCGCTGGGCGAAACGTCTGCTCGCCAGCTCGGGATGCCGATTGGATTCTGGCGCAACGTGCTGGTTATCGCCATTGGCTGGATGGTGGGCGTAAGCGTGGCGCTGGCGGGGGCGATTGGCTTTATTGGGCTGGTGATCCCGCATATGCTGCGCCTGTGCGGTATTACGGACCACCGAACCCTGCTTCCGGCCTCGGCGGTTGCCGGGGCGGCAACGCTGCTGATTGCCGATATCATCGCCCGGCTTGCGCTGACGGCCGCTGAGTTGCCGATAGGCGTGGTGACCGCAACGCTGGGCGCACCGGTCTTTATCTGGCTACTATTAAAGGCTGGACGTTAAAACACAACCTGTAAGTCAACCTGAGGGAATGCTATGCAGTCTGATATTCTGAATACCGAAGTGACTACCATTGACGGCGAGAAAACCACGCTGGAAGGCTACAAGGGCAAGGTACTGCTCATCGTGAACGTGGCATCGAAATGTGGCCTTACGCCGCAGTATGAACAGCTGGAAAACATTCATAAAGCCTGGGAAAAAGACGGCTTTACCGTACTCGGCTTCCCGTGCAACCAGTTCCTGGGCCAGGAGCCGGGCAGCGAAGAGGAGATTAAGACCTTTTGCAGCACAACCTATGGTGTGACGTTCCCGATGTTCAGCAAAATTGATGTGAACGGGGAAAATCGTCATCCGCTGTATGCCAAACTGGTGGCTGCGGCGCCGACCGCCGTTGCGCCTGAAGAGAGTGGTTTCTATGAGCGTATGGCGAGCAAAGGTCGCGCGCCGCTCTATCCGGACGATATTCTGTGGAACTTCGAAAAATTCCTGATTGGCCGTGACGGTCAGGTCGTGCAGCGTTTCTCGCCTGACATGACGCCTGAAGATCCTATCGTGATGGAATCAATCAAACTGGCGCTGGCGAAATAATGACGCTGCTGATGCAGCTCACAGGCGTTGCCGGGAAGGGACGTCTTGAGCCTGTTACCGCCGCAGTCAACGCAGGTGAAATCCTTCACCTGGTTGGGCCTAACGGCGCCGGAAAAAGCACGCTGCTGGCGCGCATGGCGGGGCTGACCCGCGGGGAAGGGGAGATTACCTTTCTCGGGCAATCGCTCGTCAACTGGCTACCCTCTACACTCGCCTCCCGTCGAAGCTATCTGGTTCAGCAGCAGGTTCCGCCCTTTGCAATGCCCGTCTGGCACTACCTGACGCTGCACCTGCCTGATAAAAATCAGGTAGCATTGCTCCATGACGTTGCTGCGGCGCTCGGGTTAGACGATAAGCTCACCCGACAGGCCAGCCAGCTTTCCGGTGGCGAATGGCAGCGCGTGCGTCTGGCCGCCGTCATCCTTCAGGTTCATCCGGTGGGAAATCCTCACGGGCGGTTGCTGCTGCTGGACGAGCCGATGAGCGGACTGGACGTTGCCCAGCAGGCAGCGCTGGATACTCTGCTCAGCGCGCTGTGTCGCAAGGGCATCGCCATTGTGATGAGCAGCCATGATTTAAACCATACGTTGCGCCACGCGCATCGGGTGTGGTTGCTGGCGCGTGGCAAACTGATTGCCAGCGGAACGCGCGACAGCGTGCTGACGGCCCCCAATCTTGCGAGTGCTTACCACATGTCGTTCCGGAGGCTGGATATTGAAGGCCACAAGATGCTCATTTCCACGGCGCAGGAATAACCTTTCTTGCACAGCCGCATAGATGCACGCTAAATTACCGAAAGAACAAAAAAAGCAGAGGATTCGTCTGAAATGCGATTCTGGTTTCTCCTTGTTGCGGCGCTATTTCTTGCAGGATGCAGCAGCCATCGTGCACCTCCGCCTAACCCACGGCTTTCCGATTCCATTACGGTCATTGCCAGCCTGAACGATCAGCTCAGCAACTGGCGCGGTACCCCTTATCGCTACGGCGGGATGAGCCGGGGCGGGGTGGATTGCTCGGGATTTGTGCTGATGACTTTCCGCGATAAATTTGACCTACAGCTTCCGCGTGAAACGCGTATGCAGGCGAAAATCGGCACTGAAATTGATAAAGACGAGCTCCTGCCCGGCGATCTGGTCTTTTTTAAAACAGGTTCCGGTGAAAGCGGCCTTCATGTCGGCATTTATGACACCGATAATCAGTTCATTCATGCCTCGACCAGCCGCGGCGTGATGCGCTCCTCTCTCGATAATGTTTACTGGCGTAAAAATTTCTGGCAGGCCAGGCGTATTTAACCGCTGCATAAAGATGCAGTGCGGAGGGCCTGGCGGTGAAAATAGACGTCAGGCTTTTCTTGCGGGTGGATTAAAGTAAAATTTTTGCCCACTTATTTTTGTCAGCATGTGCCTGTTTTATCTAAAACTGGCTATTATTCAATAACCAGGATAAGATTATTTTAGATTCAGGGAAAAATCTGAAAATTAATACGGAAAGAATGAAATTAATCTTATTAAAATCAAGACAGTGGAATTGTGCCTGCAATTGCTCCAGGATGTTCTCTCTCATCTTTAATGCAGGACAAGGGCGATGATTATTACGCTAGATAATGCTTACCAGTCTGAACTTTTACTCCTTCCGGCGCGTGATAGTGCAGGTTTGCTTAAAGGTTTAGAGATTTTGGTTAACTTTACTGGCGTGGGTACGGACGTACGAATCCCGACTGAACTGGTTATCCCTCATCTTTCTCAGGAAGATGAATTAGTGCTGTTTCAGGAAAAACTGCAATTACTCGATACCTGTAAGCTATTTTTTATTCAGCATCAGTTAATTGCATGGATCAATATTACACCTGCAATTGTTGAGTTTTTATTAACTAATGAGAACGCTGTTTCAATCCTTGATCGTTATCCGTTTCTTGAGTTTACTGTTAATGAGAACTATCCAGGTTTAAATAACGGGAAAGACGATCTGACGCTTGCAAGAATGGCGATCCATTTCCCCTTAGTGCTGGCTAACTTTGGTGCAGGGGCTGCATCCCTTAAACCGGTTTATGATGGTCTGTTCAAACGGGTGATTCTGGATAAAAACTTTATTCATCAGCGCGTCTCGGCGCTCTCTTTCGAGCCATTTATGCGCGCCATTCTCTGGCAGATCGCGCCGCATTGTCAGTCGGTCATGGTCTCGGGAATTGACGATCACGGCATCTTACAACGCGTGCTGCCCTTCAATTTTGGCGCAATGCAGGGAACCCTGTGGCCTGCCGTCCCGGCAGAACGCGTAACGACCCTCGTTCAGCAATAACCCCTTTCTTCGCCCGTGTTTACGTCAAGGGAAACCCTCTACACTTAAAGCAGGAGGACTTATGACCCTGTCTTTTACTGCTCACTGGCACGATGAATTACCCGGCTTTTACACCGCGCTTAAGCCCACGCCTTTACAGAACGCGCGTCTTATCTGGCATAACGATGCATTAGCGGATTCGCTTGGCATCCCTTCGACACTTTTTCAGCCAGAAAAGGGCGCCGGTGTCTGGGGCGGCGAAACGCTGCTTCCGGGCATGAAGCCTCTGGCTCAGGTCTACAGCGGACATCAGTTTGGCGTCTGGGCGGGACAGCTCGGCGATGGTCGCGGCATCCTGCTGGGTGAACAGGTTATGCCGAATGGCGAAACGCTCGACTGGCACCTGAAAGGGGCAGGGTTAACACCGTACTCACGCATGGGGGATGGCCGCGCGGTGCTGCGTTCAACCATTCGTGAGAGTCTGGCTTCCGAGGCGATGCATGCCCTGGGGATCCCCACCTCACGCGCGCTGTCCATTGTCACCAGCGACACGCCGGTGGCCCGCGAGACGATAGAGCAGGGGGCGATGCTTATCCGCGTGGCGGAAAGCCATCTGCGTTTCGGTCATTTTGAACACTTCTACTATCGCCGCGAGCCGGATAATGTCCGCCAGCTTGCCGATTACGCCCTTCGACGTCACTGGCCGCACCTGCAAAACGAACCGGACCGCTATGTTCTCTGGTTCCGTGATATTGTCGCGCGCACCGCCTCAATGATTGCCCGCTGGCAGGCCGTCGGCTTTGCCCACGGGGTGATGAATACCGACAACATGTCCCTGTTAGGGCTGACGTTTGACTACGGTCCGTACGGCTTCCTTGATGACTATCAACCGGGTTACATCTGTAACCATTCGGACTATCAGGGGCGTTACCGTTTCGACAACCAGCCTGCGGTGGGGCTGTGGAACCTTCAGCGGCTTGCGCAAAGCCTGTCGCCGTTTATCGACGTCGATGCCCTGAACGATGCGCTCGACACCTATCAGGAGGTCTTGCTGCGGGAATATGGTGTGTTAATGCGCAACAAGCTGGGGCTGATGACGCAGGAAACAGGCGATAACGCGCTGCTGAATGGGCTGTTTGCCATCATGGCGCGTGAAGGCAGCGACTATACCCGAACCTTCCGTATGCTGAGCCAGACTGCGCAGCAGAGCGCCACTTCACCTCTGCGTGACGAGTTCATCGATCGACAGGCGTTTGATGACTGGTTTGCCACTTACCGGGCGCGTTTACAGCAGGAACAGATTGATGACGATACCCGCCAGGCGCGGATGAAGGCGGTTAACCCGGCGATGGTGTTGCGCAACTGGCTGGCGCAGCGGGCTATTGAGCAGGCAGAGCAGGGGGATTATGCCGAGCTGCATCGGCTGCATATCGCCCTGCGCACGCCGTTTGCCGACCGGGAGGATGACTATGTCAGCCGCCCGCCGGACTGGGGCAAGCGACTGGAAGTGAGCTGCTCAAGCTAAGGGGCGAGAAAAACCTGCGGTGCGGCGTGCGTCGGATGTCTGCCGACGTGCACCTGCGCACCGTACCAGCGCGCCAAAGCGTCGGCCTGCAATACCGTCTCCGGTATGCCCTGAGAAACAATCCTGCCGTTGTGTAACAGCAGGATCCGGTCCGACCATAACGCGGCGAGATTAAGATCGTGCAGCACCACGCAGGCGTGAAGATGACCCAGACGGGTCAGCGATTTCAACAGGCGCAGCAGATGCTGCTGGTGGTAGAGATCCAGCGCTGAAGTGGGTTCGTCGAGAAACAGCCAGCCGCGCGGCGTTCCCTCACGCCACAGCTGCGCCAGCGCGCGGGCGAGCTGAACGCGCTGCTGCTCGCCGCCCGAGAGGGAATGATAACGTCTGCCAGCCAGCGGCAGGCAACCGGTCAGCTGCATCACCTCACGCACAATCGACGGTTCAGGTTGACGCGACCAGGGCGCACGCCCCATTCCAACGATCTCCTCCACCAGCCAGTCAAATCCAGGCTGAGTATGCTGACGCATCACTGCCCGATAGCGGGACAGCGTCTCCGGGTGCCATTCATCCAGCGCTTTCCCCGCCAGCGAACAGCCGCCGCTGTCGGGTTTCAGGTAGCCGGTCAGCAGTCGCAGCAGCGTGGATTTCCCCGCGCCGTTGGGACCGATCAATGTAACCAGCTCTCCCTGCGACAGTGACAGCGAAACGTTATCAGTCAGCGTGCGGCCAGACCGGGTAAAAGTCAGATTTTCAGCCGTATAACGTTCAGCCATGCTGTTCTCCACGACGAAAAATGAGCCATAAGAACCAGGGGGCGCCAAGGATGCTGGTGAGCAACCCGACCGGCATTTCTGCCGGGGCGACCAGAGTGCGGGCTACCGTATCCGCCACCAGCAGCAGAAAAGCGCCCGCGAGAACCGTGCCGGGGAGGGTTGCCCGGTGATCGGCGCCCAGCCACATGCGCATCAGGTGCGGCACCACGAGTCCGACAAAGCCAATCACGCCGCTGACGGCGACAGCCGCAGCGACCAGCAGAGCGCTGCATAACAGTAATATTCGCTGTACAAGGGCAACGTCCACGCCGAGATAATGCGCTTCCTCTTCACCCAGTTGCAGTAAATTTAACGCGCTGGCACAACGCCAGATCGCCAGAGCGGCAGGCACCATCAGCGAGATCACGGCGAGCAGCGTTGACCACTGCGCCTGACCGAGACTTCCCATTCCCCAGAGTGAAAGCTGACGCAACTGGGCGTCATTGCTGACCCACGAAAGCACACCCACTGCCGCACCGCACAGGGCATTGATGGCGATACCCACCAGCAACAGACGTGACAGAGAGGTGTCACGCTGCTTGCTGAGCAGGAAGATCACGCCTGTGGCTGCCAGCGCCCCAAAAAATGCCGCCAGCATCGGAGCATAAAGCATCACCAGCGCGGGCAGCGATAGCGGGAGCACCACCCACAGGGCGACGGCCAGCGCCGCACCGCTGCTGATCCCGAGCAGGCCCGGGTCGGCCAGCGGATTGCGGAACAGCCCCTGCATGACGCAGCCGGCGAGCGCCAGCGACCCGCCAATCACCAGCGCCAGCAGCACGCGGGGCAGACGGATGGTGAGCCAGATCTGGCGTAGCGTCTCATCGCTGCCGCTCCACAGCACGTTCACCGGCAGGCGTAACGCCCCAAAACCGGTAGCCATGAACGTCATGACGGTAAGCAACCCCGCCAGAAGCCATAACGATAACGTGATGCGCCGGGACATCAGGGCAGTTGCTCCGCTCTGTCACGCAGTTGTTGTATGGCTTTCGGCGTGCGGACGCTGAAGCCCAGCAGGGCCATGTCATCAATAGCCAGCACCTGCTTGCTTCGTCCCGCTGGCGTTTGCGCCAGACCGGGCAGTTTCCACAGATTTTGTTCGCCGCCCAGCGCGTTAAGGCCGTCCTGCGAAATCACCACCAGATCCGGCTGGCTGGCCATTACCCCCTCCTGGGAGAGCGGCTGATAGCGGGTAAAGCCCTGCATGGCGTTCTGCAACCCGGCGGCGCGTATTGCCGCATCCGCGCCGGTCTGTTGCCCGGCCGCCATTGCGGTCATTCCGCCGTGGCTGAGGATAAACAGCACCCGCTTGTTGAGCGATGTTGAGGGCAGAGCCGCCAGCGCCTGACGCAGCGAGTTGCGCAGGGTTTCCCCTTGCACCTCATGATGCGTCGCCTGAGCTATCACCCGCACTTTTTCGTCAATCGTGCGCAGGTCAGGCGTGCCGGGAACGGTAACTACCCGGACGTGGTTCTGTTCAACCTGTTTCAGCGCCAGAGAGGGTTGCGCCTGGTCGCTTGCCAGCACCAGCGTCGGGCGTACGGACAGAATTCCCTCCGCATTCAGCTGGCGGAGATACCCCACGTCAGGCAGCGCGTTTGTCGCCTGCGGCCACTGGCTGGTACTGTCGCGCGCAACCAGAGAAGACTCCGCGCCGAGGGCGTAGACGATCTCCGTCACGTCGCCGCCGAGGGCGACAATTCTCTCCGGCGCGGCGACGGCGACCAGCGGCAGGGCGCAGAGCAGGGCAAACCAGTTTTTCATGCGGCCAGCCCTTCTGGCGTCAGAGCGTCAATCTGGCGGCGCCACTGGCTCTGCTCCGGCTCGCCTTCGGTACGCTGCCCGTAGAGCTGGGCGATCTGAGTTCCATCCGCAGCAAACAGCTCCAGGCTGGTAACGTGTCCGTCTGCCGTGGGCTTACGCGTAACCCACGTCTCCGCGATAGTCTCCTCCAGCAGATGCAGGGTAAAGGTTGGGTTAAAGATGTTCAGCCAGCCCTTCATGGGCGTCAGTTTTTCCACCACACCGGTGAAGATCTGCACGCAGCCTCGGTTGCCGACGAAGATCATGATTTCGTTTCCGTCCTGTTGCGCCGTCTCCAGCAGTTGTGCCAGCGCGCTGTTATCCACCTTACAGGCCAGATCGTCACTCACCAGACGAAACGCCTGCTGGCGGCTCAGGTTATGGCGCTTCAATAAGCTAAAGAATTGATGCACGTCGGTCATGGCGCGCCACTCTTTCTCCACCGAGCCTGCATCTGCACCGTCGGAATGCGCGGGGGCTTCGACAGCCTTCAGCGCCAGAGCGGGGTTATCGGCAATGATAAAACGGGTCAGCACGTCGCCCCAGGCGGCAACGTCGGTGTGATCCGTGGTGTAGACCTTCAGTAAAGCGTCGCCCTGATGATCGAAGAACTGAATGCTCTGACGTTCGCCGCGGGAGGTCGTTTCGCTAATGTGAAACGCGCTCGCCCACTGGTTGAGGAACAAACGCAGATCCAGCGCGCGCGGATTCAGCACCAGCCCGGCATGACCGCCGAAGTGCTGGTGAGTAAACGCTCCAACCTGTTCGTGAACGGCGTATTCGTTACGGCAGATGCATTTGGTTTCCCCCACGGACTCCAGCGCTGCCAGAATCTCGCGGATTTCACCGCGCAGCCGCCAGGCGTCGTGTCCAACGCGCGCAAATGCCAGCTCTGCTTCGCTGATGTGCATTAATCCGGCGATATCACGGGCGTACTTACCCGGATGTTCTTCTTTAAGCTCAAGCCAGCGTGTGTAGTGACCCATAATCTTATCCTTCTGAATCGTTGCCCCGAAGGGAATTACCATTGATAACTGACGAAGATCTTGCCGTTGCGGCCATCCTGCGGGATGCCCTGCGGTGACCAGTAGGCTTTGTCGAAGGCGTTCCCCAGCACGAGGGTGGTGGTGACGCCTTTGAACTGCTGCTGGCCTTTATAGCTGACGTAGAAATCATTTACTGCGTAGCCAGGCTGCTCGCTGTAGCTGCTGCTGATGTGCGTTGAACGTTCGACGAAGGTGCCGATCCAGCCCACGGAGAAGCCGCTTTGCGCCACCGGGATATCCAGCTTGCTGGTGACGGTGTCCGGGTTGATGCTGGAGATATATTCACCCGTGTCGGTATTTTTCCCGCGCGTGCGGTTGTAGGCCACGTCGAGGTTGAACAGGCTGGTCGAGTAGGTCGCCATCATGTCCCAGCCCCAGATTTTGGCATTTGGTACGTTATAGGACATGGTGGTGGCCGCCGCAAAATCGACGGTGGTAGAGATGTAATCTTTTGCTTTGGTGTCGAAGTAGCTGGCTTTGAACTCCAGCGCGTCGTTGGCGAGTAGCAGATCGTCAAAACGCAGCCCAAAACCGAACTCCTGGGTTTCGTTGGTCTCCGGACGCAGGTTCGGGTTCGGCACCCAGTAGTTAGTGTAGAAGCTGCCGATAGAGAAGTGCTTTGAGTCGTTATACATTTCGCCCATCGTTGGCGCGCGGAAGGCCTGGGCGTAAGAGCCGAACAGCATCAGCCAGTCGGCTGGACTCACGGTTAACCCGGCGCGTGATGACCATTTATCCGCATCCACGTCGTCGTAACCGTCGCTGCTGCCGCGGTAGTTGTCGTAACGCGTCCCGCCGAGAAGCGTTACCGGCAGGTCGCGCAGGGTGATCTCATCCTGCAACCAGCCGGAGCTGAAGTCGATTTTAGCGTCCGGGAAGCCGGTGGTCGCGCCGCCAGGGTGTTGCTCCTGACGGTAGTATTCCCCGCCATAGGTCAGCAGGTGCGAGGCGAAGGAGTCGCTGAACAGGCGGGTGCGGTTTTCCACTTTGCCGCCTTTGGTGGTCTGCTTACGGAACTCGCCGCTGGCGTCGATGTTCTGGGCGTTGATCCGCGCTTCGGACCAGTAAATTTTCGCATCGGCGTTCAGCCAGTCGTTTCCGGCTGGCGCAATGCGGTAGCCAAGCTGGGCATCGCGCTGAATGGTGGAACGATCGGTCATCGGGTTACTGCTGCTGGCATCCGTGGTCTGCGGGTTTTTCGGCTCCTGCGCGTCGTTGTTGTAGTAGCGCAGGGAGCCGCTCAGCGTCTGAGCCGGATCAATTTTCCAGCTGCCTTTCGCCAGCATATTGTTGATGGATTCGTCGTTTGGCGCCCTCGCGCCGTCACTCTGGCGAATGTCGCCGCGATCGCGGCTGGACCAGGAGACCACACCGTCCAGGGTATCGGTGCGGCCATAGGCGCTGGCGCCCATCCCGATGCTGTGATCGCCCGTTGCACCGGTAGCAAATACGCGATAGCCGCTATTTTTACCTGCGTCCAGCAGATCGCTGGCGTCGACGGTGTCATATGAAATTACGCCGCCCAGCGCGCCGCTGCCGTACAGCAAGGCGGAAGGGCCACGTACCACTTCGATACGTTTGATCAGCGCCGGATCGAGGAACGTGCTGTTCAGGTGTCCGGTATCGGTGCCCTGGCGTACGCCATCCACCAGCACCAGCACGCCACGTCGGTCGTAACCGCGCAGGTTAACGTCCTGACCGTTGGTGCGCCCGGTGCCGTCCAGCGTCAGGCCGGGCACCTTGCGCAGCAGGTCGGCGGCGGAGCTGGCGGTCTGGTTTTCCGGCGCGGTGGCGTCAATCACGCTTACCATCATGGGGGCTTCGAAGGCGCTGCGGGCGTTGCCGGTGGCGGTAACGGTGATATCGTCTGTGGCGGCAAACGCAACGCCCGGCAGGGTGCTGACAATTGCCAGCGCCAGAAGAGACGGGCGTAAAGACGCGGATTGCAGGTGTGGCATAGCAACTCTCCATAAGAATTGAAAAGCGCTGGCTGCCTGGGGATCACCTGGGTGGCTGGCGAATGTGTTGTCTGGATTATTTAGTCAGGATCAGTTTTCCGGCATTGGTCTGGCGCAGCAGGTAGTGCTGGCCGTCATGCTCGATAATGACCCGTCCCTCCTCACCCAACAGGCTTTTGCTGTCGATTCGGCGATCGGTGGGAGCAGGGGACGGCGCTGTGTGTGTTTTTACTGGCGTTGCCGCGCTGTTATCGGTCGGTGACATAATGTTTATAAATAACAATCAATGTAACAATGATAATCATTATCAATAAACTGCAAATTCACGGCAAGCGTTTTTATGAAAATTGTGTGAGGGGATCAAATTTGGGGGAGAGGTGCGGTCTGATGCCCTCACCCCGACCCTCTCCCATGGGGAGAGGGAGAAGGACACGTACCGTAGGCCGGGTAAGCGCAGCGTCACCCGGCAGGATTTTAAAAGCGCGTGTCCACGGCTGAAGCCAGCTTCTCCAGCAGCCGTTCGCTGTCTTCCCAGCTCAGGCACGGGTCGGTGATCGACTGGCCGTACACCATTTGCTGTCCGGCGACGATCTTCTGCGTGCCTTCTTTGATAAAGCTCTCCGCCATAATTCCTGCAATGGCGGTCGAGCCGCTGCGGATCTGCTGGCAGACTTCATCGCAGACGTCCAGCTGGCGGCGGTGCTGTTTCTGGCAGTTGCCGTGGCTGAAATCCACCACCAGATGCTCCGGCAGGTCAAATTCCGCCAGCGTTTCGCAGGCGGCGGCAATATCTTCTGCATGGTAATTCGGTTTTTTACCGCCACGCATAATGATATGTCCGAACGGGTTGCCGCTGGTCTGGTAGATGGTCATCTGGCCGTTTTTATCCGGGGAGAGGAACATATGGCTGGCGCGTGACGCGCGGATGGCATCAACGGCGATGCGGGTATTGCCGTCCGTTCCGTTTTTGAAGCCCACCGGGCAAGAGAGCGCCGACGCCATTTCACGGTGGATCTGGCTTTCGGTGGTACGCGCGCCAATCGCGCCCCAGCTAATGAGGTCGGCAATAAACTGTCCGGTCACCATATCCAGAAATTCGGTAGCGGTCGGCACGCCCAGCTCGTTAACCTGTAACAGCAGCTTGCGCGCCAGCGCAATGCCGTGATTCACCCGGTAACTACCGTTCAGATCGGGATCGGATATCAATCCTTTCCAGCCCACGACGGTACGCGGTTTTTCAAAGTAGGTACGCATCACGATCTCCAGGCGATCCTGATACGTGCCGCGCAGCGTCTGAAGGCGTTGTGCATAATCCATCGCCGCGTCCAGGTCGTGGATGGAGCAGGGGCCAATTACTACCAGAAGACGTTTGTCTTCACCATTGAGAATTTTTTCGATGCGGCGACGGGAGGCCGTCACATGGTCCGCCACCTCGGCGGAAACGGGGTGCAGCCGGGCAAGTTCAGCCGGGGTGACCAGGCTATCAATGCGCGCGGTGCGCAGTTCGTCGGTTTTGTTCATGGAATGTCTCAGAAATTTTTTGCTTCATCGGCAGACTACCGGGAAGTGATGGGCATCACCTTAAACCAATCCCTGCTGATTTCAAGTTCGGGGCACGTCGTCCCGAGGATGGCATGATAATAACTGAAACTGGATTAATGTACTAGCATATTAGTACATGCGGCGATTCAGTCCCATGATATCGAGGATCTTGGTGGCAATTTCTTCTACTGAATAGTTGGTACTGTTCAGCCAGGGGATCTGATTTTTCCGGTACAGCGCTTCGACTTCGGAGACTTCCATTCGGCACTGGCGCATTGAGGCGTAGCGGCTGTTCTCGCGACGTTCTTCGCGGATCGCCGCCAGTCGTTCCGGGTTGATGGTCAGCCCAAACAGCTTATGCTGAAGCGGCTTGAGCGCGGCAGGCAGCACCAGGTTGTCCATATCATCGGCAATAAAGGGGTAGTTGGCGGCGCGAATGCCAAACTGCATTGCCAGGTAAAGACTGGTGGGGGTTTTACCGCAGCGCGACACGCCTAGCAAAATGACCTGCGCCTGGTCCAGATTGCGCAGCGAGATCCCGTCGTCGTGCGCCAGAGTGTAGTCAATGGCGGCAATACGCGCATCGTATTTGGTCAGGTTGCCGGGGTTCAGCCCGTGGGTACGGTGAGCGATCGGCGTCGGGTCGAGCTTCAGCTCGCTTTGCAAGGGTGCAACCAGCGCCTGCACGATATCCTG
Organism: Enterobacter cloacae complex sp. P29RS; assembly: GCF_014893445.1. NCBI lineage: Bacteria > Pseudomonadati > Pseudomonadota > Gammaproteobacteria > Enterobacterales > Enterobacteriaceae > Enterobacter > Enterobacter cloacae complex sp. P29RS. The sequence continues at coordinate 76,094 of NZ_JADBPZ010000004.1, read as the reverse complement.
ACAGAAGCCCTCGCTTTGCAGAATGATGTTGCGGATCTCAGGGATCACAATGGAATAGAACACCAGCGGACGAACACCGGTCTGCTGGTAAATGGCGTCGATCTGGTCCTTGACCGCTTTGGCCCGGCTCTCGTTTTCCACGAACGGCAGCGTGATGCTGTTTATCGACACGGGAAACTGCGACATCACCGCGTGACCCAGCACCTCGGCGGTAATCGCCGTCCCATCAGAAATATAAAAAACGTGGCGATCGACAGCATTATCCATTTTATCCACCCTGAATAGCGTACGTAATTGCCTGAAAGCATAAATTAAAAAAGTTAATTGCACAGCAAAGAACTTATCTGAATTTAAAATGAAATGGTGTTTTTGATTTTCCTGAAAAGTGGATTTCATTTTCTGATTAGCGGCGTTATTTCTATGGTTTTTGCCGGAATCTATAGGAATCATCGGGTTAGCGAGTGCGGGGAAACTGTCCGAAAAGTTGAAAATTTAAATTGCTTACACGATTCACCGTTTTTTTAGCGGAAATAAATATGCCAGTATAAATACGTAGTCAGGTGTTTCTTACTCCGATCAAATATCACAAAAGGATTGTTTCGATGTCCAACAATGGCTCGTCACCGCTGGTGCTTTGGTATAACCAACTCGGCATGAATGATGTAGACAGAGTTGGGGGCAAAAATGCCTCCCTGGGTGAAATGATTACAAATCTGTCCGGTATGGGTGTCTCCGTACCAAACGGGTTTGCCACAACCGCCGATGCGTTTAACCTGTTTTTAGACCAGAGCGGTGTAAACCAGCGCATTTACGACCTGCTGGATAAAACGGATATTGATGATGTCACCGAGCTTGCCAAAGCCGGCGCGCAAATCCGCCAGTGGATTATCGACACACCTTTCCAGCCGGAACTGGAAAAAGCCATCCATGACGCCTACAACCAGCTCTCCGCTGACGACGCGCAGGCCTCCTTTGCCGTGCGCTCTTCCGCTACCGCGGAAGATATGCCGGATGCCTCTTTCGCCGGACAGCAGGAAACCTTCCTCAACGTCCAGGGTTACGAGGCGGTACTGGTGGCGGTGAAGCATGTGTTTGCTTCCCTGTTCAACGACCGCGCCATCTCCTATCGCGTGCATCAGGGCTATGACCACCGCGGCGTCGCGCTCTCCGCAGGCGTACAGCGCATGGTGCGCTCCGACGTGGGCTCTTCCGGCGTGATGTTCTCTATCGACACGGAATCTGGCTTCGACCAGGTGGTGTTAATCACCTCCGCGTGGGGTCTGGGCGAGATGGTGGTGCAGGGGGCGGTGAACCCTGACGAATTCTATGTGCACAAGCCTACGCTGGCGGCTAACCGTCCGGCAGTGGTTCGCCGCACCATGGGCTCGAAAAAAATCCGCATGATCTATGCCCCGACGCAAGAGCATGGCAAGCAGGTCACCATTGAAGATGTGCCGCTGGAGCAGCGGGATCGCTTCTCGCTCACCGACGCCGAAGTGGAAGAGCTGGCGAAGCAGGCGGTGCAGATTGAAAAACACTATGGCCGTCCGATGGACATCGAGTGGGCCAAAGACGGACACACCGGCAAGCTGTTTATCGTGCAGGCGCGTCCGGAAACCGTCCGTTCGCGCGGTCAGGTCATGGAGCGCTACACCCTGCACGCGCAGGGCAAAATTGTCGCGGAAGGCCGCGCAATCGGCCACCGCATCGGCGCCGGTCCGGTGAAAGTGATCCACGACATCAGCGAGATGAATCGTATTCAGCCTGGCGACGTGCTGGTGACCGACATGACCGACCCGGACTGGGAGCCGATCATGAAGAAAGCGGCTGCTATCGTCACCAACCGCGGTGGCCGTACCTGTCACGCGGCTATCATTGCCCGTGAGCTGGGGATCCCGGCGGTAGTCGGCTGTGGTGACGCGACCGAACGCATGAAGGACGACCAGAACGTGACGGTCTCCTGTGCCGAAGGCGATACCGGTTACGTGTATGCCGATATCCTCGACTTCAGCGTGAAGAGCTCCAGCGTGGATACCATGCCGGACCTGCCGCTGAAAATCATGATGAACGTCGGTAACCCGGATCGCGCGTTTGACTTCGCCTGCCTGCCGAACGAAGGCGTGGGCCTGGCGCGTCTGGAATTCATCATCAACCGCATGATCGGCGTTCACCCGCGCGCGCTGCTGGAGTTTGACGACCAGGACGCGAAGCTGCAAAACGAAATCCGCGAGATGATGAAGGGTTACGACTCGCCGAGAGAGTTCTATGTCGGTCGTCTGACGGAAGGCATCGCCACGCTCGGCGCGGCCTTCTACCCGAAACGCGTGATCGTGCGTCTGTCGGACTTTAAGTCCAACGAATATGCCAACCTGGTGGGCGGCGAACGCTACGAGCCGGAAGAAGAGAACCCGATGCTGGGCTTCCGCGGCGCCGGACGCTACGTGTCGGAAAGCTTCCGCGACTGCTTCGCGCTGGAGTGCGAGGCGGTAAAACGCGTGCGCAACGACATGGGGTTGACCAACGTGGAAATCATGATCCCGTTCGTCCGTACCGTGGATCAGGCGAAAGCGGTGGTGGATGAGCTGGCGCGTCAGGGGCTGAAGCGCGGCGAGAACGGGCTGAAGATCATCATGATGTGTGAAATTCCGTCCAACGCCCTGCTGGCCGAGCAGTTCCTGGAGCACTTCGACGGCTTCTCCATTGGTTCGAATGATATGACGCAGCTGGCGCTCGGCCTGGACCGCGACTCCGGCGTCGTCTCTGAGCTGTTTGATGAGCGTAACGAGGCGGTGAAAGCGCTGCTCTCCATGGCCATCCGTGCGGCGAAGAAACAGGGTAAATATGTCGGGATCTGCGGGCAGGGTCCTTCTGACCATGAAGACTTTGCGGCCTGGCTGATGGATGAGGGGATTGATAGCCTCTCCCTGAACCCGGACACCGTGGTGCAAACCTGGCTGAGCCTGGCAGAGCTGAACAAGTAAAACCTGCATAACCTGAAAAAGGCGAGGATATCTGTCCTCGCCTTTTTTATTTTCCTGCGAATATGCTCACCATCACAAATAAAGCAAAAAACCAAATATCATAATTTATCTGTTAATTTAGACAATTGTTAGTGGGCAGGGCGTTGCTAATACTTGAGCCTTACCGCGTACATCCGTCGGGATGATGCGCGACTGGTTGAAATACGTTTTAACCTGAAAAAAAGGCAAATAACAATGACAATCTCCTCTGTATTACGTACCAAAGATAAAATAGGTTATGGCCTGGGTGACATGGCCAGCGCGCTGGTCTGGCAAACGGCAACGTTATTTCTCGCGTATTTCTATACGGACGTATTCGGTTTGCCGGCGGCCATTATGGGCACCATGTTTTTAGTGGTGCGCGTGATCGATGCGTTTGTCGATCCGTGCATTGGCGCGCTGGTGGACCGCACTCAGACCCGCCACGGTCGTTTTCGTCCCTGGCTGCTCTGGTTTGCCATTCCGTTTGGCGTGAGCTGCCTGATTACCTTCTACGTACCGGATGCCGGGCAGACGGCGAAAATTGTCTATGCCTGTGTAACCTATGCCATCCTGAGCCTGATCTACTCCGCGATTAACGTTCCATACTGCGCCATGCCCGGCGCGCTGACGCTCGACCCGCGCGAGCGCCACTCGCTGCAATCCTGGCGCTTTGGCCTGTCGTTTATCGGCGGGTTGATTGTAACGGTCATCGCGCTGCCGCTGGTCTCATTATTAGGTCAGGGGAATGTGCAAAAAGGTTATTTCTATGCCATGAGCCTGATGGGACTGCTGGGTATTGTTTTATTCTTCTGCTGCTTCTTTATGACCCGGGAGCGTTACTCGCCACGCAATGACACCTCCGGCTCGATGCTGACGGATTTAAAACTGCTGTCCGCCAACAGCCAGTGGCGAATTGTTTTTCTGTTTAATATTTTACTGTTAACCGCCGTCGTGACGCGTGGCTCTGCGACCATGTATTACGTTAACTATGTTCTGTTACGTCCTGAACTGGTCTTTGCCTTTATTGTTTCCGGCATGGTGGCATCCTTAAGCGGCGCATTATTATCTGAACGCCTGCTGGGGAAATTTGATCGCGTACGTGCCTATCAATGGACCATTATTTCTTTCGTTATTTTTGGCGCGTTGATTTTCTTCATTCCTCCTTCGCAGGTGTGGCTGATATTTGGTCTGAATATTGTGTTTAGTTTTATTCAGAACCTGACCACGCCGCTGCAATGGACCATGTTCTCCGATGTAGTGGACTACGAAGAACACCGCAGCGGCCGCCGTCTGGACGGGCTGGTCTTTTCTACCGCCCTGTTTGCCATCAAGTTTGGGCTGGCGCTGGGTGGGGCGGTGGTCGGTTGGGTGCTGGGCATGGTGGATTACGCGCCCGGACAGGCAAACCAGGCGCCTCACGTCCTCGCAACCATCAATGCCCTGTTCACCCTGATCCCCTGCGCGCTGTTCCTCTGCATGGTGGCGCTCCTTGCTATCTACAAACTCAACAGCCGACTGGTGGATTCCATTGCCCGTGAGCTGGCCAGCAAGCGAGACATTCGAAACGATGCGGGGCAGCTCAGCCCGGTAACCCAATCCGCACTACAGGAGTAAACCATGACTGTGATCTACAAGGACGCGGGACGTCCCGTACACGAGCGTGTCGCTGATTTACTGGCGCGTATGACGCCGGAAGAGAAATTTGCCCAGATGCACGCGTACTGGCTGATCCTCGATGAACACGGCAACCACCGCGAGCGCAGCGATTTGAGCGATGAGTTCGCTGGCGTGAGCGAACAGGCGTCCCTCAGCGAAAGGCTGAAGCTGGGCGTCGGGCAGATCACCCGTCCGCTCGGCACGCACATTGTTGATGCAAAAACCGGCGTGCGTGCCGCTAACCGCCTGCAACGTATGATGATGGAGGAGACCCGGCTCGGCATTCCGGCGCTGTTTCATGAGGAGTGTCTGGTGGGGCTGCTGTGCAAAGATGCAACCCTGTTCCCGTCGTCGCTGAACTACGGTTCCACCTGGGACCCGGCGCTGGTGCAGCGCGCGGCGGAGCAGATTGGCAACGAGGCCCGGTCTGTCGGGTGCCAGCAGGGGCTGGCCCCGGTGCTGGATGTCTCGCGCGATGTGCGCTGGGGACGGACGGAAGAGACCTTTGGGGAAGATCCGTGGCTGGTAGGGGTGATGGCGACGGCGTACGTGAAGGGGTTGCAGGGCGATAAGCGCGATCTGCTGGCGACCCTGAAACATTACGTGGGGCACTCCTTCAGCGAAGGGGCGCGCAATCATGCGCCGGTCCATCTGGGTTTCAGCGAGCTAAACGATACCTTCCTGCTACCGTTTGAGATGGCGGTGAAGCTGGCCAACGCCGGTTCGGTGATGCCAGCCTATCATGACATCGATAATCAGCCAGGGCACAGCGACCATTTCCTGCTCACCACCGTGCTGCGTGATCAGTGGGGCTTCGACGGCATTATTGTCGCGGATTACGGCGGCGTCAGCCTGCTGCACCAGCACCACGGGATTTCTCACGATCCAGCAGAATCGGCGGCGCTGGCGTTTAACGCCGGGCTGGACGTGGAATTGCCGAAGGATGACTGCGCGCGTCATCTGGCGGAAGCGGTAGAGCGTGGGCTTATCTCAATGGCGAAAGTGGATGAGATTGTGGCGCGCGTGCTAAGTGAAAAATTCCGTCTCGGGCTGTTTGAAAAACCGTACGCCGACGAAAAAGGTATCGATTTGCAGAATGAGGCGACCCGGCAGGTGGCGCGCGAGGTGGCAACAAAATCGATCACGCTGCTGGAAAATAACGGCATTTTGCCCCTCGGCGGAAAACCCCGTGTAGCGGTAGTGGGGCCGACGGCGGACGATCCGCTGGCGTTGCTGAGCGGCTACAGCTTCCCGGTTCACCTGATCATCAGCGATATGGTTGAAGAGACCTCGCAGGTGACAACCCCGCGCGCGGCGCTGGAACAGTACCTTGGTGCATCGCAGATACGTTACGCCAAAGGGTGCCACATTATCGAAAAACGGATGGCGGGTGCGCCGGTGTTCCCGGGCGACAGCGGCGGTAAACCGATGCAGCAATCGCCGGTTTCACAACGCACGGATTTGATCCCCGAAGCCGTGAGCGCGGCAAAAGAGAGTGACGTGGTGGTGGCCTGCGTGGGCGACCTCGCCGGGCTATTCCAGAGCGGCACCGTGGGGGAAGGATCGGATACCGATTCGCTGAATCTGCCGGGCGTGCAGCAACAGCTGCTGGAGGAGCTGGTGGCAACCGGCAAGCCGGTAATTGTCGTCATGACGGGCGGGCGTCCTTATAACCTTCAGGGGCTGGAAGAGAAGGTGGCCGCGCTGATGATGGCCTGGGCGCCGGGGCAGGAAGGGGGCTGGGCGATTGCCGATATCTTAACCGGCCGCGCGGAGCCGCAGGGCAGGCTGGTAGTCAGCGTGCCGAAAAACGCCGGGGCGATGCCGTACTACTATAACCACAAGCTGAAAAGCGGCGGCACGCCGTTTGCGTTCCATTTCGGCGCACTTTACCCGTTCGGTTACGGTCTTGGCTGGACGCAGTTTCGCTGGAGTGCGGCGCGTCTCGCTGAAAGCCACGTCCCGGTCGACGGAGAGGTGGTGTTAAGCGTCGATGTCAGTAACATCGGGGAGCGCAGCGGCAGCGAAGTAATACAGGTGTACGTGCGTGACAAAGTCGCGACGCAGGTTCGTCCGCTTCAGGAGCTGAAAGCGTTTCAACGCGTTACGCTTTCACCGGGAGAAACCGCCACCCTGACCTTTACCTTGCCGGTGGAGATGTTTAATTTCACCCGCCGGGACGGGAAGCGAATTGTCGAGCCAGGTGAATTTGAGCTACAGGTTGGCGCGTCCTCGGCGGATATTCGCGAGGTGGTGAACGTGCAGGTGAGCGGGGAGACGCGGGTGCTGGAGGGGGAATGGCAGATGTTGAGTAGGAGTGAAATTTGTAAAAATTAATATTCAGGACTCGCCTGGCCACAAAGGCGAGTCCTCTTTCAAGCAATCAAAAGAGGAAAATGAACTTACAAAGCACTAATAACTTAAAAAAATAGTTCGCATAAGAATAGTCTTAGCCGCCTTGCTCTGAGCCTGGAACTGATATAGCTACTCCTCACCGTCTGCTGGTTGCAGGACTGCGCCAGATAGCCTGATAGGTTTGATGAGCTATAAAAGATGAAATTTAAATGAAGATACGGACTCTGTCTGATTTAAGTTCCCTGTGCAACGGCTATATGACAACGCAATGCAGGGAAAACGAAGACCTACAGTGCATAGCGTCAGAACTCAGGATTCAATAAGTAACTGGAGAGGTTAAGTGGTTGTAGATATTTCGGTGTTATTCATTATTCTTTTAATGATTGTGTGCGCCCTGATTTATCGCCTTTCTGTCATGGAAGATAAGTTGTTAGCAATGGAGTTAAGACACGCTACGGAAGTCAACGCAGCGCGTAGAGAAGGGTATATAAACTGCATGAATCTTCATGCTCAGGTTGAAAAAAGTATAAAAGATAAAGCTAAATGATGGCGTTTTTAGGAACGCCAGTTTGGCTGTTATATCATTTACTGTGCTTGCCTTGACGTTTATCTTTTTTCTTATGGCGGGAAAATAACCCACATAACTATTATTGACAGAAGAAAAAGGTGCAGGCGCTGCTCCTGCAGTGGTCAGCCGCCTTAAACGTGGTGATGCTCATTACAACGTGAACGTGCTCGCGCTGATGAACGGGCAGAGGCTACTAATAATTCAGAGTAAAAGGGACACCTGGCGGTACGAGAAAGATATTCAGTTGATAGTGAAATGGCATATGCTTATGACGAATGGAACTAAACAGTAAAACTCTTTCATCGCTATTCATCCGTCTGTAATGAACGGTTCTTTCGTTTAAAACACGCCTAAATCCTGTGCGCTCAGCATAAGGTAAATAAAAAAAAAGCCCATCGTGGGAGATGGGCAAAGACTACACACAGCAATTCGTTGTTTCACTCAGGGGATTTCCATGCTTATAAATCAAGGTGTTGATTTATAACCGTGTCTTAATAGTAGGCATGCCAACTTTATGAGTCGATCGGATTCGTCTCAATAGTTAAAGGGAGGTAAAGATTTCTTGAAGAGAATGACGGTTTTAGGCATGAAAAAGCGGGTCTGACCAGTGCGCAGAGAATAAATAGTTTAGCAACGTTTAAGTATTCCTGCGAAGAGTGTAGGCCGGGTAAGCGCTAGCGCCACCCGGCAAAGGTTATTACTGCGCGTTCTTATCTTCCAGCTCTTCAAGTTCGCTTAAGATGAGGTCCGGATCGGTTCCGGGTGGCGGCACTTCATGCACCCAGGCAGAGAAGAGACGCCAGGTTACCGCAAGCAGCACCGGACCGATAAACAGGCCAATCATGCCGAAGGCAATCAACCCCCCGATCACCCCGGACAGGATCAGAATCAGCGGCAGATCAGCGCCCATGCGGATGAGGAGAGGACGAATCACGTTATCCATGGTGCCCACCACGCAGCTCCATACCAGCAGCACCGTGCCCCAGGTCGTGTCCCCCGTCCAGTAAAGCCAGATAATGCAGGGAACCAGCACCAGCAGCGGACCAAGCTGTGCCAGACAGGTCATCAGCATGACAACGGTGAAAATAGTGGCATAAGGTACGCCGGAAACAGCCAGCCCGATGCCGCCAAGCACAGCCTGCACCAGCGCTGTGACCACCACGCCGAGCGCTACCGCGCGAACGGCCTGGGCTGCCAGCAGCACGGCCGCATCGCCGCGTTTACCTGCCAGCCGGGTGGCGAAATGGCGTACCCCCAGCGCAACCTGCTCGCCGCGCCAGTACAGCAGGGCGCTGAAGACCAGCATCAACGTACAGTGCATCATGAAGCGACCAATATGCGCAGCCTGCCCGACAAACCAGGTGGTGGTTGTGCCGATGTACGGGCGCACTTTGGCCATCAGGGCGCTACCGCCCATCTCCAGCAGGCTGTGCCAGCCGCTGTATAGTTTTGCGCCCACAACAGGAATGCTGTTCAGCCACGCGAGATCCGGCAGCGTCATGTCACCGCTGGTGACCGCGCGAATAACCGGGCCGCTGCTGTCAACCAGGCTGTTAACCAGCAGCGCAATGGGAATAATAAACAGCAGGAACAGCAGCAGCGTCATCACCAGCACGGCAAGGCCGCGGCGACCAAACAGCAGTTTCTGCAAACGTAAGAGTAAAGGCCAGGTTGCGACCACGACGGTCGCGGCCCAGGCAAATCCGAGCACGAAAGGACGAACAATCCACAGACACGCAATAATCATAATGGCTAAGAACAGCACCGACAGCAGTATCTGTGCGACATCCCTGGGCTGACGAAGATTGACCATAAACGAAACTTTCCTTAAATGAACACCAGCAAGGCTGATGGGAATATAAACCGCATCTCTCTAATCATTAGTGATTTCAGCGATTTTTGACAGGCGGATTTTGCCCGTAATTCTACGAAGCACATAAGAAAAAAATGTGATAAAACTTTCCAGACACAACGCAAACGATTTCACACTCTTCTCATTAGGGTCGACAGCAATGATCCCACAGATTTCTCAGGCACCGGGCGTCGTTCAACTGGTGCTTAATTTTTTGCAGGCACTGGAGCAACAGGGTTTTACAGGTGATACCGCCACCGATTATGCCGACAGGCTGACGATGGCAACCGATAACAGTATTTACCAGCTTCTTCCCGATGCCGTCGTTTTCCCGCGCTCTACCGCCGATGTGGCCCTCATCGCCCGTCTGGCGTCGCAGGAGCGTTTCAGCTCCCTGGTCTTTACCCCGCGCGGCGGCGGGACGGGCACCAATGGGCAGGCGCTGAACCAGGGCATCATCGTTGATATGTCCCGCTATATGAATCGCATCATTGAGATCAACCCGGAAGAGGGGTGGGTGCGTGTGGAAGCGGGGGTAATCAAAGATCAGCTGAATCAGTTTTTAAAACCGTATGGCTATTTTTTTGCGCCCGAGCTTTCCACCAGTAACCGCGCAACCCTTGGCGGGATGATCAACACCGATGCCTCAGGGCAGGGCTCGCTGGTCTACGGCAAAACCTCCGATCACGTCATGGGTGTGCGGGCGGTGCTGCTGGGGGGCGATATTCTCGATACCCAGCCGTTGCCGGTCGAACTGGCTGAAACGCTGGCAAAAGAGAGCACCACCAGCGGACGGATTTATCGCACCGTGCTGGAGCGCTGCCGCGAAAATCGCGAACTGATCCTCGACAAATTCCCGAAGCTCAATCGCTTCCTGACGGGCTACGATCTGCGCCATGTCTTTAATGACGATCTGAGCCAGTTCGATCTTACCCGCGTACTGACCGGGTCAGAAGGTACGCTGGCCTTTATCACCGAAGCGCGTCTGGATATCACCCCGCTGCCGAAGGTGCGCCGTCTGGTGAACGTCAAATACAACTCCTTTGACTCCGCGCTGCGTAATGCCCCGTTTATGGTGGAGGCGCGGGCGCTGTCGGTGGAAACCGTTGATTCAAAAGTACTGAACCTGGCCCGGGAAGATATTGTCTGGCATTCGGTGAGCGAACTGATTACCGACGTGCCGGATAAAGAGATGCTCGGTCTGAACATCGTCGAGTTCGCCGGGGATGACGCAGAGCTGATTGAGAGCCAGGTGAGCACGCTCTGCCAGCGTCTGGATGAGCTGATTGCACAGGGGGAAGGCGGCGTCATTGGCTGGCAGCTGTGTAACGACCTCTCCGGCATCGAGCGAATCTACGCGATGCGTAAAAAGGCGGTGGGGCTGCTCGGTAACGCGAAAGGGGCGGCGAAGCCGATTCCGTTTGCGGAAGATACCTGCGTGCCGCCGGAGCATCTGGCGGATTATATTGTGGAGTTTCGTGCGCTGCTCGACAGCCATGGTCTGAGCTATGGCATGTTCGGGCACGTTGACGCGGGTGTGCTACACGTGCGCCCGGCGCTGGACATGTGTGATCCGCAGCAGGAGATCCTGATGAAGGAGATCTCCGACGAAGTCGTGGCCCTTACGGCCAAATATGGCGGTTTGTTATGGGGAGAGCATGGCAAAGGATTCCGCGCCGAGTACAGCCCGGCGTTTTTTGGCGAACAACTCTACGCCGAGCTGCGTAAGGTGAAAGCCGCTTTTGATCCTGATAACCGTCTTAACCCGGGTAAAATCTGCCCGCCAGAGGGCGTTGATGCGCCGATGTTGCAGGTAGACGCCGTCAAGCGCGGCACCTATGACCGACAAATTCCGATTGCGGTTCGCGCTTCCTGGCGCGGCGCGATGGAGTGCAATGGCAACGGGCTGTGCTTCAACTTCGATGTGAAAAGCCCGATGTGTCCGTCGATGAAAATCACCAGCAACCGCATCCACTCCCCAAAAGGACGTGCGACGCTGGTGCGCGAATGGCTGCGCCTGCTGGCTGACCGCGGCATTGACCCGCTCAAGCTGGAACAGGAGCTGCCGGAAAAACGCGCCAGCCTTCGCGGGCTCATCGAACGGACCCGCAACAGCTGGCATGCGAATAAAGGCGAATACGATTTCTCGCATGAGGTGAAAGAGGCGATGTCCGGCTGCCTGGCGTGCAAGGCGTGTTCAACCCAGTGCCCGATTAAAATTGACGTGCCGGAATTCCGTTCCCGCTTCCTCCAGCTGTACCACACGCGTTATCTGCGCCCGATGCGCGATCATCTGGTGGCAACGGTGGAGAGTTACGCGCCGCTAATGGCTCGTGCGCCAAAAACCTTTAACTTCTTTATCAATCAGCCGCTGGTGCGCAAACTGTCTGAAAAACATATCGGCATGGTGGATCTGCCGCTGCTGTCGGTGCCATCGCTCCAGCGTCGGCTGGTGGGGCACCGCTCGGCGAACATGACCCTGGAACAACTGGAAGCATTAAGCCCTGAGCAGAAAGCGAAGGTGGTGCTGGTGGTGCAGGATCCGTTTACCAGCTATTACGATGCGCAGGTGGTGGCTGATTTTGTCCGTCTGGCAGAGAAAATTGGCTACCAGCCGGTGGTACTGCCGTTCTCGCCGAACGGCAAGGCGCAGCACATTAAAGGTTTCCTGACCCGCTTCGCGAAAACCGCGCAGAAAACTTCAGATTTCCTGAATCGCGTGGCGCAGCTCGATATGCCAATGGTGGGCGTCGATCCGGCGCTGGTGCTCTGTTACCGGGATGAATATAAGCAGACGCTCGGCGATAAGCGCGGTGATTTTCAGGTCTTACTGGTGCATGAGTGGCTGCCTTCGGTGCTGAAGCAAACGGCCCCTCAGGAGGTCAGCGGAGAATCCTGGTACCTGTTTGGGCACTGCACTGAAGTGACCGCGCTGCCGACGGCGCCTGCCCAGTGGGCTTCTATCTTCGCCCGCTTTGGCGCGAAGCTGGAAAGCGTCAGCGTGGGCTGCTGCGGTATGGCCGGAACCTACGGTCATGAAGTCAAAAACCACGCTAACTCGCTCGGCATTTACGAGCTGTCGTGGCACCAGGCAATGCAGCGCCTGCCGCGTAACCGCTGTCTGGCGACGGGCTACTCCTGCCGCAGCCAGGTGAAACGGGTGGAAGGTAACGGCGTTCGCCATCCCTTGCAGGCTTTACTGGAGATTATCGGATGATCTGGAAACGTGCGGTCACTCTGCAGGCCTTAAATGCCATGGGTGCGGAAAACATGGTCGGTTTGCTGGATATCCAGTTTACGCGCATTGGCGATACCGAACTTGAAGCGACGATGCCAGTAGACAGTCGTACTCATCAACCGTTTGGCCTGCTGCACGGCGGCGCGTCCGTCGTGCTGGCCGAAACGCTGGGGTCGGTCGCGGGTTACCTGTGTACGGAAGGGGAGCAGAAGGTGGTCGGGCTGGAGGTCAATGCCAACCACATCCGCTCCGTTCGCAGCGGGCGCGTGCGCGGTGTTTGCCGCGCACTGCACGCCGGAAGTCGTCATCAGGTGTGGCAGATTGATATTCTGGACGAGCAGGATCGCCTGTGTTGTTCATCCAGACTGACGACGGCCGTTGTGTAAAGTTTCCGAATGTCTTGCTTTTGGTCAAAAATTAGCCGCCTGATTGTGATATACTGGTCACGTTTTGAACATAAGCGAGGACATCATGGATACTGAAATAACCCCAACACAGCTGGCAATTGAATATTTACGTCGCGATAAAAGCAATCTGTCTCCGGCGCAGTACCTGAAAAAGCTGAAACAACTTGAGCTGGAATTTACGGATTTGCTGGCGCTCTCTTCAAACGAGCTGAAAGAAGAGATCTACTTTGCCTGGCGGTTGGGCGTTCACGTCCATTGAGCAGTGAAGAAAAGGCCGCCTGCGCGGCCTTTTTTGTGTCTGAAAATCAGTATTTGGCAGGCAGTTTGTTAATTTTAATGAGCCGGCCTTCTTCCATTTCGATGAACCCGCCCGTTTTCAGGTCAGCCAGTATCCGCATTACGCCGCTGCGGGAAAGCCGGGTTTTATCCCGGATGTACCTTTCCGCCGTCACGCTGCGTCGGTAGCTGTCATCTTCCTGCATCAGCATCATGAGCTGCTGACGAATCATCTCGTAAGCCGTTGGCGCACCTTTCGGCATGACGTTGTGATAAAGGCGGTTATAGACAAACATCAGATGATTAGAAAGCAGCCCCCATAACGCCTTCTCTTTGATAACTTCTGCCACCCGATCGGTTGCTAGCACGCCGATCAGGCATGGCGTCACCGTTTTGAGATAATCGTTAAAATATATGTCCGTCAGATTAGCGAGACCAAACAGGGCGGGACTGCGCGCGGTGGTAAGCATCATGTCGTCGCTTCTTCTGTATATCGCGATTGTGCCCTCTAGAATTAAATAACACATACTCTGCCCGTTAACCTGGAGATCAAGTTGCTCACCGGGATCGGTTTTATACGTGGCGCAGTGCGGCTGTAAGTGGGAAATCAGTTCCTGGGCATAGGGAGAGCCGCGATGCGATGGTTTGTCAGAAGACATAGCGTTAACCTGGAAAGAGACTGTACTTTCTATAGTGTCGCTCTTATTTTCCACCTTCTCCAGAGATAAAAACAGCCTCAGTACTTGCGGGGTAAGTGATGGATCTCGATTAGCACGCCGCGCTCCATAGTGATGTATTTCCCCGTCCGCAACTCCGCCAGGATCCGCATAATGCCGCTGCGTGAAAGATAGGTGCGGCTTTTGATATAGGCTGCGGCGGTAATGCTTTGTCTTATGGCTTCCGGCTCCTGCATCAGTTCTACCAGCTGAAAGCGGATAATGTCGTAAGCCGACATCTGCGATATCTGGGCACAATGTTCGTAAACGCGCGATGCGGTATAGATCAGCAGGTTCGAGAAGGACTCCCATAAATTCTGTTGTGCGACTACGTGATTAAAACGCTCCAGCGTAACGCTAGCCACCTCTGAAGTTTCCAGCGCTCTGACGTAGAGGTGCTCAGAAGAAAACTGGCTGCTCACGCCGAGTATAAAAGGTGCGGATTCGGAATTTAAGACGATACCGTCACCTCGACGATGCAATGCCACGCTGCCATGTAACAGTAAAAAGCACTGGCGGATATCACCGGAATAATAATGGATGACTTCACCTTTAGCCATGATGCATCTTTCCGTATGCGGCAAAACATTATCGATTATTTTTTCAATGTGCTTAAGAGGCTTAGCGCCAAGCACTGTTGTTATTTCATTGCCTGAAACGGGCGCAATACGGGTGTTCATAAGAGGCCTCATACACTGATGCGATCATTTTTTGATCGACATAAAGAATTATCTTAAAAAACAGTTAGTCAGGGAATATTTTCGTCGAGTCTAATTATAGACTTGCCTATTAATGAGTGTTAATTAGTTGAATTTGAAACATTTTTGACTTAGGTCTAAAAGTAGACCGGGGACTTTATTGTTAAGATATTTCCAAAGTAATTTGTTTTGTTTTTGTTAAAAGAGAGTCTACAGCTAGACCCTAAAATCGATTGTGCGTAGAAAAAGAGTTGTATAAATTTTGATTCGTCGAAAGGGGTTTTGTTTCTGCAACTGAATATCGGTAATAAATAAAGTAATATAGGAAAGAGAATTATGAATAAAAAAATGATGATGGCAATGTTAGCGGCAGGTTCTGTACTCACCATGACCAATGCATTTGCAGCGGCAGGTACCGTTAATTTTAACGGAAATATTCTGGATTCTGCCTGCGACGTAGATGTGGCATCACAGAACCAGGTGGTGGTATTGGGCGATTATTATAAAACGGAATTCCCGACGGCGGGAGCCAGAACGGCTGCGACGCAGTTTAATATTATTTTGAAAAACTGTCCTGTGACGGTCACTAATGCAAAAGTCCGTTTTGACGGTACGCCGGATTTAACCAACGCCAGCCTGCTGGCGATTGATACGTCCGTGGCGGGGGCGGCCACAGGGGTAGCGATTAACCTGATGACTGCAGATAAAGCCGATCTGCCGCTGTACGGCAGCAACAGCTATACCTACGCGCTCAGCAGTACGGCTGATAATACACTGAACTTCTACGCGCAGTATATCTCCACCGCAGCGTCCGTGACCGCGGGCCCGGCTAACTCGGTCGCGAACTTCTCAGTGGTTTACAACTAAGTCATTGGCAGTAATTAGCAGGGGGCTTCCCGGCCCCTTGTTTTATGAGGTATTGAAATGCGTTTTATAACGACAACTGGCCTGGCGATGGCGCTGTTATCGCTGACGTTAACATCCGCCAGTGCTGGAGTAGTTATTGGCGGCACCCGCATTATTTTCGATGGGGCAAAAAAAGAAGCGTCAATAAGTATCACCAATCCTGATGACGTTCCTTATTTAATCCAGTCGTGGATTGATGTTCAGGATGGGCAATCCGGTAAAGCGCCTTTTATTATTACGCCTCCGCTGTATCGGCTGGATGGCGGGCAAAAAAACCTTGAGCGTATTGTCATGACAGGCTCGCTGCCTCAGGGGCAGGAGAGTTTATTCTGGCTGAACATTAAAGCTATTCCATCAGCTTCAAAGCAGATGAACTCGCTGCAAATTGCCGTCAAAACGCGCATTAAACTTATTTATCGGCCAGAGAGCCTTCGTGCGTCTACCCCTGAGGAACAAACCAACAAATTAACCTGGCATCGTGCGGGAAATGCTCTGCAGGTAAATAACCCAACGCCGTACGTTATCAATTTCAATGAAATAACGGTCGGGGGTAAAAAACTTGATGATGTCACGTACGTAATGCCTTCAGGCTCAGTTCGTTTCCCGTTACCGAATGGGACCAATGGCAATACGCTGACGTTTAAAGTCATTAACGATTATGGCAATCCTGGCGAATTACACCGGGCCAGTTTGTGATCCCTTTGCATTAATCGGGTGCTCGTCATGACAACGGCATTTAATACAGTGCAGCCTGCGCGCCTGGCAATATTCATTGCCCTCGCGCTTGCGGGTTTCTCTCCCACACTGTGGGCCAGTGAGACGTTTAATACGGAACTGGTAGAACTGGATAATCCCGGAATGGGAAAAGCGGATTTATCTGCCTTTGAATCCGGCTCGCAGGCGCCCGGGACGTACCACGTGGATATTATTCTTGACGAGCGGCTGCTGGAAACGCGGGATATTCGTTTCATGGCAGTGAAGGATGCTAACGGCAGTGAAACGTTGCAGCCGTGCCTGAGTATCAGGCAGTTAAAAGCGTGGGGCGTGAAAACGGCGCTTTTCCCGCAGCTCGACGCCGGGCAAGGAGAATGCGCCGATCTCAAGGCGATTCCACAGGCCAGCGCGGACTTCCAGTTTGGCGCCCAGCGTCTGGCAATCAGCATCCCACAGGCGGCCATAGATCTGCCAGCGAGAGGTTACGTTCCGCCGGAGATGTGGGATGAAGGCATTACCGCGGCTATGCTCAACTACAGCCTGAGCGGCGCGAACAGCCGGGCAAGAAGCGGGGCAGGCACCCGCAGCGACAGTCAGTATGCAAACCTGCGACCGGGGATCAACGTCGGTCCCTGGCGGTTACGCAACTACACCACCTGGTCCCGCGATGCGTCCGGCCAGGATAAGTGGGACAATGTCTATACCTTGATGCAGCGCGCGATTATTCCCCTGCAAGCCCAGCTTACGCTCGGAGACAGTTCCGCCCCTGCCGATGTCTTTGACAGCATGCCTTTTCGCGGCGTCCAGCTGGCGTCCGACGACGATATGTTACCGGATTCCCTGAAAGGCTATGCGCCGGTGGTGCGCGGTATTGCGCGAACTAACGCGCAGGTCGTGGTGCGTCAGAATGGCTATCAAATCTACCAAAGCTATGTGGCGCCGGGCGCGTTTGAGATCGCGGATATGTATCCCACCGGCGGCGCGGGCGATCTTGATGTCACGATCGTCGAAGCTGATGGCAGTGAGCAACATTTCACCCTGCCGTACGCTTCGCTGCCGGTCCTGCAACGGGAGGGGCGCCTGAAATATGCCCTTACCGCCGGGCAGTATCGATCGTATAACCGTAGCGTGGAGAAAACCCCCTTCGGGCAACTGACCGGAATCTACGGCCTCCCTTACGGCCTCACGCTCTATGGAGGCGTTCAGGGGGCAGATAAGTACCAGTCGGCGGCTCTGGGGGTGGGCAAGAACATGGGCGATTTCGGGGCGATATCCGCAGACCTCACCCAGGGCTGGTCAACGCCGGAGCATGCCGCGAAAACAAGCGGTCAGTCGTGGCGGGCCCGATACAGCAAGAATTTTATTAATACCGGGACGAACTTTTCGATTGCCGGGTATCGCTACTCGACCCGCGGCTATTACGGGATGCAGGAGGTCCTCGATTCGTACGGCGACAGCAGCGCGCTTCAGGACAGGCGACGTAACCGTGCCGAGCTGACGATGAGCCAGACGCTGGGGGACAACCTGGGCGCGCTTACCCTCAGTGCGGCGCAGGAAGATTACTGGAATGACGGTAAGTCGATGGCTTCGTGGAGCGTCGGCTATAGCAACTACTGGCACAACATCAGCTATGGCCTGACATGGACCTACAGCAAAAATGTCCGCTCAGCGTCAGAAACCCGCGACAACCAAAAAAACGCTGATCACGACCAGCTTCTGGCGTTCAACATCAGCATTCCGCTGGATAAATTTTTGCCGCAGACATGGGCGAACTATGGCATGAACGCCAGCAGGAATAACGGGATGACACACAGCATCGGTCTGAACGGGGTGGCTCTCGAAAACCGAGCCCTGAACTGGAACGTGCAGCAGGGATACGGCACAGAGGGCGTGGGCTATACCGGCAGCGTTAACGCGGACTACAGAGGCACCTATGGCGAAGCCACGGCGGGGTATGGTTATGACAAAAACAGTGAACGCCTGAATTACGGGCTACAAGGCGGCATTCTCGCCCATGCTGATGGCATCACGCTTTCTCAGCCGCTGGGGGAGACCAACGCCTTAATTAAAGCGCCTGGCGCCCACGGCGTGGATATCTGCAATCAGCCCGGTGTACGGACAGATGTTCGCGGTTATACGGTCGTGAGCAACCTTTCGGTCTACCGAAAAAACGATCTCACTCTCGATCCGGAAAATATGCCGGAGGATGTCGAACTGGAGATCAACACCCGCACGGTGACGCCGACGCGGGGAGCGGTGGTGAGAGCCGATTATTTGCCGAAGTCAGGTCGCCGGGTGCTGATGACCTTGACCGACAACGAACGCGCCGTTCCGTTTGGGGCGGTGGTCACCCTTGTCGGTGATGAGAGCAGCAGTTTTATTGTGGGCGATCGCGGCCAGGTTTATTTAACCGGTATGCGCGAGGAGGGGACGTTAGTCGCAACATGGGGGAGTCAGCCCAGCCAGCAATGCCGCGCTGATTTCAGCCTGCCGACACACTCAACATTCGGTGGGATCGCTGACATGCGCGCCTCCTGCCGTCAGGAACGTTAACATGAAATGGCTTATCGTGATTTTGCTTCTCTGTTTGCTCGCGGCGGGAAACCTCGCCCGTGCCGGTACGTGCACCACCATCACGCCGCAGCTGTCAACCCTGTCCGTGGGGACGATTAACGTGCAGCGTGATGCGCCTGTCGGCACGGTGGTCTTTTCCGGCGCGGCGACAGCCACCGGTTCCTATCTTACTGGATGTGCTAATCCGCTGATGCTGGGATTCAGCATGCGCTACAACAGCGCCACGTTGAGCAGCTACGGCAATCATGTTTACAACACTAACGTCAGCGGGATAGGCATACGCTTTTCCTCCAACGCCTATTTTGAAAACCCGAGCAATACGTTCTCGTACAATGCGCAGACCTCCTATGTCGACTGGTATGGCGGGAGGATTGAGCTGGTGGTGACTGGCCCGGTCTCATCGGGGGCGTTAACCCCGGGGGCGATCGGCGTCGTGACGCTTCAGGGGAGCGACGGCATCTATCGTGACGGCCTGACCACGCAGCTCACCGCCGGAACCATTAATGCCATGGCGTGCACGGTGAATACGTCACAGCTGACGTTTCCGATCGGGGATATCCCCGCCTCGGCGTTCGGCACCGTGGTGGGCACCACGCCAGCGGGAGCACAGAACACGCAAAACCTGGGCTTAACCTGCGCCGCCGGAACCAATATTACGGTCTCGCTCAGTGGAATACAGAATCCGGACAGCGCCAATACCAGCGTGATGGCCTTAACCGGGCAGGGAAATGCCGGCACCGCAAAAGGGGTTGGGGTGCAGCTTATCTATAACGGTGCGCCGCTGGTGATGAACAGCCGACTATTCTTGCGGCAGTCTGCCGGCGGGCAAGAGACATTGCCGTTAACGGCCCGATATTACCAGACGTTGAACCGCGTGGAGTCAGGTTCAGCAAATGCCTCCGCCACCCTTAATTTGACCTATCAGTAGCAGGTACGAAGATGAAAATAATATACGGGACACTGCTGTTACTGGCTTTACTCAGCGGGAAGGCTTTCACCGCTGATAGCGTCAACATCGGTGTGAAGGGAAATATCGTTGCGTCGCCGTGCATATTTAATGGCGGGAGTAACAGCCTCGATGTCAATCTGGGCAATATAGAGGCAACCAATATGGCGACGCCGGGCTCAACATCGGATCCGGTGCCATTTAGTCTGCTGTTCACCCAGTGCCCAACGGGAACGCAAAGTGTGACCGTCTCTTTTACCGGCAGCCCCGATCCCGCGGCGGGCGCGGACTATTTTATGAACAGCGGTTCGGCCACGCACGTGGCGATAGCCATGCGCGATGCCCAAACGGGTACGCTTAAAGGAACAGGCTCTGGCATGACTCAAACTATTGGTGCCGACAGAACCGCGACAATGGCTATGCAGGCCTCGGTTAAATCCGTGACGGGTGGCGTCACGCCGGGAAGCATCAGTGCAGTTGTGGTGATGACGATGCAGTACAACTGAGCGCCGGTGATATGCCTTTTTTAAAGACGTTGGTATGAGCTATGTTAAATATTCTGATTCAGGAAACCGATCTATTTTTTCAGGCTGGGCTACATGAATTTTTCGAGGATTTTTTTAAACATAACTTTCATCGTGCCATCACATTTAACCTGGCGCTGACCCATGAAAACGTCAGTCAGGCCGATATTATTGTCCTGTCATTATGCCAGGGTGAAACACTGACCTGTTTTCCCGAGTTACTCGCCCGGCAAAAAGGGATTGTGCTAGGGTTTGTCGACGATGAACTGCGCTTTTCGGCGTTGCCCTCCTGCTTTCAGGACATTATTTTTCTCCCTCGCCGTGCATCGCTTGATCGTATCAGTGGCGTACTGTTTATCGCGTGGTTCAGGACGCAATTACCGGGTTACACATGGACTAAACATAACTGCTTCGACTGCCAGCATAAAGGGTTATCCCGGCAACAAATTCGTATTCTGGTCAATTTTTACCGAGGGCTGTCGGTAGTACAGACCGCTCAGGCGCTGGAGATGAGCCAGAAAACGGTCTTTACCCATAAATATATGCTGATGCAAAAATTTAATCTGCGAAGCGATTACGAGCTGATCGTACTGTTGAGAAGGCTGATGGAGAAAAAGAGCCGTCCGAACCTGCTTCGCGATTACCTTGAAAATAACCAGGCCTGATGGGGTAATTTCCGAATAGCCTACGCTTTTGCTGAGTTATGTGGCTATCGAATGTGGGCAGAACAATGGTATTTTCATTTGCTTTAGATGAAGATTAATTCGCTATGCAAGTTCATAAAACCATCAAGCCGATTTTCGTGAGAAATTTTCAGTGTGTTGGGCCGGAGTGCTTAATGTCCTGTTGTCGTGGATGGACTATTTCCATCGATAAGAAAACACATGGGAAGTATATTTCCTCAACGAATACGGAAATCTCTCGTCTTGCAAAAGAGAACCTTATTCCACTGCAGAAGGGGAAAAACAGTTACTCAAGAGTGAAGTTAAATGAGGAAGGCAATTGTCCATTTATCGACGAAGATAAACTTTGCCTGATACATCGCGAGTTAGGTGAAAGCGCGCTGTCCCATATCTGTAGCACCTATCCGCGCGGTTCAACGCGTTACGAAGAAGAAACCCGGCATACAATGACGCTTTCATGCCTGGAGGTGGCCAGGTTAGTGCTTTTCGACCCTGATGCCATGCTCCTCCAGGAGGAGGAATCGTTACGGGCAGTATACAAAACCAACCTTATAGGTCGTCGTCAGTCTATGTCTGAAGTCGATCGGGTTATCCACCTGTTTGCCTGGAATATCATTCGGTCTCCGTCACGTAACGTTGAAGAAAACTTGATGGCGTTGGCTCATTTTATTGTATGCCTGCAACATGTTGATTTTGATCTGCATAATAAGCTTAACCAGGTAGAAAACTATTATGAAATGCTGATGGCCGATCTGAGAAATGGTCATTCTCTGTTAAAGACAACTAATATAGGTCGTTCAAACGCCATGAAGTATCTGGCGTTATCTGTCATGGGGTCTACTGTTGCTCGCTTTTCTGCGAGGGAAGAAATCATTCTAAGTGGACATAGAGCTATTGCGGACTATCTGGATTTCAATCAGCATCATGACCCTTTGGAACTGGATAAAAAATTTGACGCCCTCACTCAGCAATGGCATTCGCTTTGTGAAGATAGCTGTTTATCCGAACCGCATGTTTTACGGAACTACCTTTTATACAAATTATATAGCAGTTACTTCCCTGGCAATACGCGTGCCACCATCCTGCGTCAGTTTTATCGCATTGTTCTGGATTTTTTCTATCTGAAAATATTCCTGAGCGTGAAGGCGAGTCAGGAAGAGATTCATCCGCATACCCTAATGAAAACTATCGCAGGTTTCTCAGAAAAGACGATGCATAACTCAAGCATTGATGCGCGACTGGATAACGCGATTGATAAAATCAACGGCGGCGACGATTTGTCTTGTCTGCTGCTTATTGGCTAGAGCATTACGGATAAGAGGCTCGCTCTGCGAGCCTTCAGGATATGGAATCAGGGACAAAGAGAGAAAATTAAAGATCGTCCATAGTATAACCGACAACAATTTCCAGCGTCTTGCGGATCACATCCGCCTTAACGACATCGTCGGTGGTTTCCAGCGTCTGGATCAGCCAGAGAATGATCGCTTTGTTGGTCAGATGACCTTCAGAAGCGAGAACACAACGAACCGCAGTCGAAAAAATAGCAGACTCTTCAGCAAAGCGATCGCCTGCGTGACGGAAATACTCCGACAACGCGCTATCTAAAAAGGCGGAGTGGTATTCGGGTTGAAGCTGAATATTTTGTCTCATTTGTTCTCACCGTTGCTGTAAAGTTGTAGTCAATGCATCTTTTTGGGATCGGACGGTTTTCCATTTCCAAATAACGGCACTACATTGTCTCGATTATTTTTGAGAGATCCCTCTCTCTGTATTCGTCCTTGTGCGGTTCTGCGACCTTTAAAAGCGACCGTGCCTGAGCTGATTTCAGCTATCACCCTCGCTAATGTCTCCCGCCGCTGGGGATCCGTCTCACAGGCTTGCATGTTACGCAGACGCTGAACCAATCCCTCGGTCGTCACGGGACCGCGCTCCTTCAAAAGTGAAAGAGCGGCTTCTCCAATGAGCTGGTCGATCAGTCTGTCCGCATCACTGCTGTTCATAACATTAACGTTCGAAGAGCAGACCAAGAAGCAGGTGATAATGATGTTCCTCTTCCGGACCATTGGCCCTTTCAAGGCGACTCAACAGTTTTGTGCAGAGCGATTTGCGATTCAGATTCCGCCCATCGCTAAGGATTTCAACAACAACCTGACCCAGGGTTTCCTGTTGGGTTGGAAGCGCGGCTTTTTCGAAGTACTGCGCAATCGCTGTTGCTGAGTCTGCGACGTATCCGTTCTGCTGCATGTTTCGCTCCTGTAAAATTCTGTAATCAGTAACGTTACATTTAAGGTATACATAATTTTCAAATCTGTACATTTAAAATGTACAATTTTTTAAATATTTTATAATATATTTTATAAAGTGTTTATTTATCATTGTGTTATGTGTACACACTTTACTGCGTGATTCACTAAATATATTGTACAATCCAAAGCGGCGTCGCAGAGTTGTACAAGCTTGGGAAAGGCGCAAAGAAGCCGTGTAAATTGTTGAGATGTAAATTATTTGTTGGGAAATTAATGTGCTATAACAGAGTTCTCCCCACGTGTTTTCGTGGTCACCCCCTCAATCTTCAGGATTAGCATGCTCACAACCATCATTTACCGCAGTCATATCTGCGAGGACGTTCCAGTGAAAGCGCTGGAAGACATGGTCGCTGCTGCAAATTGTAGAAATCGCCAGTTCGATGTGACGGGGATTTTGCTGTTTAACGGCACACACTTTTTTCAGTTACTTGAAGGGCCCGCTGATAACGTTAAGGAGATCTATGAGCTCATTTGCCGTGACCTACGGCATCACAACGTGGTCGAATTGTTGAGCGATCACGGGCCTTCAAGACGTTTTGGCAATGTGGGTATGGAGCTCTTCGACCTTCGTCAGTACGACACCAACGAAGTGCTGCAACAGGTTCTTGATAAAGGCACAAGCCGCTATCAGCTAACCTATAACGATCGCGCCCTGCAATTTTTCCGCACCTTCGTTGAGGCCACTGAAAAAGCCAACTACTTTGAGCTGCCTCCTGCTGACGCCTGGGAGTTTGTCATCGAAAACACGCCGTTATCCTCCCAGCCGACGGTAGTGGCAATGGGGGCGGACTGTAGTTTCGCGTTTCAACCTATCGTCGATCCGTTTATGCAGCAGGTTGTTTCCTGGGAAGCCCTGATCCGCACGCCGTCCGGTGAGTCCCCGGAAAGCTATTTTGCCAACCTGTCGCGTGAGGCGCTGTACGAATCGGATCTGAAGAGTAAACAGGTGGCTTTGTCGATGGCCAGCGCGCTGGGCCTACAGACTCAAACGTTGTCCATTAATCTGCTGCCGATGACGCTGGTCAATGTTCCTGGCGCCGTCGATTTTTTACTGACGGCAATTGAGGCGAACGGTTTTGTGCCGGAGCAAATTGTAGTCGAGTTCACCGAGAGCGAGGCCATCTCGCGCTTTGAAGAGTTCACCAGCGCGGTCAGACAGCTTAAAAGCGCCGGGATCAGCGTGGCCATCGATCACTTTGGCGCGGGATTCGCCGGTCTGCAACTGCTGGCTCAGTTCCAGCCGGACAGAATCAAGATCAACCGTGATTTGATTGCTAACGTGCACAAGAGCGGCCCGCGTCAGGCGATCATTCAGTCGATCATTAAATGCTGTGCGTCCCTGGAAATTCTGTTCTGTGCGGTTGGCGTAGAGCTGGCTGAAGAGTGGATGTGGCTGGAATCCGCCGGGATTTCTCAGTTCCAGGGCCACCTTTTTGCCAGCCCGCGTCTGGGGGGCATTCCGGCGATTGCCTGGCCCGAGAAAAAGTACGATTTATAAAAAACCTGTACGTAACTGTTAAAAGTGACCTGTACGTACGGCTAAATTTATACAACAATATATTAACGAGTGAGGGGTTCTTTGAGCCATTCACTTGTCTCATAACGAGGAGTTAGTTATACAAATGATTTGTACAATCTGATAAGGTTGGTTTGGTTAGGTATGGAAGTATTGTGCGTGAGGGAGTTAATGGCCTATTACAGTATCGGCGAAGTGGCCGAACGATGCGGTATCAACCCCGTTACGCTGCGTGCCTGGCAGCGCCGTTATGGATTGTTGAAGCCGCAGCGAAGTGAAGGGGGTCATCGTCAGTTTGACGATGAAGATATCCTGCGTATCGAAGAGATCAAACGCCTGATGAAAACGGGTGTTTCGGTCGGTAAAGTAAAAGCGCTTCTTGAAAATACAGAAGTGATGACGCATGGGAACTGGGCATCGTTTCAGGAAGAGATGTTAACCGTTCTGCGCTATGCCAATCCGGCAAAACTGCGCGCCAAAATCAGTGAGTTCCGCCGCGACCATGCGATGGATGTTCTTATAGATAACATCATCACCCCTGTGCGTCAGCGAATGAATCAGGATCAGAATACGGTGCGTCATATGGCGAGCCTGCTCGACGGTGTCCTGATTGAGTTTGCCGTTACTAGCCTGGTTGAATCACGAAAAAAAGCAGGTAAAGATGCGCTACTGGTTGGATGGGAGTGCGACGACCGTACGCATTTGTGGCTGGAAGCGGCCCGTCTTGCCTACAAGGGCTGGCATATCGACGTGCTGGCTGAACCGATTGATTCTCCACGTCCGGAACTTTTCCCTGGACAAAAAATTTTCGTCTGGACCGGTAAAGCACCTACGCCTCGTCAACAGGAGCAGCTCGACCACTGGCGTGAACAGGGTTTCGCCGTCTCGTTCCATCACTGATGTTAAGGGGGCCAACGGTAAACCGCCAGCGCGGGATTTTTGCTTTCTGGCGATACGACAGGGGTATCCGCGAAGATGCATAGCATCAGTACCCCTGTCATATCGTCGGTTTATTCCATCATCAGGTTGTCTGAAATATTCATACTGGCCACGGATTCAACTTTCCACACGCCATCTTCCTTGAGCATGCAGTCAATCACGGTGTGATCCCGCTTTTTGCCGAATGAGATATAAACCTGCATACAGGCGGCATCGTAATCCAGCGCCCGCGCACTGACGATGTCCCAGTCATCTTCATATCCCTGAGCCTTGATGAACATATCGACGTCAGGCACGTCATATTCATCTGGATCCAGCTTATCCATGGCTTTGAGTTTGCTGATGGTTTCGCGGGTCACATATGGCCTCAGCGCTTCATAGTTTTTCAGGGGCTCTTTCCCGGAAATAATTTGCGAGATGTACCACTTATTAAACTGAAGGGCAGCGGATACCTCAGGGGGTAACTTCGGTGCAGCTGATGCGAGAGTGGGCAGAAGCAGGATCGCCAGAATTATTTTTTTCATGTCAGTCATGCCTGTAAATTGCATATGCTGGCTTTACTTCCCGGTATTCTTTTCCCGGATACATTGTTCGCTGAACAAAATCAGAGTACCAGACGCCGTTCCCACCATAGATGCAAGCGTGGCCATAGGGGTGGTGCGCTGTGGGCTGGATCACCGCCACATCGCCCTCAACAGGCTCACCGTAAACCTGGTGGAAGCCCGCCAGAATTAAATTGCTTTTCATATCCTTAGCATAATGTGTGTTCTGTAGATTAGCACCGCCGGCGCGAATGGATTTTGAAACAAATTCTGCACATCTTTTCTGGCTATACTGACCTGCATGCTGGCGAGCATGAACTGCGGCTTTATGGGCACTCCACATAATTTAATCCCTTACTGAATAAATGGTTAACAAGGGAAACATTACGCCGAAAAGGGACGAGTTTATGTAATTAATCATGATCGGAATTTAACCACTATCAGACTGATAAATAATGGTTAACTTATCCATCAAACGTCTTTATGCGCGCCCAGGTAAAGCAAAAAAGAATTAAAAAGAACCTGGCTTAAGGGGGAGGCATACGTAAAAAATGTATATGATGCCTGGGCGTACTTTAGCTATCTCAAAAATAGGTATTTTCAATACAATTTTTATTATTGCCCGCCACCTTACCGCCTTTCTTATGAAATGCATTATTTATCAATGCATTGAACAAAACTAACCCACCCATCCGCATCCCGTCACAGGGTCTATGCTTAATGAAAGTAGCCAAAAAGGGCGGTTTAGCCCAAAGCCCCTGCTCGCAGGGGGTTGAAGTGATAATCGTTATCACTAACATGGTGTTATGCCCTGGTGGCTTATCAGATGAGGTGGACCTATGGAACTGCATTCAGAAACCTTCAATCCGGCCGATTTTGCCTGGCGTGGCTTAACGCTGACGCCCGCGGCGGCGGAGCATATTCATGAGCTGGTGGCAAAAAATCCCGACATCCTCGGCGTACGCTTAGGCGTTAAGCAGACGGGCTGCGCAGGATTCGGCTACGTGCTGGATACCGTAACCGAACCCAAAAAGGACGATCTGGTCTTTGAAACCGACGGTGCAAAGTTATACGTCGCGCTACAGGCTATGCCGTTTATCGATGGAACCGAAGTCGACTACGTTCGGGAAGGTTTAAACCAGTTATTCAAATTTCATAACCCGAAAGCCCAGAACGAATGCGGCTGCGGCGAAAGCTTTGGGGTATAGGCGGTACTATGTCTCGTAATACTGAAGCAACGAGTGATGTAAACACCTGGAGCGGCGGACACCTCAACTATAAAGAGGGTTTCTTCACGCAGCTGCAAACCGATGAGCTGGCGAAAGGCATCAACGAAGAGGTCGTACGCGCCATTTCGGCCAAACGTAACGAGCCGGAGTGGATGCTGGAGTTTCGTCTGAGCGCATTCCGCGCGTGGCTGGAGATGGAAGAACCCCACTGGCTGAAAGCGCATTACGATAAGCTGAACTATCAGGATTACAGCTACTACTCCGCGCCCTCCTGCGGCAGCTGTGATGATACCTGTGCCTCGCAACCCGGCGCGGTACAGCAAACCGGTGCCGAGAACAGCTTCCTGAGTAAAGAGGTGGAAGAGGCGTTCAATCAGCTCGGCGTGCCCGTGCGCGAAGGCAAAGAGGTGGCGGTAGACGCCATTTTTGACTCCGTCTCGGTGGCAACCACCTACCGTGAAAAACTGGCGGAGCAGGGGATTATTTTCTGCTCCTTCGGGGAAGCCATTCACGATCACCCGGAGCTGGTGAAAAAGTACATTGGCACCGTGGTACCCAGTAACGATAACTTCTTCGCGGCACTGAATGCGGCGGTAGCGTCAGACGGCACCTTTATCTACGTGCCTAAAGGTGTGCGCTGCCCGATGGAGCTCTCAACCTATTTCCGCATCAACGCGGAAAAAACCGGCCAGTTTGAACGCACCATCCTGGTGGCCGATGAAGGCAGCTACGTCAGCTATATCGAAGGCTGTTCGGCGCCGGTGCGCGACAGCTACCAGCTGCACGCGGCGGTGGTAGAGGTGATCATCCATAAAGACGCGGAAGTGAAATACTCTACGGTACAGAACTGGTTCCCGGGCGATGGCAACACCGGTGGTATTCTGAACTTCGTCACCAAGCGTGCGCTGTGCGAAGGTGAAAACAGTAAGATGTCCTGGACGCAGTCAGAAACCGGCTCCGCCATTACCTGGAAATACCCGAGCTGTATTCTGCGCGGCGACAACTCCATCGGTGAGTTTTACTCCGTGGCACTGACCAGCGGTCATCAGCAGGCCGATACCGGCACCAAGATGATCCACATCGGTAAAAACACCAAATCGACCATCATCTCCAAAGGGATCTCTGCCGGTCACAGCCAGAACAGCTATCGCGGGCTGGTGAAAATCATGCCGACAGCCACCAACGCACGTAACTTTACCCAGTGCGACTCCATGCTGATTGGTGCGGACTGCGGGGCGCATACCTTCCCCTATGTCGAATGCCGCAATAACAGCGCCCAGCTCGAGCATGAGGCGACTACGTCACGTATCGGTGAAGATCAGCTGTTCTACTGCCTGCAACGCGGGATCAGTGAAGAAGATGCGATTTCAATGATTGTTAACGGCTTCTGTAAGGACGTGTTCTCTGAACTGCCGCTGGAATTTGCCGTTGAAGCCCAGAAACTCCTCGCCATTAGTCTTGAACACAGCGTCGGTTAAGGAAAGCACATGTTAAGCATTAAAGATTTACAGGTTAGCGTGGAAGAGAAAGAGATCCTGCGTGGGCTCAATTTTGACGTCAAACCGGGTGAAGTTCACGCCATCATGGGGCCAAACGGCTCCGGGAAAAGTACGCTTTCAGCGACGCTGGCAGGACGCGAAGATTATGAGGTCACCAGCGGCTCCGTTGAGTTTAACGGCAAGGATCTGCTGGAGATGTCGCCTGAAGAGCGTGCCGGTGAGGGCATCTTTATGGCCTTCCAGTATCCGGTGGAAATCCCGGGCGTCAGCAACCAGTTCTTCCTGCAAACCGCGCTGAACGCGGTGCGCAAGTATCGCGGGCTTGAGGCGCTGGATCGCTTTGACTTCCAGGATCTGATGGAAGAGAAAATCAAGCTGCTGAAAATGCCCGAAGATCTGCTCACCCGCTCGGTGAACGTGGGTTTCTCCGGCGGTGAGAAAAAACGTAACGATATTCTGCAAATGGCGGTTCTTGAGCCGGAGTTGTGCATTCTCGATGAAACCGATTCAGGGCTGGATATTGATGCCCTGAAGATCGTTGCCGACGGCGTAAACTCTCTGCGTGACGGTAACCGCTCATTTATTATCGTGACTCACTACCAGCGTATTCTGGACTACATCAAACCGGACTATGTCCACGTGCTTTATCAGGGGCGCATTGTGAAATCCGGTGACTTTACGCTGGTTAAACAACTGGAGGAGCAGGGTTATGGCTGGCTTACCGAACAGCAGTAATGCACTCCAGCAGTGGCACCGGCTGTTTGAAGCGCAGGGTGGAGCGCGCTCTGAACAGGCTCAGCACCATCTCCAGCAGATGCTGCGTCTCGGTTTACCGACGCGTAAGCATGAGAACTGGAAATATACCCCGCTGGACGGCCTGCTGAACGGCGAGTTTGTCACCCGTCTGGCGCAGGTTAGCCCCGGTCAGCGCGATGTGCTGGCGCTGAGCGTGGATGCCGTGCGTCTGGTGTTTGTAGACGGGCAGTTTCGTGAGGAACTCAGCGACAGCGTACAGGAGAGCGGGTTCGATATCGCCATTAACGACGAGCGCCAGTCGTTGAGTGCTCCGGTCCAGCCTGACGTCTTTCTGCACCTCACAGAGAGCCTGTCTCAGTCTGTCACCCATATTCACGTTAAGCGTAACCAGCGCCCGGCGAAACCGCTGCTGCTGATGCATATCACCCAGGGTGTTGAGGGCGACGAGATCAACACCGCCCACTATCGCCACCATCTCGAGCTGGCAGAAGGGGCAGAAGCGACGGTAATTGAGCATTACGTTAGTCTGAACGACACCCGCCATTTTACCGGCTCGCGTCTGACGATGAACGTGGCGGCCAACGCCCAGCTGCACCATATCAAGCTGGCGTTTGAGAATCCGCTCAGTCACCACTTCGCCCACAACGATATTCTGCTGGGCCAGGATGCCGCGGCGTACAGCCACAGCTTCCTGCTTGGCGGCGCGGTGCTGCGCCACAATACTAGCACCCAGCTGAACGGTGAGAACACTACGCTGCGCATTAACAGCCTGGCGATGCCGGTGAAGTCAGAAGTATGCGACACGCGCACCTGGCTTGAGCATAACAAAGGCTACTGCAACAGCCGTCAGCTGCACAAAACCATCGTCAGCGACAAAGGACGTGCGGTGTTTAACGGCCTGATCAATGTGGCGCAGCACGCCATCAAAACTGACGGGCAGATGACCAACAACAACCTTTTGCTGGGACGTCTGGCAGAGGTGGACACCAAACCACAGCTGGAAATCTATGCGGACGACGTGAAATGCAGCCACGGCGCAACGGTCGGGCGTATTGACGATGAGCAGATGTTCTACCTGCGCTCTCGCGGGATAGACCAGCAGGCCGCGCAAAAGATGATTATTTACGCCTTTGCGGCTGAGCTGACGGAAGCGCTGCCCGATGGCGGACTTAAACAGCAGGTGCTGGCCCGTATCGGTCAGCGGCTGCCTGGAGGCGAAGCATGACATTTCCCATAGAGAAAGTCCGGGCAGATTTTCCGGTACTGACCCGTGAAGTGAACGGTCTGCCGCTGGCCTATCTCGACAGTGCGGCCAGCGCGCAAAAACCGAATCAGGTGGTGGATGCGGAAGCCGAGTTTTACCGCCACGGTTATGCGGCGGTCCATCGCGGGATCCACACCCTGAGCGCCGAGGCGACCCAGCGCATGGAAAACGTGCGCACGCAGGTTGCGGCGTTTCTCAACGCGCGTTCGCCGGAGGAGCTGGTGTTCGTGCGTGGCACCACCGAAGGGATCAACCTGGTGGCTAACAGCTGGGGCAATGCGCAGGTGCACGCGGGGGATAACATCATCATCACCCAGATGGAGCACCACGCTAACATCGTGCCCTGGCAGATGCTCTGTGAGCGTATGGGGGCGCAACTGCGGGTGATCCCGCTAAACGAAGACGGTACGCTTCAGCTTGAACAGCTGGACGCCCTGCTTGACGACAGAACGCGGCTGGTAGCGGTGACCCACGTTTCAAACGTGCTGGGGACGGAAAATCCGGTGGCGCTGATCGTCGACAAAGCCCATCAGGCCGGTGCGAAAGTGTTGATTGATGGCGCCCAGGCGGTGATGCACCATGCGGTTGACGTTCAGGCCCTGGACTGCGAATTCTACGTCTTCTCCGGGCACAAGCTGTATGGTCCGACGGGCATCGGCGTGTTGTATGTGAAGGAGGATATTCTCCAGGCCATGCCGCCGTGGGAAGGGGGCGGGTCAATGATTGCCACCGTCAGCCTGACGGAAGGCACAACCTACGCCCGGGCGCCCTGGCGCTTCGAGGCGGGCACGCCAAACACGGGCGGGATCATCGGGCTGGGCGCGGCCATTAGCTACGTCTCTGAAACGGGGCTGGCGGCGATTCAGGAGTACGAACAGCTGCTGATGCAATATGCCTTGCAGGAGCTTGCCGGCGTCCCGGATCTGACCTTATATGGCCCTGCTGACCGTCTGGGTGTGATAGCCTTCAACCTCGGCAAGCATCACGCTTATGATGTGGGCAGTTTCCTGGATAATTACGGCGTCGCCGTACGTACCGGGCATCACTGCGCGATGCCACTGATGGCGTATTATCAGGTACCGGCCATGTGCCGCGCATCGCTGGTGATGTACAACACAACGGAAGAGGTCGACAGACTGGTGGCGGGACTAAAACGTATTCACCAGCTGCTTGGCTAACGGAGAGGCGAGAGATGGCAGATTTGCCGGACAGAGATAAATTGCTGCGTAACTTTGGGCGTTGCGCAAACTGGGAAGAGAAATACCTTTATATTATCGAGCTAGGTCAGCGCCTGCCGCCGCTCAGCGAAGAGGCGCATAACCGGGACAACATCATTCAGGGCTGCCAGAGCCAGGTCTGGATCCAGATGCAGCAGACGGAGGATGGCGTAATCGATTTACAGGGTGACAGCGATGCCGCCATTGTGAAGGGGCTTATTGCCGTCGTATTTATTCTTTATCACCAGATGTCGGCGCAGGATATTGTCGCCTTTGACGTTCGCTCGTGGTTTGAAAAAATGGCCTTAACCCAACACCTCACCCCGTCCCGCTCCCAGGGACTGGAAGCGATGATCCGCGCCATACGCGCCAAAGCCACAATCCTTAGCTAAACTGACAGAACAGCATTCATTCTGTTTCGCGGGGTGGTTTCCACCTCGCTGGTTTTTCAGCTTTCTGACGTTTGGTCAGTGAATAAGGAATCTCAGCATGAAGCGCGCGTCTCTAATAACTCTATTACTCCTTGGTTCGCTCAGTGCTGTTAATTCAGCCAGGGCGGTTGATTATCCTTTACCGCCCGCAGGCAGCCGCCTGATTGGGCAAAATCAGACATACACCATTCAGGAAGGCGACAATAAGCTCCAGGCTATCGCTCGTCGGTTTAATACCGCCGCACAGCTTATCCTTGAAACCAATAATACCATTGCACCGGTTAACCCTGCGCCAGGAACGGTTATTACCATTCCTTCCCAGATGCTGCTCCCGGACACCGAGCGTGAGGGCATTGTGGTGAATCTGGCGGAGCTGCGTCTTTACTTCTATCCGCCTGGCGAAAATATCGTGCAGGTCTATCCGCTGGGTATTGGTCAGCTTGGGCTGGAAACACCGGTCAGCACCACCCGTGTGAGTCAGAAAATCCCTAACCCTACCTGGACCCCCACAGCGGGCATCAGAGCGCGCTCACTGGCGCAGGGCATTAAACTGCCGCCTGTGGTACCCGCAGGGCCAAATAACCCGCTGGGGCGCTTTGCGCTGCGTCTGGGCATCGGGAATGGGGAATATCTTATTCATGGCACCAGCGCGCCGGACAGCGTAGGGCTGCGGGTCAGCTCGGGCTGTATGCGAATGAACGCGCCGGATATCAAAGCGTTGTTTGAACAAGTGCGCGTCGGCACGCGGGTGCAGATTATCAATGAGCCGGTTAAGTTCTCCGTCGAGCCGGACGGCAAACGTTATATCGAGGTGCACAGGCCGCTGGCGCAGGCTGAGGGCGAAAACCCACAGACGGTGCCGTTCACGCACTCAGCGGCATTTACCGCCTTCGCAGCGGAATCTGGTAGCGATAAAACGCTAATCGACAAAGCTCTGGCGCGCAGAGCCGGGATCCCGGTTGCCGTTTCAGCAGGCAATGGTTCGTCAGCCAGCAATTCTGTCCTGTCGGTTCAGAACAGTCGTGTCTCAGCGGCGGTGACGGAAGGCGAGGGAGAGAAAGCGCTTCAGTAGAGGTTTGACGAAGGCAAAAAAAATGGCGCACAATGTGCGCCATTTTATTAACAGGTACTATTACTTACGGTATTTAGTAGCCTGGTTGTCCAGACGCTGGTTAGCGCGAGCTGCGTCGTCTTTAGCAGCCTGAACGTCGGAACGCATTGCGTTCACGTCGTTGCTCAGCTGGTCAACTTTAGCGTTCAGAGTCTGAACGTCAGAAGACAGCTGATCGATTTTAGCGTTGCTGGAGCAACCTGCCAGCAGAGTAGAACCCAGGATTACCGCGCCCAGTACCAGTTTAGTACGATTCATTATTAATACCCTCTAGATTGAGTTAATCTCCATGTAGCGTTACAAGTATTACACAAAGTTTTTTGGGTTGAGAATATTTTTTTGATGGGATTACGCCTATTTTTGATCGTTCGCTCAAAGAAGCAACGAAATCGGCAATTTTGACGAAAAAGCTATGTTAAAAAAGGCATTTTTCATCGGATTCATCTTAGATAAATCGCGATTAAATAGAAAAACCCGATTTGCTTTTTGAATAGTTCTGGTTAATGGCGGGAATAAAAAAAGCGCCCCGAAGGACGCTTTTTAACAAAACAATAATTTGTTCGTGAAATATTACAGTACGTGGACAGATGCAGTGTTGGTTGTACCGCTTGGTACCAGTGCACCAGAAACCATAACCACCACGTCGCCTTTCTGAGCCAGGCCACAATCAACCAGTTCCAGAGCCACTTCTTTACCCAGACGATAGAAATCATCGGTAGAGGCAATCTCTTTCACCAGGTGTGGGATCACGCCTTTGCTCAGCACCAGCTGACGCGCGGTGGTTTCGTTGGTGGTCAGCGCCAGAATGGTCGCATCCGGGAAGTATTTACGCACGGCACGCGCAGATTTACCGCCCTGGGTCGCCACGACAATCAGTGGGGCTTCCAGTTTCTCGGCGGTTTCTACCGCACCACGGCACACGGCTTCGGTGATGCGCAGTTTACGGCTGTCGTTGTTGTAATCCAGACGGCTTTTCATCACGCGGTCGGTACGCTCACAGATGGTCGCCATGATGCCGACCGCTTCCAGAGGGTATTTCCCTTTTGCAGATTCGCCAGACAGCATAACGGCATCGGTACCGTCGAGGATGGCGTTCGCCACGTCGCCGGCTTCAGCGCGGGTAGGGCGTGGGTTTTTGATCATGGAGTCCAGCATCTGCGTTGCGGTGATAACCACTTTACGCGCGCGAACGCATTTCTCGATCATCATCTTCTGCGCGAAGATCACTTCTTCAACCGGGATTTCAACGCCCAGGTCACCACGCGCAACCATGATACCGTCAGACGCTTCAAGGATTTCGTCGAAGTTGTTCAGGCCTTCCTGGTTTTCGATCTTGGAGATGATCTGAATGTTCTCACCGCCGTGCGCTTTCAGGTGCTCACGGATCTCAACCACGTCAGAACGTTTACGGATGAAGGACGCCGCAACGAAGTCCACACCTTGTTCGCAGCCGAAGATCAGGTCTTGTTTGTCTTTTTCAGCCAGCGCTGGCAGAGCAATGGACACACCCGGCAGGTTAACGCCTTTGTTTTCGCCCAGATCGCCGTTGTTCAGCACTTTACAGATAACCTTGTTACCTTCAATCGCGGTCACTTCCATGCCGATCAGGCCGTCATCTACCAGCACGGTGTTGCCAACGGACAGATCGCTGGTGAAGCCTTCGTAGGTCACGGCAACGATTTCGTTATTACCTACAACGGATTTGTCGGTGGTGAAGGTGAAGGTCTGGCCCGCTTTCAGGGAAACGTCGTTACCGCCTTCCAGTTTGATGGTGCGAATTTCAGGACCTTTGGTGTCGAGCAGGATTGCCGCTTTTTTCCCGGTCTTGCTCATCACGTTGCGCAAGTTCTGAATACGCTGACCGTGTTCAGCATAGTCGCCGTGGGAGAAGTTCAAACGCATCACGTTCATGCCGGCATCCAGCATTTTGCTCAGCATCTCTTCGGATTCGGTTTTCGGGCCGATAGTACAAACAATTTTCGTCTTTTTCATGACAGTCTTAGTCTTTAAGTTGGGAAGGATATGGAAATCTCGCTCCGGGGGCGCACCGCCGCGGAGTCAAACCTGTGTTGCGAAAGAGTATATGACACGCACTAAGAATAGGTGACATCAAATGAGCGTGCAGAAGAAAGTGTGCCTGAGTGCCAGCCCAACGAAGGAGAGGAGAAGTTGTACGTTGTTTTTTGTATTCCAAGCGCTGAAACCATTCACCAGGGATTTGGCGCGCATTATACGCTGATTCACAGTAAAAAGGAAAATGGAAACAGCGTTTCAAAAACAATCTGTGCGGATTCACATAAGTTTGTTATCAAGGCGTTAAGGCCTAATGTCATCTTATGACGGCAGGCGCAACGCCCGCCGTTTTTTGCTCACTTTTCCAGCGCCTGTTGAAGGTCGGCGATCAGATCCTTCGCATCCTCAATCCCCACCGACAGGCGTATCAGCTGCGGCACAATGCCGTTTGCAAGACGCTGCGCCAGTGGAATGGAGGTGTGGGTCATGCTGTAGGGCTGGCTCACCAGACTCTCCACCCCGCCCAGGCTTTCCGCCAGGGTAAAGAGCGTAAGATGACGAATCACCTCTGTCGCGCGTTGCGCATCGCCTTTAATCACAACGGAGATTATGCCGCCCGGCAGCGCCATTTGTCTGCGGGCAAGCGCATACTGGGGGTGTGACTCCAGCCCGGGATAGAGCACGCTCTCTACCTGCGGATGCTGCTCCAGCCATTGCGCAATCGCCAGCGCGTTGGCGCTGTGCTTCTCAACGCGCAGGGCGAGGGTGCGAATCCCCCGTAGCGTCAGGAAGCTGCTGAACGGATCCAGAACGCCGCCAACCGCGTTTTGCAGATAGCCCAGACGCTCCGCGAGATCCTTATTTGCCCCGACAACAGCCAGCCCGGCAACCACGTCTGAATGACCGTTGAGATATTTGGTGGCGGAGTGAACCACAATGTCGAACCCCGCCTCCAGCGGCCGGTGAATGACCGGGGAGGCGAAGGTATTATCCGCCACGCTGATCGCATTATGGCGCCGGGCAATGTCTGCGATCGCCTCCAGGTCGGCCAGTTTCAGCAGCGGGTTCGTCGGCGTTTCCACCCAGATCATGCGGGTGTTCGGGCGAATGGCGGCCTCAAGTCCGGCTATATCGTCCGGCTTAACCCAGCTCACCTGTAACCCGGTGCTGCGCTTGCGCACGTTTTCGATCAGGCGATACGTACCGCCATACACGTCGTCAATGGCAACGATATGGCTGTCTTTATCCAGCAGTTCGAGCACGGTGGAAATGGCCGCCAGCCCTGACGCGAAGGCGTACCCGCGCGTGCCGCCTTCCAGTTCGGCGATGGCGGTCTCCAGCGCATGGCGGGTTGGGTTGCCGCTCCGGGAGTATTCGTAGCCGGTATGTTCACCCGGTGCCGGTTGCGCAAACGTCGACGTGGCGTAAATTGGCGGCATCACGGCGCCGTGCGTGTCGTGATACTCACCGCTGTGAACGCTGAGGGTGGCCAGGTTTTTCATCTTTTGCTCCTTTTATTTCGTCAGGCGGTTACGCCAGGTGGTGAGTACGTCACTGCGTGTGATCAGACCCAGAAAGCGGTCTTCGTCATAAATAATCGCCACCAGGCCACGGTCAAAGATGGTGTACAGGGCGCTCTCCGGGGCCAGCTTATCCAGATATTCGACCTGACGCGTCATGGCCGCCGTCACGGGGAGAGAGAAGCGATCGGCATTTCCCTCAATGTGTCGCAGCAGGTCCCACTCGTCGATGATGCCGACGACCTTGTTGTTATCGAGCACCGGCAGCTGGGAGATGTCGTATAGGCGCATGCGGGCCAGCACGGTGGAAAGCGTGTCGTCCGGGGCGGCAGTCACCGTCGCGCCTTCATCGTGGCGCAGGGCAATATAGTCCGAGAGATCGCCTGCCTGCGGACGCGAAATCAACCCCTGCTGGCGCATCCAGTCGTCGTTGAACATCTTCGAGAGGTATTTATTTCCGCTGTCGCAGGCGAAGGTGACCACACGTTTTGGCGTAGTCTGCGCCTGGCAATA
The DNA here is from genome assembly GCF_014893445.1 of Enterobacter cloacae complex sp. P29RS. Classification (NCBI taxonomy): domain Bacteria; kingdom Pseudomonadati; phylum Pseudomonadota; class Gammaproteobacteria; order Enterobacterales; family Enterobacteriaceae; genus Enterobacter; species Enterobacter cloacae complex sp. P29RS. The sequence goes on along the minus strand of NZ_JADBPZ010000004.1, from coordinate 38,123 downwards.
TTTCAGCGCCGCCGCCAGCAGCGTGCCGGTGGAGGAGCCTGCCAGGATCCCTTCCGTTTTTAGCAGATCGCGGGCGGTGGTGAACGCCTCACGATCGGTAATGCGCCAGGCGCGGTTAACCCCTTCGATGTGCGCCAGCGGAGGGATAAAGTCTTCGCCAATCCCTTCAACCAGCCACGATCCGGCATCGTGATGGCGTCCGGTCTCAACCTGGTCCGCCAGCACCGACCCGGCCGGATCGGCAAGCACAAATTCCGTCTGCGGCGAATGTTCTTCAAACCACGCCTGTAAGCCACCCAGCGTACCGCCGGACCCCACGCCGACGACGATGGCATCGATCTGGCCGTCAAGCTGTTCAAACAGTTCCGGTGCGGTAGTGGTGCGGTGCGCCAGCGGATTGGCCGCGTTATTGAATTGGTCGATATAAAACGCGCCTGGCAGTTCGTTCGCCAGCCGCCGGGCATAATCCTGGTAGTAGGCCGGATGCCCTTTATTCACATCTGAACGGGTCAGCACGACCTGCGCTCCTAACGCGCGCAGGTGGAAAATCTTCTCGCGGCTCATTTTGTCCGGCACCACCAGGATCAGCGAGTATCCCTTTTGCGCCGCAATCAACGCCAGCCCCAGGCCGGTGTTCCCCGCCGTGGCTTCAATAATGGTGCCGCCGGGCCGTAGCTGCCCCATACGCTCGGCTTCGTTAATCATCGACAGCGCGACGCGGTCTTTAATCGAGCCGCCTGGATTCTGATTTTCCAGCTTCAGAAACAGCGAGCAGGGGCCGGTATCCAGCTTGTGCAGCTGGATGAGTGGCGTATGGCCAATTAGTTCGGTGACGGAGTGGTAAAGCGTCATGGTCATGTCCTGTGAAGAGGTGATGACCGGATGATAGGACCATGAAATTTTCTCAATAAAGAACGTTTCACTGGGTTTTAGAACAGAAAGGAATAATCCTTATGTTTTTGGATTGAAAGACAGCAAGACGTAAAGGTGCCCGGATGTGAGGATGGCTATATCAGTACATAGTGCTGAAAAATTAACCAATTTCGTCGGATGAATGAGACCTGATATGCAAAAGGCAGATAATTATTGCAGATATTCATCTAAATGCTTTTCACCCGCCAGTTCGCTGCTTATTCCTCCGCATTATAAGAAATTCTTTTTTGGTCATTTAAAAGCTGATAACGGCTGTTTACTATCTTTTGGACATCCATACTGCTAAACCGCTATATGCGTAACGGATAACGAATAAGAATGATCGTACTCAGTAATATTTCGAAGGTTTTTGACAACGGGAAGCTGGCGCTGACAGCCGTTGATAACGTCAATTTGACGATAGAGCAGGGACAGATTTACGGGATCATTGGTTACAGCGGGGCCGGGAAAAGTACGCTTATCCGTCTGCTGAACGGTCTGGAAAAGCCCAGCGCCGGCAGCGTCACCATTAACGGTCAGGATATATCCGCCGCGAAGGGAGAAGCGCTGCGTCAGGCACGCCTGAAAATCAGCATGGTGTTCCAGCACTTTAATCTGCTCTGGTCGCGCACGGTGAAGGAAAACATCGCCTTTTCAATGCAAATTGCCGGTGTGCCAAAAGCGCAAATTCAGGCTCGCGTTGCCGAGCTGGTGGAGCTGGTCGGCCTGAAGGGGCGCGAGAATGCCTACCCGTCCCAGCTGAGCGGCGGGCAAAAACAGCGTGTGGGCATTGCCCGCGCGCTGGCCAATCATCCGGACGTACTGCTGTGTGACGAAGCCACCTCGGCGCTGGATCCGCAAACCACCGATCAGATCCTCGATCTGCTCCTGGACATTAACCGTCGTTTTAACCTGACCATCGTACTCATTACGCATGAGATGCATGTGGTGCGCAAAATCTGCGACCGCGTGGCGGTAATGGAGAACGGCAAGGTGGTGGAAGAGGGGGAGGTGCTGAGCGTGTTTACGCATCCTCAGCAGCCGATCACCCGGCAGTTTGTCCGCCAGGTGAGCCAGTACGCGGAGGAAGAGACCTTCAATACCGAACTGGCAAATGAGCTGGAGGGCGCGGTCATCAAGCTCACCTTCACCGGGCACAGCACGCACAGGCCGATCGTCGGTGAACTGACCCTGCGCTACGGCCTGCCGTTTAACATCCTGCACGGCAAAATGACGCAAACCGCCCACGGTGTTTTCGGGCAGCTCTGGGTGCACGTGGTGGCATCGGATGAACAACTGAACAATATCCTCGCCGACCTGAAGCAAAGCGATATTGAAGGCGAGGTAATCAAGCATGGCTGAAGAACTCTTTCCGCACCTGAAGTGGGATCAGCTTTGGGCTGCAACCCAGGAGACGCTCTACATGACCGCGCTTTCCGGCGTGGCGACGTTTGTTCTGGGGATCGCGCTCGGTCTGGCGCTGTTTTTAACCGCCCGCGGCGGGTTATTCCACAACCGCACGGTCTACAGCGTGATGTCGATTGTGGTGAACGTGTTCCGCTCGATTCCGTTCATCATTCTCATTGTTCTGCTGATCCCGTTCACCAAGACCGTTGTGGGGACCATTCTCGGCGCTAACGCTGCGCTGCCCGCCCTGATTGTGGGCGCCGCGCCGTTCTACGCCCGTCTGGTCGAGATTGCCCTGCGGGAAGTGGATAAAGGGGTAATTGAAGCCACGCGTTCGATGGGCGCGCGGCTGAGCACGTTAGTGTTTCGGGTTTTACTGCCGGAATCTTCACCCGCACTGGTTTCAGGTATGACGGTGACGCTGATTGCGCTGGTGAGCTACAGCGCAATGGCGGGGGTGATAGGTGCCGGCGGTTTGGGAAATCTGGCTTATCTGGAGGGTTTCCAGCGCAACCATGGTGACGTCACGCTGGTGGCAACGGTGACCATTCTGATCATCGTGTTCATTATCCAGTTCTGCGGCGATGCCATTACTTCACTGTTAGATAAACGCTAATAAATACACACAGGAACCACATCATGAAAAAGACACTGACACTGATCGCCGCAGCCACCCTGAGCGCCCTGAGCTTTGCCTCCTGGGCGGACACGCTCACCGTGGGGGCGTCCAACACCCCGCACGCGGAAATTCTGGAGCAGGCTAAGCCGATTCTGGCAAAGCAGGGGATCGATCTGGAGATTAAACCGTTCCAGGACTACATTCTGCCAAACACGGCGCTGGCAGGGCATGACATTGATGCCAACTATTTCCAGCACATCCCTTACCTGAACAGCGTGCTTAAAGACCATGCGGGCGATAAGGATTATGATTTTGTCAGTGCAGGCGCAATCCACATTGAGCCGATCGGTATCTATTCAAAAAAATACAAATCGCTGAAGGATCTGCCGGAAGGCGGCAAAATCATCATGCGTGATGCGGTTTCCGAGGAAGGGCGTATTCTCTCCATCTTCGAAAAAGAGGGCGTGATCAAACTGAAGCCAGGCATCGATAAAGTGACCGCGCGCATCAGCGATATTGTGGAGAACCCGAAAAAGCTGCAATTCACCCCTAACGTCGAGGCATCTCTGCTGCCGCAGATGTACAACAACGACGAAGGTGCTGCGGTGGTGATCAACGCCAACTACGCAATTGATGCTGGTCTGGATCCGGTCCACGATCCAATTGCGGTTGAAAGCGGTGAGAATAACCCGTACGCCAACATCATTACCGTTCATCGCGGTGATGAGAAGAAGAAGGATATCGTCGCGCTGGTGAACGTGCTGCACTCCAAAGAGATTCAGGACTGGATCCGCACCAAATACAAAGGCGCGGTCATCCCGGTAAACAACTAATCGCCTGATTTTCCAGACGAAGCCCGGCGAACAACACGCCGGGCTTCTTTTTTGTATCCAGCCGACGAATGATTTAAGCTGACGGTTTAGGGCAACGGAGTGATGGCAATGGGCAATGTGACCAAAGACGAAGCGCTGTACCAGGAGATGTGTCGGGTGGTAGGCAAGGTCGTTCTGGAGATGCGTGACTTAGGGCAGGAGCCCAAGCATATCGTGATTGCCGGGGTACTACGTACCGCGCTGGCGAACCAGCGCGTTAAGCGCAGTGAGTTGACCACCAAAGCGATGGAAACGGTGGTTAAAGCGCTGGCCGGTTAGGACGAAGCGTCTCGCGAGTTTTTCAGATCCCGCATATCAACAGTCATTATTGTTATTTCCTCTTCATGATGAAGGCGTGTTTAACTGAGTCCAGGTTAAGCGAGAAGGGTAATGACGATGAAAAAATGGATAAGCACGTTACGGCGGTTTTTTGCGCCCCGACCAGCGAATGCGGAGAACAGCGCGCAACGTGTTCTTGAGTCAATACTGCCTGTCGCCAGCCTCTATGGTGTGGACGTAGCCAACATCGACCCGGAGTGGTTCTATGTTAAAACGTCACGCTGAACTTCGCCGGACGCGCGAAATGTACTGGAATGAGCTGTGCGTGATGCGTGTAAAGTGAGAATGAAGGGAAAAATGCCCTGGCTAATCCTCGGTAAACGATAGCCGTTTTGTTACCACTATCTCCTTTCTCAGATGGAGATGATAATGAAACGGACAGTATTAACCCCCGCGCTTTCTGCCACCGTGCTATTGCTTGCCATGCAGGCGGCACACGCTGGTCCACAGGCGCATGTTGTATGCAGTTATTCCCATACCCTCGGCGATGATGCCATTATGATGTACGGCATGCCCAACGAGGCCATGCTGCACGATTTTTTTGGTAACGTGCAAACGGATGCTTACTCCAGCCGTGAATCGCTGCGTACCCAGGAAAAGACCACCTGCGATAACAAAGCAGACAGCTCGGCCTACTGGGCTCCGTCGCTAAAATTACCGGACGGAACGGTGGTCAAACCCGCCTATCAAAAAACCTATTATCAGGCATCGAACGTTGACGCCTGGCCGCTGCACCCGTTCCCGGCGGGGCTGTCGCTGCTGGCAGGCGATCATCACGGCACTGCGCCAAATCCACATATCACCTTTTTATGCGCCAACGGCAAGGGCTACACCACCAGAACGGGTGAAGTCTGCGGCTTACGCAAGGCGAAGGATGCCGTGCAGTTTAATATCGGCGTTCAGTTCCCGAACTGCTGGGACGGGGTCAACCTGAAGCCCGCCCACGGCCTGGCTAACGCCATCTACGATACGAAAGGACAGTGTCCGTCCGCCTTCCCGGTGAAGATCCCGACGGTGAACATGAATATTGCGTACGTGCTTCCGACAATTAGCTCTCTGGATACCAGCAAAGTCCAGCTTTCCCTCGACCCCACCATGCATGGCAGTGAACGTGAAGAGCGATGGGGGAGCCTGTATACGGCGCATGCTGACTTCATGAACGGCTGGACGGAAGATGCCGCGCGCTTTATGACCGATCTGTGCATGAACCGCGGAATGGATTGCGGCACCACCGTGCCGTATGGTTATTCAAAAGCGAAGGCCAACGTCTGGCTCAGCAGCATGGAACCCGCACTTTCACAACCCGATCCCCAGGTCTTACTGGTGCAGGATAACTGGAAGAACGGTGGACGCACGAAAAACAGCGAAACATTGTCGCTGGTGAAGTTCAACATCCCTCCGCTGCCTGCCGGACAGGATCCTGCCCAGTTTAAATACCGCGTGAGAATTTATGGCGGGAAAGTGGAAACCAACGGCGCTGATCAAATCTTCTTCTATCCGGCGAGCAACGACTGGGATCCGGCCACCGTGAGCTGGCATTCACGGCCGCGCTGCAACTATCGCTCGGATGCGGTGCTTTACCTGAACCACTCCCGCGAATACCGGATGGTGGACGTGGATAAAGCGGTGCGCAAGGCGCTGGCAGAAGGGAAAACCGAAATTTCGTGGTATATCGGTGGCGATCGTCAGGGAAATCACTATCAGTTTGAGACGGGGTCATCTCAACAAAGCCTGATCCTGATGCTGACCGGGTTTAGCAAAACGCCGGAGATCTGATAGCGGGTAGCAAATGTATTCATAAAAAAAGCACCGGCATGGCCGGTGCTCTGTATTCAGATCTTGCAGGCATCGCCGCAGTCGTCATCGGCGACAATCGCCTGGGCTTTTTTATCCGCATCGTCGAGACGTTCCGCGTTGCGCTCTTCTGCTTCATCCAGCCCGTTAAAGACTAAGTTATCGAGATCAATTTCCATGTGCCACCTGCGTTATTCAGTTTTTGATACTGGCACAGTATAAGTCAAAAAAAGCGGGCCAGGCACCCCTCAGCACATATGGATAATCCCTGCCATACTCAGTGCTTTATTGCTGAGGAAAGCCGATGATTACACTCTGTAAAACCTGCGGTACCGCTTACGATGAACAGCCCAAAAACTGCCCGATTTGCGACGATGAGCGCCAGTATGTCCCGGTGACGGGCCAGGCATGGACGGACTTCGACAGCCTTACGACCACGCACACCAACAAATGGCAACAGCTGGAGCCGCAGCTGTTCAGCATCAAAACCGTTCCCGCTTTTGCCATCAACCAGCGGGCGCTTCTGCTGAGTACGCCGCAGGGCAATGTTCTGTGGGACTGCATCGCCAACCTCGATCCGGCGACCAGAGCGTTAGTTGACGCGCTCGGGGGCATCAGCGCGATCGCGATTTCGCACCCACATTACTACACCACCATGCAGGAGTGGGCCGCCGCGTTTAACGCGCCGATCTATCTGCACGCCAGCGATCGGCAGTGGGTGATGCGTGACAGTCCGGCGATACGCTTCTGGGAGGAGGACGCCCTGGAGATTATGCCGTCGGTGACGCTGCTGCGTCTGGGCGGGCATTTTGCAGGCGGCACGGTGCTGCACTGGCAGGCAGGCGACGGCGTGCTGCTGGCCGGTGATATTTTGCAGGTTACGCCTGGTAAGGACGCCGTGTCGTTTATGTGGAGTTATCCGAATATGCTGCCGCTGCCTGCCCGCACCGTTGAATCGGTGATCGGTCGACTGACCGGGAAAACGTACCAGCGACTGTACGGGGCCTTTGAAGGGCAAAACATCCCGGCGAACGCAGATGAGATTGTGCAGCGGTCGGGCCAGAAATATATTGCTTGTCTCCGCTAAGGCACGGTGGTTAAATTTTACGAGTGTGATCGCGATCATACCTAAACTAAAACAGATAAAAGAGAAATGGCTATGCAACATATCATTGAAGGTTTTCTCAGCTTTCAAAAAGAGATTTTCCCGCAACGTAAAGAGCTTTTTCGTAGTTTAGCGTCCAGTCAGAATCCCAAAGCGCTGTTTATCTCCTGCTCCGACAGCCGTCTGGTTCCGGAACTGGTCACGCAGCAGGAGCCAGGACAGCTCTTTGTCATTCGAAACGCGGGCAACATTGTGCCACCGTTCGGGCCGGAGCCTGGCGGTGTCTCTGCAACCATCGAATACGCGGTAGTGGCCCTTGGCGTGACCGATATTGTTATTTGCGGCCACTCCAACTGCGGCGCGATGAAGGCGATTGCTGACAACGCCGATCTGGAGCCGATGCCAGCCGTTTCCCACTGGCTGCGCTATTCTGATGCGGCAAAAGCGGTGGTTGAGAAGAAAACCTGGGATCAGCCAATCGATAAAGTGAATGCGATGGTGCAGGAGAACGTCTTTGCTCAGCTGAGCAACATCAAGACCCATCCGTCGGTGGCGGTAGGCCTGCGCAACAACGCCATTCGCCTGCACGGCTGGGTATATGACATCGAAAGCGGCAAAATCCTTGCCCTGGACAAGAACACTAAATCCTTCGTGTCGTTGTCGGAAAACCCGGAAGTCTTCTTCGAGTAATCCGACACCGCAGGGCAGGGAAGCCCTGTTAAAACTCCATGTAAGGTAACTTCCGTCGCACGCCAGATGCAGGATTCCCCGCCGCTTTCGCCATCGCTTTACCAATTTCAGCGCACTCAGACAAACCCTGAACAAACGGATGATCGTGCATCAGCCAGGGGATCGCCCCAAAAGCGATACGTCCGCGCAGAGACGCAGGTGACAGCAACGTGTAGTCTTCCCCCACGTCCGGTATTTCATCCCCCGTTTCCTCAAGCTGTTTGCGCAGCGTCGGGAAGGGAATATCCTTATTTCTGAGCGGTTTCTGCCCGCGGGCATCGATAAAGACGTCGAAGCGATAACGCTTTTCTTTCGTGGTGATGACGGTCTGATCGCTGCCGATATCCAGGTCGTAATCATCACCGAGTGCGACTACGCTAATGATCCCTGCCTCGCGCAGTGCCAGTAACCGGCGGATAGACTGCGGTGGAATGGCGGCATAGTTATCAATAAACACACGCTCCAGCCCGGATTTAAACCGTTCTCTGTCACGTTCATTGAGTGAAGGGACAATGGCCTGAACTACTTCATGCAGACGAAGCACGGTATAGCGCCAGGCAACGGTGCGTTTCTCGCACTTGTTGCGCTCCACTTCTTTCAGATTCGCTTCGGCCCAGGTGAAAGGACCATGCTTTTTACGATCCTCAAACCAGACATCACGAAGCGTGTCAGCATTCAGTGTGCCGATCGTTATCGCCTGGCACCAGCGCGGATCGGCCAGCTCAAGCTCTTTCACCATCAGCGCAAAGATGCGGTCAAGCAGCCCGTCAGGGCCTTTGGCAATTTCGCTTTCTGCCACAGACTCCGTTAACACCGACAGCGGTTCATAAGGGATAGGGCAGTAAAAGTCGGCCTCCGGAAGAACGCCCGAGCGGGACATCAGCGTGATGTTTAGCCCCTCACTGCCTTTATTGACAACGAACTGCTCCCCGCTAAACCGACCATGCTGCATTACTACCGCCATAGCAGCGTCCAGTCCGCTGAGGGAGGTACCCATAATCCCCACCTCACAGGCTCGGATATCCGCGTCCATCAGCCCCGACCATGGGCTTGGGAAATAGTCGCGGGTGGATTCATCTTCATCAGGCCAGACGTGACCGGTGGCGACCACTGCAAGATCAAACCGCCTTGAGAAAGGGGCATCGTTCACTGACAGGGCCACGCCGTCTGCATCTGCTTTGATATCCGTTACTTCTGCGTTGGGATGAACCTCGACCTGAAATCCTGCCTTTTTCGCCTCGGCAACGACGGCGAGAAAACGGTCGTGGAAATATTCACCCAGCAGAATACGGGGCAAAAACTGCCGGTCGTGCAGTTTGTCTTTGTCGACGCTATAGCGGGCAAGGTGGGCTGCATTTTGCTGTTTAAGCCAGTCGAGGTAGGTGATAAAAATGGGCGGGATTTCGATACTGGCGATATTCGCCAGCATCAGCCGGGAGTTATCCTCGTCGCTGTAGGGCATCCCTACGCCGGGTTGGTCTGCTTTTTCGAACACGGTGATCGACAGCGGTGCTGCGTTGTTAAGAAGTGAGTAAAAGGTGTAAATCCCTGTTGGGCCTGAGCCGATAATGGCAATTTTTTTCATCGAAAGCGTTCCTGCGTTTCTGAACCATAGAATAAGCGTAGCAGGAGAAAGGTTAAGTCATTCAATGAAGGGAAAAATTAAGACGTTCAGAAGAGGATTTTTGCACCATTTCAGGACTGAAATGGTGCGTCCGAGTGGACTCGAACCACCGACCCCCACCATGTCAAGGTGGTGCTCTAACCAACTGAGCTACGGACGCAGAATGGTGCGTTCAATTGGACTCGAACCAACGACCCCCACCATGTCAAGGTGGTGCTCTAACCAACTGAGCTATGAACGCATTGTGTTGTCGGTGACAACGGGGACGAATATTAGCGGCACAGCCCCAAGGTGGCAAGAGGGAAAATGCATTTTTCTCTCTGATTTCACGCGATTGCTTCATTACCGCGCAAAGTGAAGAGAAAGTAGCCGCCAGCCGGCGGCTACTGTGTCATTAACGCGCAGCGCGTTGCAAAATTACCGCAGACGACTGACGTTGCAGGAAGCGCATGCGCAGCATCATCATAATGGCTGCAGACGTTAAGCCGATGATAAAGCCCATCCAGAATCCGGCTGGCCCCATGCGATCCACCACCAGATCCGTGAGCGCCAGAATATACCCACTCGGCAGGCCCAGAACCCAGTAAGCGATAAAGGTGATAAAGAAGATGGAACGCGTATCTTTATACCCACGCAGCACGCCGCTGCCAATTACCTGGATGGAGTCAGAGATCTGGTAAATGGCCGCAAGCAGCATCAAATGCGAGGCCAGGGTCACTACTTCCGGGTTGTCGTTATAGAGCAGGGCAATTTGCTCACGCAACAGCACGGTAAAGAGCGCGGTACAGACTGCCATGCAGACGCCGACGCCCAGCCCGGTGCGGGCTGCCGTTTGCGCATCCAGCGTCGAACCTTGCCCCAGACGGAAGCCCACGCGAATCGTCACCGCAGCAGCCAGGGACATCGGCAGGACGAACATCAAAGAGCTGAAGTTCAGGGCGATCTGGTGGCCTGCCACGTCAATAATCCCTAACGGCGAGACCAGCAGGGCGACAACGGCAAACAGCGTCACTTCAAAGAACAGCGCCAGCGCAATGGGCAGACCCAGTTGGGTAAGGCGGCTCATCATCGACCAGTCAGGCGTGCTAAAGGCGGTGTCGTTACGAATGTCGCGCATGGATCGCGCATGTTTAACGTAGGTGAGCATACAGCCGAACATCACCCAGTACACCGCAGCCGTCGCCACGCCACAGCCCACGCCGCCGAGTTCCGGCATGCCAAAATGACCGTAGATGAAGATGTAGTTCACGGGAATGTTCACCAGCAAGCCGATAAAGCCCATCACCATGCCCGGCTTGGTTTTTGCCAGCCCTTCACACTGGTTACGAGCCACCTGGAAGAAGAGATAACCGGGCGCGCCCCAGAGCAAGGCGCGCAGATAACCGACTGCTTTATCTGCCAGCGCCGGGTCGATATTATGCATGGCGCGAATAATATACCCGGCGTTCCACAGGACGATCATAATCAGGACGGAGACACCCCCGGCCAGCCAGAAGCCCTGGCGCACCTGATGGGCTACGCGGTCGCGTCGACCGGAGCCGTTAAGCTGCGCGATAACGGGCGTCAGCGCCAGCAGCAGGCCGTGACCAAACAGAATGGCCGGGAGCCAGATTGAGGTTCCGATCGCCACGGCGGCCATATCGGTGGCGCTGTAACCACCGGCCATTACCGTATCCACAAATCCCATTGCGGTTTGGGCTACCTGCGCGACGATCACCGGTATGGCCAGTGCCAATAACTGACGCGCTTCGATCATATACTTCTGCACGTGAACACCTTTGTATTGTAGTTATTTGAGAGACTAAAAAGGCCGCCGTTACTGGCAGCAAGAAGAAAAAACAGAGGGATGCCAGCTATTGTAGCGGGGTTTAACTAATTATCTAGTGAAAAAATCGCCAGAAATTGCGCATCACTGGCAACCTGTTTTTTCAACTGTTATTGTGGTGGGATTATACGGTGTCATCGCCGTTCGGAATGAACAGGAGCTGTAAGCATGTTTACTGGTATTGTGCAGGGCACTGCCAAAGTGGTGTCCATTGATGAAAAACCGAATTTCCGCACTCACGTAGTTGAGCTGCCTGAATATATGCTCGACGGCATTGAAACCGGGGCGTCGATAGCGCATAACGGCTGCTGCCTGACGGTGACCGAAATTAACGGTAACCAGATAAGCTTTGATTTAATGAAAGAGACGCTGCGCATCACTAACCTGGGTGAGCTGGTGGTGGGGGATACCGTCAACGTTGAACGTGCGGCGAAATTCTGCGATGAGATTGGCGGGCATCTGATGTCGGGCCATATTATGACCACCGCAGAAGTGGCGAAAATCGTGACCTCGGAAAATAACCGTCAAATCTGGTTTAAGGTGCAGGATCCGTCATTAATGAAATACATCCTTTATAAAGGATTTATTGGCATCGATGGGATTAGTCTGACCGTCGGTGAAGTGACGCCAACGCGTTTTTGCGTGCATTTAATTCCTGAAACGCTGCAACGTACTACGCTTGGCGCAAAAAAACTGGGGCAGCGCGTAAATATCGAAATTGATCCGCAGACCCAGGCGGTCGTGGATACCGTTGAGCGCGTGCTGGCGGCGAAAGAGGCGGCGATAATAAAGGCCGTGGAAGAAGAATAAAAAATAACCCCGGGTAACCGGGGTTATTTTTCAGCGGGCCACGCGCAGGCCGTGCTCAATCCCACGACTAAACACCACCTGCCACAGCTGTATATCCCGCGCGCGGAACGCACCCGCGCAGGCATTCAGATAATAGCTAAACATCCGTTTGAATCGTTCCGAATAGTTGTCGGCGATTTCAGGCCATGCAGCCTGGAAACGTTCATGCCAGGCCATCAGCGTGGTGTCGTAATCTGCGCCGAAGTTATGCCAGTCTTCCACAATAAAATGCGGTTCGCTGGCGTTCGCAATCTGGCGAACAGAGGGTAAACAACCATTCGGGAAGATATATTTGTTGATCCAGGGATCCACATTGTTATCGGTGCGTTTAGAGCCGATGGTGTGTAGCAGGAAAATTCCATCAGGCTTCAGGTTATGGTCGGCGACGTCGAAATAAGTCTTGTAGTTCTTTGGCCCCACGTGCTCGAACATACCCACGGAAACAATCCGATCAAACTGCTCATTCAGGTCGCGGTAATCCTGAAGCCGAATATCGACATCCAGACCCAGACACCGTTCCTGTGCCATCTTCTGCTGTTCAGATGAAATCGTGACGCCGACTACGCTGACACCGTAATGTTTCGCCATAAACCAGGCAAGGCCGCCCCAACCACAGCCGATGTCCAGCACGCGCATGCCGGGCTGCAACTGCAACTTATCGCAAATCAGCTGTAGCTTATCCTGCTGCGCCTCTTCCAGGGTTGTCGCTTTTTTCCAGTATCCGCAGGAGTACTGCATTAACGGGTCAAGCATACGGCTGAAAAGATCGTTGCCCAGGTCATAATGCTCTTTACCGACGATCCACGCGCGCTTTTTACTTTGCAGATTGAACAGGCGGGCGGAGGCGATACGTAACGTATCTTTGAAATGACGAGGGAGCTGATTTTCAAGACCGGCGCGTAAAACGCTGGAGAAGAACATATCCAGCCGCTCACACTCCCACCAGCCGTCCATATAGCTTTCACCCAGCCCTAACGATCCCTCCTGTAACACGCGTTTGAAAAAATCGGGATGTTTAATCTGGGGGTCGGAGGGGGATGAGCCATTAATCGTAATGCCCGCACGTCCCAACAGTTCACTGACGATCCGGGACCAGTTATCGTCCGGAACGCTGACTTCTTCTATACACGATGAACTCATAGCTTCTCCATCACCTTGCTGTGATCAGAACCTTAAAACAGCGTAGACGCTTTTTTGGTTTGTGAGAAATCTCACGGTAAATGCCCGCGAGGCTAATATCCGACGTAGAACAGAGGAAGGGAGATAACCCTTGCCGAAATGCCTTCCATGGTAAAACGGGAGCGCTCCGGCTCCCGTTAACACTTAATATTTATCGTATTTAATCGAACCAAATTCAGTATAGGCCGCAAAATTTGGTGATTCAACAGAAAATTGTTAGCAACCTAATCACTGGTTTTTAACATAGTTTCCCGCGTAATCAGGCGTGCGACGTTTCTGTGTGCGCGTTTTCACTCTGCTCGCGATGGGCGGAGGACTGCATGCGATAACCCAATCCTGCCAGCACAACGGTGACCAGCATCACGCTGGTGGTGGTGAGCAGCGGGGTTGCAATCAGCGCAGAGACCACGAGACTTGCCAGGAAGCACAGGCCAAGTTGCAGGGTATTTTGCAGCGCGGCAGCGCGGCCTGTCGCCTGCGGGAATGGACGCAGCGCCTGGGCTACAACGATAGGGTAGATGGCCCCGTTAGCGATCGCCATGACGCAGAACGGAATCAAAATTTCTGCAAGCCCGGCGCCGGGAATAAAGCCGACAGCCCAGGTCGCAATCACGCTTAGCGCATACAGCACCAGCAGCCAGGGCAGCATCTGCTGGCCTTCCCATTTTTGCAGCGCGGCGCGACAGCCATAGCCACCCACCAGGAAGGCGATGGTCTGTGGTACATAGCTCAGGCCGATAGCCGCCGGGCTGTAGCCCATGTCATGCAAAATGAACGGCGAACCGGTCAGCCAGGCAAAGAAGCTGGCAGAGCAGGCGGCATAAATCAGCACGTTACCGCGATAGGCTTTCGACCGCAGTAAAGAGGTAAAGGTGATGGGCTTCGCGTCCGGATGCGTCTCTTTTTTATGCGCAGGTTTAAGCCCGAACGCGGGCAGCATCAGGACCAGCGTGATCGCAAAGAGCGTGGCGAAAATGGCCTGCCAGTCGAAATGCGCCAGGATCCAGCTGCCCAGCAGCGGAGCGAGCGCCGGAGACAGGCCGACCAGCGGCATGATGGTGGCGAAAATGCGGTTAGTGCGTGAGGCGGGGTAGTAATCGGTCACCAGCGCCTGCCAGGTGACCGCTGCGGCACAGACGCCGACCGCCTGAATAAAGCGCAACACCAATAACCAGGCGGCATCGCGGACCCACAGCATGCCCAGACAGCCTACGGCAAAAATCGCCAGTCCCAGCAACAGAACGGGCTTACGGCCAAAACGATCAGAGAGCGGTCCCCAGAGTAGTTGCGCAAAAGCAAAACCTGCAAGGAATAAACTCAAACTGGCGCTGATGGCGGCGGCAGGAGTTTGCAAATCTTCCTGCATCGCGGCGAAGGCGGGCAGATACATGTCGGTCGCCAAAAAGCCCAGCACGCTTAAGCCGCCGAGCCAGACTAAAAATCCTTTCCTGGGTTGCACTTTTTTTCTCCTGAGGAGGCAGGTGTACGTTGGCGCAGAGTGTAGGGAGTGCAAAGCGGCTTGTGAAACGCTAATATTTGGTGGGTGCATTCAAAAAATTTGCAGGCTAAAGATGTGGTCAGATTATTCCCTTGAAGTGGTTGATGCCGTGGCGCGTAACGGCAGCTTTACTGGTGCCGCCCAGGAGTTGCACCGCGTTCCCTCGGCTATCAGCTATACGGTGCGCCAGCTGGAAGCGTGGCTGGCAGTCCCGCTGTTCGAGCGGCGTCATCGCGACGTGGAGCTCACGCCTGCCGGCGCGTGGTTTTTGAAGGAAGGTCGGTCTGTTATCAAAAAAATGCAGATCACCCGTGAGCAGTGCCAGCAGATCGCCAACGGCTGGCGCGGGCATCTCGCTATCGCGGTGGATAACATCGTTAAGCCGGAACGGACCCGGCAAATGATCGTCGATTTCTATCGTCATTTTTCCGACGTCGAACTGCGTGTGTCGCAGGAAGTGTTCAACGGCGTATGGGATGCGCTGGCGGACGGCAGGGCGGAGATGGCGATTGGTGCAACCCAGGCGATCCCGGTTGGCGGGCGCTACGCGTTTCGCGACATGGGCATGCTGAGCTGGACCTGCGTGGTCGCGCGCGATCACCCGCTGGCGGCGCTGGACGGGCCGCTGAGTGATGACACCTTACGCAACTGGCCCTCGCTGGTGCTGGAAGATACCTCCCGCTCGCTGCCCAAGCGCATTACCTGGCTGCTGGATAATCAGCGCCGCGTGGTTGCGCCGGACTGGGAGTCGTCAGCCACCTGTCTGAGCGCGGGGCTGTGCGTTGGCATGGTGCCGGTGCATTTTGCGCGCCCGCGCATCGACGCGGGAGAGTGGGTGGCTCTGACGCTGGAAAACCCTTTCCCGGATGCTGCATGCTGTCTGACGTGGCAGCAAAACGACGTCTCGCCCGCCATGGCCTGGCTGCTGGATTATCTGGGAGACAGCGAAACGCTGAACCGGGAGTGGTTGCGGGGACCAGCGTAGCTGGCCCCGTAAAGAGATTAACGTCGGTAGTCGCGGAACGGACCGTCGGCAACGGAACGGCGTTCAATCAGGCGCGGGTGGACTTCAATGGACTGGGACTGTTCTCGCTTGTTGACGATCCTGTCCATCAGCATATTGAAGGCCGTTTCACCCAGCGAATCTTTCGGCTGGTGAATGGTGGTCAGCGCCGGGGTAAAGAAACGGGCGTTGCGAACGTTATCATAGCCGATCACCGAGATGTCCTGCGGAACGCGCAGGCCGAGTTCATCCGCCGCGCAGAGCGCGCCCATTGCCATGATATCGCCGCCGCAGAACACAGCGGTAGGGCGATGCGGCTGGGAGACGATCTGCTGCATGGCGCGATAGCCCGACTCCGGCTCGAAATCGCCCTGGACAATCCAGTTTTCTGGCACGGTAATCAGCGCCTCTTCCATCGCTTTCATGAAACCGGCCAGACGGCCAGCACCGGTGTTACGCTCCAGCGGGCCCGGGATCACGCCAATTTCACGATGCCCGCGTTCTACCAGATAACGCCCGGCCATGTAGCCGCCTTCAAAGGCGTTATCAATAACAGAGTCGGTGAAGTCTGCGCGCGCCTCGCCCCAGTCCATCACTACCATCGGAATGTGGCGATACTCTTCCAGCATGGAAAGCACCGACTCAGGGTATTCAGAACACATGACCAGCAGGCCGTCGACGCGCTTTTGCGCCATCATCGACAGGTAAGCGCGCTGTTTTTCAATGTTGTTCCACGCGTTGCCCAGAATCAGGGTATAGCCTTTCTGAAAGCAGTTTTTTTCAACGGCTTCGATGATTTCAGCAAAGTAAGCCGCTTCACTGCTGGTGGCCAGCAGGCCAATCGATTTGGTGTGATTAACCTTCAGGCTACGGGCGACCGCACTTGGCGAGTAGTGCAGTTCTTTGATTGCCGCCCAAACGGCATTACGCGTCTCTTCTGCGACGAAACGCGTTTTGTTAATAACATGTGATACGGTTGTAGTGGAAACGTTTGCGCGTTTTGCTACGTCTTTAATTGTTGCCATTAAATGTCACTCCAGACCATATCCTAAGCTCCTGAAAAAAATGAAGGTAAACGTTTGCCTTCTCTCACCCTTATTACGCAAACATGAGTTGCGACACGCCGGGAAAACGACACAGGACGTCAGGAGGGGGTCAGTGGCCGGTACGCTAATAAATTTAGCGTGGAATTTTGTCCTATCTTGATGAAAAGGGGAAGAGGTAAAGTGGATATCCGTTTAAATCCTGGAAGATTTTTGACCTGAACTGTGTAAAAATGAGCAAGCTCACTTTTCGTAGGGTGAATAAAAGGAGAAAAATTGATGAGTACCGATCTGAAGTTTTCGCTGTTTACCACCATTGTTGTTCTTGCCCTGATTGTTGCGGGTGGTTTAACCGCTGCGCTGCACTGATTCAGGAGGGGGGAGAGTCTTCTCCCTCTCTTGCCGCTATTGTTACCTCTCCGGCAAAAATCTTTTGCCAAAATGTTAACTTCTCATTTTTTGTGATTGATGTCATGCTTTTGCCTTCTTTGTTCTGTGCCGGGTAACGGCACGGTATCCGGAGTCTTTTCATGAAAATCAATTTTCCCCTGCTGGCCCTGGCGATTGGCGCCTTTGGGATTGGCACCACTGAATTCTCCCCGATGGGGTTATTGCCTGTTATCGCCCGGGGTGTGGACGTCTCTATCCCTGCGGCCGGTATGTTGATTAGCGCCTATGCGATCGGCGTGATGGTGGGCGCACCGCTGATGACGCTGCTGCTTTCGCACCGCGCGCGACGCAATGCGCTGATTTTCCTGATGGCAATTTTTACTCTCGGAAATGTGCTTTCCGCGATTTCGCCGGATTACACCACGCTGATGCTTTCCCGTATTCTGACCAGCCTGAACCACGGCGCTTTCTTCGGGCTGGGCTCGGTTGTTGCCGCAAGCGTAGTGCCAAAACATAAGCAGGCCAGCGCGGTAGCCACTATGTTTATGGGCCTCACTATCGCTAATATCGGCGGCGTTCCCGCTGCCACCTGGCTCGGAGAAGCCATCGGCTGGCGTATGTCTTTCCTCGCAACCGCCGGACTGGGCGTGGTCGCGATGGTCGCGCTGTTCTTCTCGCTGCCGAAAGGAAGTGCGGGAGAACGTCCGGAAGTACGTAAAGAGCTGGCGGTGCTGATGCGTCCTCAGGTGTTGTCCGCGCTGCTCACCACGGTGCTGGGGGCAGGGGCGATGTTTACGCTCTACACCTATATCTCCCCGGTGCTGCACGACATAACCCACGCAACGCCACTCTTTGTTACCGCGATGCTGGTGCTGATTGGTGTCGGGTTCTCGATTGGCAACTATCTCGGCGGGAAATTTGCCGACCGCTCCGTCAGCGGGACGCTGAAAGGTTTTTTAACTCTGCTCATTGTCATCATGGTGGCGATCCCGTGGCTGGCGCGTAACGAAGTGGGCGCCGCGGTTGCCATGGTGGTGTGGGGCGCCGCAACCTTTGCCGTGGTGCCGCCGTTGCAGATGCGCGTGATGCGCGTTGCGCATGAGGCGCCGGGGCTCTCATCATCCGTGAATATCGGTGCGTTTAACCTGGGAAATGCGCTGGGAGCCGCAGCGGGTGGGGGGGTGATTTCGGGTGGTTTGGGTTACAGCTTTGTGCCGGTGATGGGGGCGATCATTGCCGCACTCGGCTTGCTGCTGGTGTTGATGTCCGGGCGTAAACAGCCAGAAGCGGTGTGTACGGCGGAATAAATAAAAACGCAGAAGGGTTGCCCCTTCTGCGTGTCCCTTATGCGGCGAAGTTCTTCGCAACAAATTCCCAGTTAACCAGTGCCCAGAAATGTTCCAGGTAGTTCGGGCGCGCATTACGGTAATCAATGTAATAGGCGTGTTCCCATACGTCCACGGTCATCAGCGGCGTTGCGCTGGTGGTCAGAGGGGTACCCGCATTAGAAGTGGAAACGATAGCCAGTTTGCCATCAGCCTCTTTTACCAGCCAGGTCCAGCCGGAGCCAAAGTTTTTAACGGCTGCGTCAGTAAATTTCGCTTTGAAATCCGCGAAACTGCCGAACGCGGCGTTAATCGCTGCGGCCAGCTCACCGGTAGGTTCTCCGCCTGCATTTGGAGCCAGGCAGTGCCAGTAGAAGGTGTGGTTCCACACCTGGGCGGCGTTGTTGAATACGCCACCGTCTGAACTGCGCACAATCTCTTCCAGCGTTTTGCCTTCAAAATCGGTGCCCTTGATCAGGTTATTCAGGTTGGTGACATAGGTCTGGTGATGCTTGCCGTAATGGTACTCCAGGGTTTCCGCAGAAATGTGCGGAGCCAGGGCGTCTTTTGCATACGGTAGTGCAGGTAATTCGAACGACATTGCTACTCTCCTTATAGTTTTATACGTTGCCAATAACCCTACAGACAACAAGGACAGAATAGCAAATTGAAAGGGTATGCAAAAGAGGAACTTACCCCGCCACGGAGGCGGCAGGGCAGGGTCTAGCGAATGGTTTTTGGCGTCATCACTCGGCGCGCACCCACATAGTGGCGCACCCAGTAATCTTCACTGAGGGAGGTGATCTGAATGTCCTGACCGCTGCGCGGTGACTGGATAAATTTACCGTTACCCACATACACCCCAACGTGATCGGCCGTGCCGCGTCCCTGGGTGCGGAAGAACACCAGGTCGCCATTTTGCAGTTCGCCACGGTTTACAGGCGCGGCGTCGCGCAGATGGTACATCTCATTGGCGGTGCGCGGAATGCGAAACTTCACCAGATCTTTATAGGCATAATAAACCAGCCCACTACAGTCAAAACCGGTGCGCGGAGAGGTGCCACCCCAGCGATATGGTTTACCTATTTGCCCCATCAATTTATTCATCGCCGTTTTTTGCGCTTTTTGCATACGCGCTTTATGCACGTCAGCCAGCTTCGTCACTTTTGCGCATTTCGTTTTATGGCCTTTGCGCAAGGTGCATTTATCATTCACCAGGCTGGCGGTCGTGCGGGTGGTTTTGTGCGTGCCGGAACGGAGAGTTTTGGTTTTACTGGAGGCGGTCTTTTTGGTGTGAGCGGTGGTTTTCTTCTTTACTGTTTTGCTGGTGGTTTTTTTCTTACGTTCTGTGGTTTTTGCCAGATGCGTTTTTTGTACAGCAGAATGCCGCGCCTGTTCGGAGGCGTTCGCCGCTGGCGTAAATGAGAGTGTGGTAAACAGTAAAGCACAGAGCGTCATCGAGATTTTAGTTATCCGCGCCACTGGGCAGTCCCCTGATAAGTGCGAGCCAAAATACATACCCGCATGAGATTTACAAAACCAGTCGATTCTAATCCATAAAATCGGAATAAGTTAATAGCATTTTTCATTCAAAAAATGTGTTTCGTTAGCAAGTGCAAAAAAATTCACCATTCTGTCGCACTCTTGTTCGCTCCTTAAGCAAAACCGCACGGCGCGCAGCCTTAAACGTCATTATCAATGCAACTTTACGCGATAGCGGATAAAATAATGAGACGTGACAAAAATGTTATTTTCCGATGTCGGCCTGACCCGCTACAATGTCAGACTGATGCCGTAACAGAAGTTAAAGGAAGCAAGACATGAGCACCACTATTGAAAAAATTCAGCGCCAGATCGCTGAAAACCCGATTCTCCTGTACATGAAAGGTTCTCCGAAGCTGCCAAGCTGCGGCTTCTCCGCGCAAGCGGTTCAGGCGCTGTCCGCCTGTGGTGAGCGTTTTGCTTACGTTGATATCCTGCAAAACCCGGACATCCGCGCTGAGCTGCCAAAATACGCAAACTGGCCGACCTTCCCACAGCTGTGGGTTGACGGTGAACTGGTTGGCGGCTGTGATATTCTGATTGAAATGTATCAGCGCGGCGAACTGCAACAGCTGATCAAAGAGACTGCGGCGAAGTATAAAACCGAAGAGCCGGACGCAGAATAAGTTTTCTGCGGATATAAAAAAGCGACCACATTATGTTGGTCGCTTTTTTTTGTCCTGTGGGGCTGTTGATTACCCAGTCTACGATTGAAGATCGGCCTCGTCGCCCATCGGCAGCGGCCAGCCACCCAGACGTTTCCAGCGGTTGACGATCTCACAGAACAGCTCCGCCGTACGCTCGGTATCGTATAACGCGGAATGCGCCTGAGTGCCGTCAAACGCAATACCCGCCGTGATGCAGGCTTTAGAGAGCACGGTTTGCCCCAGCGCCAGGCCGCTCAGCGCGGCGGTGTCGAAGGTCACAAACGGATGGAATGGATTACGCTTTAGCGAGGCGCGCTCGGCGGCAGCCATGGTGAAGCTGTGATCGAACGTAGCGTTGTGGGCCACCATGATGGCGCGGCTACAGTCATTCTCTTTCATGCCCTTGCGCACCATTTTGAAAATGGCGTGCAGCGCCTCGTATTCGCTTACCGCCCCGCGCAGCGGGTTTGTCGGATCGATACCGTTAAAGGCCAGCGCCTCTGGCTGTAAGTTTGCCCCTTCAAAGGGTTCAACGTGGAAATGCAGCGTGGTGTCCGGTACAAGCCAGCCCTGTTCATCCATCTTCAGCGTGATGGCGGCAATTTCAAGCAGCGCATCGGTTTTAGCGTTAAATCCGGCTGTTTCTACATCAATGACAACGGGATAAAAACCACGAAAACGGTCGCACAGACCGGTAAATTGAGCGTTATCGGACATCAGGGTCTCTTACAAGGGGGAAAAAGCAGTGCGCATTATGGCAAATTTTGAGAGGGGATGCAGCAAAACAACGGGCGCATAGTGCGCCCTGCGGGATCAATTGCCCAGACCGCGACCAGCGTCTTTAGCTTCGATCAGTTCGATTTTATACCCGTCCGGATCTTCAACAAACGCAATCACGGTGGTGCCGCCTTTAACCGGACCGGCTTCACGGGTGACGTTACCGCCATTGCTGCGGATACGTTCGCAGGCTTCAGCCGCATTATCCACTTCCAGCGCGATGTGGCCGTAAGCCGTACCCAGCTCGTAGCTGTCCACGCCCCAGTTGTAGGTCAGCTCGATGACCGCTTCTTCAGATTCCGGGCCGTAACCGACAAACGCCAGAGAGTATTTATATTCCGGATTTTCGCTGGTGCGCAGCAGCTTCATGCCCAGAACGTTAGTGTAGAAATCGATGGAACGTTGCAGGTCGCCAACGCGCAGCATGGTGTGAAGTAGGCGCATAATTTCCTCATTAACCAGTGGAATGGATTATCTTTTTGAACAGAAACGATGTTTTAGTATAGCGGCGAAAGGTCGCCGCTATCAATGTACAAAGCGGGATTACAGTGAAGGGTAGTCGGTATAACCTTCCGCGCCGCCGCCATAGAAGCTTTCAGGGCGCTGCGGGTTCAGTTCGGCTTTCTTCTGCAAACGGGCAACCAGATCCGGGTTAGCAATGTAATCACGGCCAAAGGCCACGGCGTCGATCAGACCTTTACCGATCAGATCCTCGGCTTTCTCTGCCGTATAAGCGCCCGCCCCGATAATCACGCCGTGGAAGCGCTCGCGAACTTTCTGGCGGAAGGCTTCGCTGTAGGGCTTGCCGCCTGCCCAGTCCGGCTCGGACATGTGCAGATACGCGATACCGCGTTTAGCCAGCTCTTCAATCAGATACAGCGCATCCGCTTCTTCGTTCGGACCGTTGTCGACGTTCTGGAAGGTACCAATTGGGGAAACTCGAATACCAATGCGATCTGCGCTCCACTCATTACACACGGCATCTACCACTTCAAGCACCAGACGCGCGCGGTTTTCAACGCTGCCGCCGTACTGGTCGGTACGCTGATTGGAAGACGGTGACAGGAACTGGTGCAGCAGGTAGCCGTGCGCAGAGTGCAGCTCAACCAGGTCGAAGCCCGCTTCACGGGCGTTGGCGACGGCCTGACGGAAATCATTCACGATACCCGGGATCTCGTCCAGCTCAAGCGCGCGTGGCGTGGTGGTGTCGACGCGAATAGCATTACCGTTTTCATCGCGCAGGGAAGTGCGGGTATTCGCATTCAGGGCAGAGGCAGAAACGGGCGCCTGACCGCCAGGCTGGATGCTGCTGTGCGAGATACGACCGGTGTGCCACAGCTGAACCGCAATACGGCCATCTTCAGCATGAACGCCTGCGGTGATTTTTTTCCACGCGGCGATCTGTTCCGGGCTGTGCAGACCCGGCGCACCGGCGTAGCCTTTGGCCTGGGCAGAAATCTGCGTGGCTTCGGAAATAATCAGGCCCGAGCTGGCGCGCTGACGGTAATACTCACCCATCAATGGCGTTGGGATATCTCCCGGCTCGATGCTGCGCAGACGGGTAAGTGGGGCCATAAACACGCGGTTTGGGGCAGTAACGGCACCCACTTTCAGTGGGGTAAATAGCTTTTCAGCGGACATAATGGCTCCTGAGTAGACCAGTCGACTAGTAAAAGGGTAAATAAAAACGCCGGCTACACGCCAGGCGCGGTAATACAGTTTTTCACATGCGCCAGCGCGCTTTCGAGCGGCACGGCGCTGCGAGACATTTTTGCCTGCAGGTTGGCGCCTAACCAGAGGGAATAGAGCACCTGTGCCTGCGTGAGCGGATCGCCGGAGAAGGAGAGCGTTGTTTCATCGCGGCCTTTTTCCAGCGCCTGAGCCAGCAGAGCGATTACGCCGCTGGCCCCTTTATCCATGGCGGTGCGCATATCTTCGGAGAGATCGCACACTTCGGCAGACAGTTTTACCGTCAGGCAGCCGCTGATGATGCCCTGCTGACAGAACTGCGTCAGCGTTTCCTGATAGTAGTTCAGAACACGATCCCGGTAGTCACCTTCGCCGCTGGCGAAGTGGGCTGCCAGGCGCTGATGGTAGCTGGCGTAGTGCCGCTCCAGCATGGCTACGCCAAACGCCTCTTTGGATCGAAAATAGTGATAAAACGATCCCTTAGGCACTTCAGCGGTTTTTAATAACTCACTCAGCCCCATACCGGTAAACCCGCGATGCATGCAAAGGCGCTCGCCGGTAGCCAGCAAATGTTCTCGTGTATCGTGTTCTGTATGTCTGCTCATGCTCTTACTCTAATAGACCGTTCGGTCTAATGCAAGCCCGCTTAGCGACGACATTGCGACAAAATATCCAGCTGCGGCTGATAAACCACTGATTTCACGTCCATCATGCCCAGAACCGTGGCAAACAAATTGTCCTGTGAAACTGCCTCTTTTGCAGCATGGTTACGCAGGCAATCCGTGTTTACGCCGAAGTTTTTCGCATAGTCCGGGGAGAGCCAGAACATAAACGGAATATGCGTTTGCTGCTCCGGGGCCAGCATATACGGCGTACCGTGCAGGTAAATTCCGCTTTCGCCCACCGATTCGCCGTGATCGGAGAGGTAAATGAGCGCTGTGTTCATACTGGCCTGCCGGGCTTTTAGCGCGTCGATGGTTCGGCTGAGCACGCTATCGGTATACAGAATCGAGTTGTCATAGGTATTGATCAGCGACTGATGATCGCAATCCTGAATTTCATTGGTATCGCAGGTTGGGGTGAATTTCCGGAAGCGGTCCGGGTAACGGTTGTAATAAGCCGGACCGTGGCTGCCCATCAGGTGTATCACCAGTACGGTATCCTGCTTTATTCCGTCCAGCACGTTGTCCAGGCGGTACAGGTTGACGTCGTCGATACAGGATTTGTCCTTACAGAACTGATCCAGTTTCCACTGGGTCATATCCGTGTGCGGCACGCGGTCGCAGGCACCTTTACACCCGCCGTCATTGTCGCGCCACAGCAGGTTGAACCCGGCGTGGTTAAGCACATCGAGCAGTCCTTCCTGATGATGGGCGAGGTCCGCGTCATATTTTTTTCGCGTCATGCCGGAGAACATACAGGGGACGGAAACGGCGGTTTCCGTGCCACAGGAGGAGGCCTGTGGGAAGTTGATGACATCCCGCTTTTTCAGCTCGGGGTTGGTTTCACGTGGGTAACCATTTAACGAATAGTTTGCAGCGCGGGAGGCTTCACCCACCACCAGAACCAGCACGGTTTTCTTACGTTGGCCGGAAATCAGCGCCCCTTTATGGGCATCCTCGCCAATGCGGACCAGCGTCTGGTCGCCAGCAAACCAGCGCATTTTGCTGTACTTCACAACGGCGCTCACGTAGTTCGCCGGAGTGACCATTTTGACGATGCTTTTGTTATTGCGGAACAGCGAAGCATAATCTTTATAGAACACTGCCGCGACGAGAATGATCACCAGCAGCGCACCCAGTATAGCGGCGAAACGTGTTAGCAGGGCATACCACCATTTTCCGGTTCGAATGCGCGTCAGGGCTAAGATGACGGAAGGGACCAGACCCGCGACGGCCAGCCACAGGATCAGCTGCGGCGTTACCAGGGCTGTCGCTTCTTGGGAGTTAGTCTCAAACACGTTCACAATCATGTTTTGATCGATAACCGCGCCATAGGTGTACATAAACCAGGTCGCGGCGGCGCATCCTATGGTCAGGGCAATCATGAGCGGCTTGCGAATAAAGGGAATATTCAGCAGGCTAAAAACAATGACCCAGCCGCAGAACAGAACCAGCGGCACACTGGCGGCAAAAAGCACGTCGTGCAGACGGGCAGGTGCGATAATTGACCAGCTGCGCTGGATAAACAGCGCATTGAACACGGTGAAGAAAAGCGCACAGGCGAGGGTAAATTTCGTATCATTACAGTGTAACTTTTTAGTGAGCCACATGATGACCAGACCATTCGTTATATCAATGCGGCGAGTATAAGAAGGGAAGATTAGCGAAACCTTAATGCCCTGTTTGTGACGGACACTCCTTGCATGCAGGCCATTTAGGGTCTTCACTGTAGGGAATAATGACGTTCTGGAGGTAGGTGTGGCAGAGCAACTGGAATTTTTCCCTGTCCAGAGCCCGTGCCGGGGTATTTGCCAGGTTGATGAACGAGGATACTGCCGTGGCTGCATGCGCACACGCGATGAACGTTTTAACTGGCAAAATTTCAGCGACGCGCAAAAGCAGGAGGTCTTACGGCTCTGCCGACAACGTCTGCTGCGCAAAATTCGTGCAAACAAAGCGGTTGAAACCGAAGAACCTCAGCAACCTTCACTGTTTTAGCAGGGTAATTGCGTATACTGGTGACATGACTTCCTTGAGGAAAATGTTATGGTTCAGCGTATTACCCTTGCCCCGCAGGGCCCGGAATTCTCCCGATTCGTTATGGGCTACTGGCGCCTTATGGACTGGAATATGTCTCCGGTCCAGCTGGTGGACTTTATAGAAGAGCATCTCGATCTCGGGATCACCACCGTCGATCACGCTGATATTTATGGCGGCTATCAGTGCGAGGCCGCTTTTGGCGAAGCGCTGAAGCGTGCGCCAGCGCTGCGTGAACGTATGGAGATTGTGACCAAATGCGGTATTGCCACCACAGCAAAACCGGAGCATGCACTTGGGCATTACATCACTGACAGCGCGCATATCGTTAAAAGCGCCGAGCAGTCACTGGTCAACCTGGCCACCGATCGTATCGACCTGCTGCTGATCCACCGTCCCGATCCATTGATGGATGCGGATGAGGTTGCGGAAGCGTTCCTGACGCTACACCAGAGCGGCAAAGTGCGTCATTTTGGCGTGTCTAACTTCACCCCGGCACAGTTTGCGCTATTGCAGTCTCGCCTGCCGTTTACGCTGGCGACGAATCAGGTGGAGATTTCGCCTGTTCACCAGCCGCTGCTGCTGGACGGAACGCTCGATCAGCTGCAACAGTTACGCATTCGTCCGATGGCCTGGTCTTGTCTCGGCGGCGGTCGCCTGTTTAACGATGAGGCCTTCCAGCCGCTGCGTAACGAGCTTGAAACCGTGGCCCGCGAACTGAATGCGGAAAGCATCGAGCAGGTGGTTTACGCCTGGATCCTGCGCCTGCCGTCTAAACCGCTGCCAATTATCGGCTCCGGCAAAATTGAGCGCGTACGCGCTGCGCTGGTGGCTGAAGAGCTGGATATGACGCGTCAGCAGTGGTTCCGCATCCGCAAGGCGGCGCTGGGCTACGACGTACCCTGAGCACGCCTGAACCTGACTTTCCGGTGAAATCTGCGCCGCTGGTATAAACTTAAGGTGCAAAAAATAACCCGTGGAGGTCTTATGAAGCGTTTTGCTCTGGCAGTGGTCACGCTGGTTGTTTGCGCAGGAGCGCAGGCAGCCAGCGAAGAAGTTGAAATGAATCTCGTCACTTCTCAGGGAGTAGGCCAGTCCATCGGGACGGTGAAAATCACCGAAACCGATAAAGGGCTGGAATTTGCTCCCGATCTCAAGGCCCTTCCACCCGGTGAACATGGTTTTCACGTTCATGCCAAAGGCAGCTGTCAACCTGCAATGAAAGAGGGGAAACCTTCAGCCGCTGAGGCCGCTGGGGGGCATCTGGATCCGCACAACTCTGGTAAGCATGAAGGCCCGGAAGGTATGGGGCACCTCGGCGATCTGCCGGTGCTGGTGGTGAATAACGACGGTAAAGCCACCGATCCGGTTGTTGCGCCCCGGCTGAAAAAGATTGACGAGGTCAAAGGCAAGGCGCTGATGGTCCATGTGGGCGGCGATAACATGTCCGATCAACCTAAACCGCTTGGCGGCGGCGGGGCGCGCTATGCCTGCGGGGTGATCTGATCGCCAATTGTTCCGGGTGGCGGCGCCTGTTCAAGCTGTGACAGGGAGCAGTGCAGCCGCCAGATAATGGACGCCAGATCGCGGGCCGCAGGCTGATGGTGGTGCGCCAGAGCGTCGCAAATACGCTGAAGCTCGGCGAGCGTGACGCTCAGGGGGCGTTGCTGAACTCCGCGCTCGCTCATCACATCGCGAAGCATGGAAATACAATTATCGCGGACCTGCGAAAGCGGGTCGGAACGCGTCTCCCAGGCACGCAGCTGCCACACCACGTGCGAACAGTTCAGCAGCACCACGCCCCAGCGCAGTAGCCAGCGACGGGAGAGGGAATCCTGGCTGTTGTTCAGCTGGCTGACATGATGGTAAACCAGCGATTCATACTCGCTTTCACGCAGATGCGGCCTACGGCTCAGTTGATCGACAAAACCCCTGCGCAGCTCACGAATATGCCTGCGGCTTTTACGCGCATCCGAGCCCGGGCGTAGCACGGCGAAAGCCAGCCACGCCAGCCCCACGCCGAGGATCTTCGCCAGGTTATCGTTGAGAAAATCAGCGTAATCGTAAACCGGAGGATTCGTTACAGAGATAAATGAGCCCATAAAAACAATCAACTGCCCCCACAGACCGGCCAGTTTTGGCATTTGCAGTTTGAGCAACTGCATGGTGGTTAATAGCGGGAAGAGAAACAGCAGAAATTGCCAGAGGTCGGTTATCTGCACCATCAAACCAAATTTCACCACGAAGCTGAACAGCGACAGCAGTACCAGCGTACGCAGCAGAAGCGTCAGGGAATTAAACGGGGAAGCTGCGACGGAATAGAGCACGCAGCTGATTGCCGCAAGCGTCAGGGCTGCACTGCCCGCATCCCATTGGGTGGTGATGGCCCATGCGCCCACGGCCGTCAACGCGCAAAACGTACGAAAACCGCTCCACAGCGCCTCCATTGCGTCGGTATGGCGTGCCAGAGCTGGGCTACCGGGAACGGAAAATTCGGTGACGGGCGTGGCATTTTCGACGGCTTTTAACCAGCGGCTGCTGCGCAGATACAGGCGGCAGAAATAGTTCAGACGCTGCCAGAATGCGCGGTGCCGGTAATCATATTCATCCGTTGGGGCGAGCGGCGCGATAATGCGGGCCACGGTATAGATATCGGCATCCGGACGCGCAAGGGCGGCGAGCAGCGCCTCGATAACTTCCCGGGTATGGGCTGGCGGCGCAGGCCAGTTCAGCAACATCCGGCGAAGGCTTGAGATCGCACTCGTCATCCGCAATTGCTGGTGCAGTAAATAGTTCAGGAGCGTGTTCTGGCGACGAAAACGGTAGTGGCTCCAGAATGCCTGGATGCGTAACAGGTTCATGGTCAGGATCTGGCCGATGACCTTTTCGTGTGCTAGACGGATGTTATCGCTGCTATCAGGCTGCCAGAGCAGGCTGGCATGTTCCAGCAAACGCGCGTGCATCGTTTTAAGGGCGGTGATAAGCGTAGTGCCATCCGAGGTGCTGGGCAGGATCATCATCATGACGCCGCCGCACAGAATGCCGACCATCACTTCACATACGCGTGCCTGGGCGATGTCCCATAGCTCGGTGGTATCCAGCACGTTGACGACCGGAAAGGCGATAATGGCTGCGGTGTAACCTGCCAGTTGAAACGCGTACGCAACGTTGTTGGTAAAATGGGCGCAGGCCCAGGTGCACAGCCCCAGCCATGCCGACATGCTTAACAGAAAGAGCCAGGGATCGTTCAGGGTATGGCCGGCAAGAAGCAGTGCAGCGGTCGCACCCAGCAGGCTACCCGCCACGCGCCCGAGGCTTTTACTGATAACGCCCCCGACGGTAGGGAAGCTGACGACCGCCGCAGAGGTCATCGCCCAGTAAGGCTCATCCAGATTCAGATAATAGGCAACCGTAAGCGCAAGGCACATGGCGATGCCGTTACGCAGCGCGTAACGCCACTGCGGCCGTGTCGCTTTTATCCACGGCGTATTGCGCCAGGAGAAAGCTCCCAGGTTCATCATCGCGATCCGATGGCGACGGTGCAGGTTGTGCCAGAGACCAGAGTAATGTCTTTCGGCAGTTGCTCTAACTCGACGCGAACAGGCACCCGCTGAGCCAGACGCACCCACGGTACGTTGGGTTTGATGTCAGGCACCAGACCAGAATCGGTTTCCACGCTCTGATCGTAAATTGCCCGACCTATGCTACTAACGTGACCCTGTAACTTTTCTGCACCGCTGTAAAGCGTGATCCGGGCAGGCGCACCCTCGCGGATATGCCGCAGCTTGGTCTCTTCAAAATAACCTACAACATAGAAAGAGTGGCTATCTACCAGGGCAAAGACCGGCTGGCCTGTGGTGGCGTAATCCCCCACACGGGTCGACAGGCTCGTGATCCATCCATCCACCGGAGCTTTGACAACGGTCTGGGTCAGTTGCCACTCGGCCTGTTTCAGCGTTGCCTCTGCAACCTTCAGGCTGGCCTGCATGGCTTTTACATTGATATTGGCGGTATCGAGATCTTCCGCAGAGATGTAATTCCTCGACAGATGTCGGCGACGTTCGGCTTCGTTATTGGCTTTTGCCAGATCTGATTGAGCTTTTGCGAGCTGCGCCTGGGCATTGAGCACCGCAATGTGGAAAGGGGTCTCATCGATGCGGAATAACACATCGCCCGCATGAACGAACTGGTTGTCCTTCACCAGCAGCGCGCTGATACTGCCGGACACCTGTGGCGTGATGCTGACCTGTTCTGCGCGGATCTTGCCGTCACGCGTCCAGGGCGACTGCATGTAATAATTCCAGAGCCACCAGCCGGCCATAAGCGCCAGCGCTAAAACGAAAAGAGTGGAAAAATATTTTAACGTTTTCAATGCTATTCTCACCACACGGTTAACACGGCAAGGCCAAGACAGACGGAAAGGGTAAACAGGGAGAGATCCATTAACATCGGGTGCCAGATTTCACCGGAATACATCCAGTCGCGCAGCAGACGATGCGCAATGAGCCAGATCACAAAACCGACCATCACGGCTTTAAACAGTGGCGGAAAGTAGACCGATGCGCCGACAATCAGATCCTGGAGGGGCAACCCTGCGGAGAGGGAAAAGAACGTCACAAGCAGTGATCCTTTGCAGTGGGGTGAGGGCCACAATGGCATATTTCAATGCGATGGCGCATTACCGTTCAGTGTAAATCATCCTTTCAGGAATGATGAATACCGTGATTGCATTTGTTTTGGCAATACAAATACTGCAAACTATTCTAAAATCACTATAATCACTTAGCAAGCTAATTATAAGGAGATGAAATTGGAATCGCCATTAGGTTCTGATCTGGCAAGGTTGGTACGCATCTGGCGTGCTCTGATTGACCATCGCCTGAAACCTCTGGAACTCACGCAGACGCACTGGGTTACGCTGCATAACATTCATCAGCTCCCGCCCGACCAGTCACAGATCCAACTGGCAAAAGCGATTGGCATTGAGCAGCCGTCACTGGTGCGCACTCTTGACCAACTGGAAGAGAAGGGACTTATCTCCCGACAAACCTGCGCCAGCGACCGTCGCGCCAAGCGGATCAAATTGACGGAAAAAGCGGCCCCGATTATTACTGAGATGGAAGCTGTCATCAGTAAAACGCGTGGGGAGATCCTTGAAGGTATTTCCCCCGCTGAGCTGGAGATGCTGATAGGACTCATCGCCCGTCTTGAGCAGAACATCCACGATCTGCAGTCTCGCGACTGACCGAACGTAAAGGCCTTGCGAAATCAAGGCCTTTCTTATTATCTGAACACCACCACCCGGTTGCGCCCCGTCTCTTTTGCCTCATACATGGCTTTATCCGCGCTCTCCACGCAGGTTTCCGCACTGGTTTCCGGCGAGGTTGCGGTGAATACGCCCATGCTGATGGTAATGGGTTCCGGCAGATGACCGCCGCTGCTGGCTTTATCAAACCCGCTCAGCTTGAGGCGAATGCGCTCGGCCACCTGCCGCGCGGCGTCTGAAGGGGTATTTGTCAGCATCAACACAAACTCTTCACCACCGATTCGGGCCGCGATATCCTGGGGGCGCACGGAATCCGTCAGCAGATTAGAGACGAACTGTAATACCTTATCGCCCTGCAAATGCCCGTAACAGTCGTTGATACGCTTGAAACGGTCAAGGTCGCTTACTACCACCGATACCGGGTGTGCCTCCGTTACAGTGCTGAGGGCGTAGTTTAATGAATCATAAAAATAGCTGCGATTATAAAGACGGGTAAGCGGGTCGCGGATTGAATTTTGATACGACTGCTGGTATTTGACGTGCGAGTCACGATACAAATTAAAGACGTCGGAAAGCAAAATGAAAATAATCATTAATGTCGCGACAGTTTCGAATAACCGGGCGCGGTACCATGAAACATCTTCTACGTATCCGCCTAACAACAGCATTAACAGCGTGACGACATAACAGACGCATAAAAAATTGCCGCCCGCCCAGAACAAATTTCTTATCCGGGTCACGACCATCAGGGTGATTAATGTGACAACCCAAAGAATGACCAAAATGATGTTGATGGTCTGGCTCCAGAGAATCATGAACTGCCGGGTTTCATTATCCACAAGATCCAGGGTTAACGTCGTGGAATGGCTGGAATAGAACCACGCCAGCCAAAGCATGCAGCCCGTAAAGAGAGCCGATCCGACAACAATACCGATGTGGGTGCTTCGTGAAAGGGGGGAAACGCGAAGCGTATAAAGTAAGGCTGAGGCCATCATGAGCACCGCCATTAAGAGGTGTCGGAACATATAAAAGATCATCGCGTCATTATAGTTCGCCTCGTTGAACTGATAGAGATCCAGCCAACCTGGAAAACTGGATAGCGTACCCACCATCAGCAGTGCTGAACCGGCAAAGGCTGACGCAATCGGAACGAGATATAGCCGTTTTTTATCACACCAGTATTTCATTGCCATAAAACAGGCGATAAACAGATGGAATACCAGAAGAAAAATAGTGAGCGTAGGGAAAAATAGCGGAGAGAATGAAGGAACCCATTCAACAAGTTTTATAAAACAACCTTGTAACACGGCAATGATAAAAATGCACCCAAGTGCAAAGGCCACAAAGCGGTTCATTACAAATCGACAGTTCGCAAGCATAGAATGTTAAAAAATTAAAAAGAGGAAAAAGAGAATCAGACGAGTCTAAAGGAGGGAAATAAAAAATACTTTGCGCAGGAACAATATCAGAGGGAATTAATTATACGCCGTGTGAATGTATTTTTATAAATACATTTTTTAAAATGATAGTTTTTGTAAATGGATGCGGCCCGAAAGGACCGCATCCGTCGGGATATTAACGCGGGGAGACGGTGACCTGGCTACCGTTGCTTGCCAGTACAACACGCTGGCCTGCAGAGAAGCGAGTATTACCCTGTTTCTGCACAACCATAATGGTGCTGCCATCGTCTTTACGGATTTCCAGCTCAACGCCCTGAGTTTTGTTCATCGCACCCTGAACGCCCTGACCCGCTACGCCGCCTGCAACTGCGCCTGCTGCGGTAGCCAGAGAGCGACCGGTGCCGCCACCAATGGTGTTACCCAGGAAACCACCCAGCACAGCACCACCGATTGCGCCCACGACGTTCGTGTCATCACCACCCTGAATCTGAACAGGACGGGCATTAACGATAGTACCGTAGGTCACGTTCTGTACCTGTTTAGCTTCAGAAGCACTATATACGTCGCCGGAGAGTGAATTGTCGTTCACACAACCCGCCAGTGTTAAACCAATCAGCGAAACGCCCAGTACACGTAAAATCATTTGACTCTCCTGTTCACCAAAAAACGCCCGGTTGGGGCATCCGTTATGGCTAAATTATATGGCATTCCTGACCACAGTTCATATCTTTGCATGCCGAATAGATAAATTTTACCTGAACAGGGCTTAACGGGACATAAACAAAAATCGTCTGTGCTACAGGTCTGAGATTGTTAAAAAATATTATCACCGGATAGCAAAGCAGCGTTATTTATGATGGAGTGGTTGCACTTAGCCCATGTAACGTAAGGAAAGCGCATGAAATCGGGTCGCTATATCGGTGTGATGTCTGGTACCAGTCTTGACGGTGTGGATGTCGTTCTGGCCGCCATTGATGAAAACATGGTGGCGCAGCAGGCAAGCCTGACCTGGCCTATTCCGGTCTCGTTAAAAGAAGAGATCCTGAGCATCTGCCAGGGGCAACAGCTGACGCTTTCCCAACTGGGCCAACTGGATGTGCGTCTGGGGGCGCTGTTTGCTGATGCGGTATTGGCCCTGATGCAGCAAGAAAGACTTCATCCGCAGGATGTCGTGGCAATAGGTTGCCATGGGCAGACCGTCTGGCATGAACCTGTCGGCGAGGCGCCGCACACGATGCAAATTGGCGATAATAACCAGATTGTGGCAAAAACCGGCGTGACGGTGGTGGGGGATTTCCGTCGTCGCGATATGGCCCTCGGCGGGCAGGGGGCGCCGCTGGTTCCGGCATTTCATCAGGCGCTGCTGGCGCACTCGGTGGAGCGCAGAATGGTTCTGAACATTGGCGGGATTGCCAACCTGTCAATGCTCATTCCCGGGCAGCCCGTGCGTGGATACGATACCGGGCCCGGTAATATGCTGATGGATGCCTGGATCTGGCGTCAGAACGGTAAACCCTACGACAAAGACGCGCAGTGGGCCAGCCAGGGGAAAGTGATCCTTCCCTTGCTGCAAGCCCTGTTAAGCGATCCATTCTTTGCCCTGCCCGCGCCGAAAAGCACGGGGCGAGAGTATTTCAACTACGGCTGGCTTGAACGTCATCTGGCACGCTTCCCCGGCCTTGCGCCTCAGGATGTGCAGGCTACGCTGACTGAGCTTACCGCCGTGTCGATTTCTGAACAGGTGTTGCTCAGCGGCGGGTGCGAGCGTCTGCTGGTATGCGGAGGCGGAAGCCGCAACCCGCTCCTGATGGCACGCCTCGCCGCCCTGCTGCCGGGCACCGAAGTCACGACCACTGACGAAGCCGGGATCAGCGGAGACGACATGGAAGCGCTGGCCTTCGCCTGGCTTGCCTGGCGTACGGTTGCCGGTCTGCCCGGGAATTTACCCTCCGTAACCGGTGCGCGGGAGGCGAGCGTCCTCGGTGCTATTTTCCCGGCAAATCCGCGCCATAATCAGAGTTAACTGAAATTCAGCGGGAGGCATAACCCGTAAAATAGGGAAAAACAGGAGGGCGGTTAGGCCCTCCAGGACCAGGATAGTCTTCGGAATCTGCCCATGAAAAAACTTCTTCTCATTGCTGTACCTTTTCTTATGACCGGATGCAGCGTCTATAACCAGTTCGTTGAGCGTATGCAAACCGATACGCTGGAATATCGTTGTGATGAAAAACCGCTGACGGTGAAGCTGAACAACACTCGCCAGGAAGCAAGCTTTGTTTATGACAATAAGTTGTTGACGCTGAAGCAGGGGATGTCCGCCTCCGGGGCGCGTTACACGGATGGGATCTACGTCTTCTGGTCAAAAGGTGACAGCGCCACCGTCTATAAGCGAGACCGCATTGTGCTGAACAATTGTCAGCTGGAAAATCCGAAGCGTTGAGATTTTTGAAGGGGGCGCGCACAATAGCGCCACCCAACCTCACTTTCAGCTAACGCCATGTCAGATAACGACGAACTACAGCAAATTGCGCATCTGCGCCGTGAATACACCAAAGGCGGTCTGCGCCGCCAGGATCTTCCCGCCGAACCGCTGGTGCTTTTTGAACGCTGGCTGAAACAGGCCTGCGAAGCGAAACTGGCCGACCCGACGGCGATGGTCGTTGCCACGGTTGATGAAAACGGTCAGCCGTATCAACGCATCGTTCTTCTTAAGCATTATGACGAGAAAGGGCTGGTGTTCTACACCAACCTTGGTAGTCGTAAAGCGCATCACCTGGAAAATAATCCGCGTATTAGCCTGCTCTTCCCGTGGCATATGCTTGAGCGCCAGGTGATGGTTACCGGCAAGGCAGAGCGCCTCTCTACGCTCGAAGTGGTGAAATATTTCCACAGCCGACCGCGCGACAGTCAGATTGGCGCCTGGGTTTCTAAACAGTCCAGCCGAATCTCGGCCCGCGGCGTACTTGAAAGTAAATTCCTCGAACTCAAACAGAAGTTTCAGCAGGGTGAAGTGCCGCTGCCGAGTTTCTGGGGCGGGTTCCGCATCCCCATTGAGCAGATGGAATTCTGGCAGGGCGGTGAGCACCGCCTGCACGACCGCTTTTTATACCAGCGCGACAACGGTGGCTGGAAAATAGACCGACTGGCACCGTAATCCCCAAAATTTGTTGATTTAAGCGCTAGCGCACACCGCGCTGGCGCTTTATTCTATGGTCCTTTCGCATCAGGCGAAAAGTCGTGTACCGGCAAAGGTGCAGTCGTTTATACATGGAGAATTTGATGGCAAGCAGTAACTTGATTAAACAATTGCAAGAGCGGGGCCTGGTGGCCCAGGTGACGGACGAGGAAGCGTTAGCAGAGCGACTGGCGCAAGGCCCGATCGCGCTCTATTGCGGCTTCGATCCCACCGCTGACAGCTTGCATTTGGGGCATCTTGTTCCATTGTTATGCCTGAAACGCTTCCAGATGGCGGGTCATAAGCCTGTTGCCCTGGTTGGCGGTGCGACTGGTCTGATTGGCGACCCAAGTTTCAAAGCCGCTGAGCGTAAGCTGAATACCGAAGACACCGTGCAGGAGTGGGTGGATAAGATCCGTAAACAGGTTGCACCGTTCCTGGATTTCAACTGTGGTGACAACGCTGCGATTGCGGCGAACAACTACGACTGGTTTGGTGGCATGAACGTGCTGACGTTCCTGCGTGACATCGGCAAACACTTCTCTGTTAACCAGATGATTAACAAAGAAGCGGTCAAGCAGCGTCTTAACCGTGACGATCAGGGTATCTCTTTCACCGAGTTCTCCTACAACCTGTTGCAGGGGTATGACTTCGCCTGCCTGAACAAGCTGCACGGCGTGTCGCTGCAAATTGGCGGTTCTGACCAGTGGGGTAACATCACCTCCGGTATCGATCTGACCCGTCGTCTTCACCAGAATCAGGTGTTTGGTCTGACCGTGCCGCTGATCACCAAAGCAGACGGTACCAAGTTTGGTAAAACCGAAGGCGGCGCAGTATGGCTGGATCCGAAGAAAACCAGCCCGTACAAATTCTACCAGTTCTGGATCAACACGGCGGATGCCGATGTTTATCGCTTCCTGAAATTCTTCACCTTTATGGATATCGAAGAAATCAATGCGCTGGAAGAAGAAGACAAGAACAGCGGTAAAGCACCGCGCGCCCAGTATGTGCTGGCCGACGAAGTGACTAAACTGGTTCACGGTGAAGAAGGTCTGGCAGCGGCGAAACGCATTACGGCGAGCCTGTTCAACGGGACCCTGAGCGATTTAAGCGAAGCGGACTTCGAACAGCTTGCTCAGGATGGCGTGCCGATGGTGGAGATGGAAAAAGGCGCCGATCTGATGCAGGCGCTGGTGGACTCCGAGCTCCAGCCGTCTCGCGGTCAGGCGCGTAAAACCATCGCCTCTAACGCGATCACCATTAATGGCGAAAAACAGGCCGATCCGGAATACACCTTTACCGAGAACGACCGTCTCTATGGTCGCTACACGCTGCTGCGTCGCGGTAAGAAAAATTACTGCCTGGTCTGCTGGAAGTAATTAAAAGTACGCAGGGGCGTGGGAAACCACGCCCCTTTTGTTTTGACAGGGTTTGGTAAGTACAACATGAAGAACATCCTCGCCATTCAGTCCCACGTTGTTTTTGGACATGCTGGCAACAGCGCTGCGGAATTCCCGATGCGCCGCCTCGGGGCCAACGTCTGGCCCCTCAATACCGTTCAGTTCTCGAATCACACCCAGTACGGTAAATGGACCGGCTGCGTGATGCCGCCGTCGCATCTGACGGAGATCGTTCAGGGGATTGCGGATATCGACCAGCTTAAACGCTGCGATGCCGTACTGAGCGGTTATCTGGGTTCGGCGGAGCAGGGGGAACATATCCTCGGCATTGTGCGCCAGGTGAAAGCGGCAAACCCCGCGGCGAAATATTTCTGCGATCCGGTGATGGGGCATCCGGAAAAAGGCTGCATCGTCGCGCCGGGCGTTGCGGAGTTTCATGTCCGTCATGCATTGCCCGCCAGCGATATTATTGCGCCAAATCTGATTGAACTTGAGATCCTGTGCGAGCATCCGGTCAACAGTGTAGAAGAGGCTGTACGCGCCTCTCGCGAGCTCCTCGCCCAGGGGCCAGAGATTGTGCTGGTTAAGCACCTGGCACGCGCAGGGTTGAGCCAGGACCGTTTTGAAATGCTGTTGGTGACGAAGGATGAAGCCTGGCACATCAGTCGACCGCTGGTGGATTTCGGTACTCGTCAGCCTGTCGGGGTTGGGGATGTGACCAGCGGTTTGCTGCTGGTGAAGCTATTGCAGGGCACGAGCCTGCGCGATGCGCTGGAGCACGTAACCGCAGCCGTTTATGAAATCATGATTGCGACGAAGACGATGCAGGAATATGAGCTCCAGGTGGTCGCGGCGCAGGATCGCATCGCGAAGCCCGAGCATTATTTCAGCGCAACCCAATTGTAAGAGCAGGGATAGTGTAGGCCGGGTAAGCGCAGGGTATGAACCGGAAACATGGGTAACACTTTAGACCGGATACATGGGTAACAGTTATAACTGGCATAGAAGAGGAGAC